>JAGRAN010000045.1 GCA_020434585.1 Bdellovibrionales bacterium
TACTGCGCTCCCGGTGTTAGGTTTACTGCAAGCGGCGTGCCCAACTGATTCCCGGCATTATCGTAGAAAGTAACAGTGCCGACTGTAGACACGTTAAGCATGTTGATCATTTCGATCCAGTTTTGTCCGCCTGCACCTCGAGAAATCGGCACCCACTGTTCAGTCATTCCGAGCATTCTTGCTCGAAGCGGGAACGAGAACAGATAGTCCGTCGGGACGCCTGACGCCGGCGCATTGGATCCGTAGCGCACAAGTAGCGCCTTATATGGACTAGTCGAATCACTGGGAACGATTACGTTCGTACCCACTACTCCCGGACCTTCACCGTGACCGCCGTCAGTATCGACGCGGCTAAGCGGTGGAACGCTTATCACCTGTGACGACAGGAAGTTTCCGGACATATCGAAGCGCTGAATGGTAAATAGCTTTGCCGCGCTCTGGTCAAGGTTAACAATACTGAGCCAGTTGTACACGAGGTAATTAGCGTGCGCGGGGTTCGTGCTCGGTTGATGAGTGTTAAATCCGACAACCGATTTACCCCGTAAGCTTGCCTCCAGAGGCATTGTGAATCCGAACGAAAAATCGTCGCCGCCGGAAGGCACGGTTTTCGCTCGATACGCTGACATCCTCGCATCCAAATCCCCAGTCCAATCCAGTTTCACTAATCCGTATTCATCTGCGGGAAAATTCGGAATAGTGTTAAGGACGAAGTCGTACTGTCCATAGGCCGGCACCGTCAATGCGCCCTGGTGCAAAACGCTACCGTTGTTTCTAAGCACAGTGATATGAACCTCTACTGGACTTGAGCCGCGAGAAACCATCTCCACGATGTTGTCCATGCCAAGGTAGCTGTTCCACAACAGGTACGCCGGACCAACCGGGACAGGGGGTGCTCCGGAGCCGATGTAACCTACTCCCCCGGTTGAGCTGCTCGAACTGCTGCTTGAGCTGCTGGAAGAGCTCGAAGAACTGCTCGACGACGAACTCGAAGACGAGCTAGAGGAAGAACTGGACGACGAACCCGAAGAACCGCCTTGTGCTGCGTTACATTCAATCACCAGCCCATCGATGGACTTCTCGTACATCTGGCGGTTGCCCGCATAGTCAGTGACGATAACCTTCAGCACATCACTGCTGCTCATTCCGGCGAGGTTTATCAGCGTTGAACCGTTAGACAGGTTCGTAATTGGCTCACCGGTAGACGTTCCATTAAGCAGGATATCTAAAGTCAAGTAACGTCCACTTCCCGGCCAAGAACTGTTGTCCCAGTATCCAACTCGAAGCTCAGTCGGTGCACATCCAGAATCTGTCAAAGCACCGTCAACTGTCGGATGATAGCGGTCAAAGTCAGCGTTGTATGGGCCTGTTTTATTTCGCGGCATGTTGTTGTCGATCCAAACCCCGAGGTCGTGGACCCAAGAAGCGTCACTTGGACTGCTGCCGTCGCATAGTGCTGGGTCAGTGGCATGAATTGAGCTAAAGAAGTAGCCCCAGTCGTTTGCGGCATAGTTCGGCTGATATTTCGGCAAATTGTTGTCACGTCCGTCTGTACGCTCGCCTCTCGCCGCCCAGAAGACAGGGCTGCCTAAAGCACCGGCCTCACTGTGAGCGTAGTTCCGGTCTTTCAGTTTTGCGTATGCAGAGCCCTCATCGTCAAAGGTCAGTGCGTTCAGAGCGTCAATATCACTTGAAATGGTAGAGTTGTGGCAGCCGCCGCAATTCGCGTCAAACTTCGGCCAAATATCAGTCTTCCACTCGGGGATTGAACGCGCAGCTTCAGAGGAGCTTAAGAGCACAGGATTACAGTTAGCATCATAGTCGACGTACTGTGTTTGAGTGACCATATCCTGCGCCGGGTTCTGGTCTGCGTAGGTTCCGGCGAAATCAATTCCCTCTCCCTGCTCGTGTTGGTGACACCCCCCGCAGTTCGTCCTCGTTTCGCGCGGCTGCAGACTATGCCAACTACGCACATCCAGCAGACGCAATCCATAACGGCGGTCAATCAGGTGAAACTCAAAAGGCGTATTGGCGGGGATCGTAGCACTGAAAGACTGATCGATTTGATCCTGCACTTTGTAGACACCGAGCAACATCGCAGTCTCTTCGCCACCGTTGTCAGTTTCGTAATCCGGATCGTACTGCGCTAAATCCGGCTTATTGCCTGTCATGTTGATTGCAATACCGAGCACAGTATCTTCTGAGAGGTATTCGCAGAAGTTATTCTGATTTTGCACATAAGTCAGGGCATCGAAGTTTTTGTAAAGATGATCGTTTTCCTGATTGGGATTGGAGTGCGCATCGTTCGGGCTGAAGGGATTATTTCCATTTGAGCCAAGATAACAGTCAAACGGTTTGCGGTCGGTGTTCCAAACGGCTGAAGTGCCAACTTTTGCGTGCGGCATCCCCGGCACTATGCCGTTACTTGAGTCAGCGATTGCAGGTGAGTACTGCTGTTCCGCATCATTTGTGCGCTGCTGCCACGAGACTATAGGTGTCGGCCAAACCAGCGTATACGCATCCGAGCTGTCATCGACAACAATCCTCAGTCCCGACTCTGTCGAAGGATTAATTGGGTCATGTGGATGAAACGGCTCCAAGTTCGGTCGATACGCTATATACGAGTGATAGATATTCTTGTTGCCATCCGCATCTGGCAGACGCCCATTCGCACTTGTTGGTGTATAGGCCATGTATAGCTCGTCGGGTCGACCACAGCGCGGGGAAGTGATTTTACCGATATACTTACCGTTGACCTTCGGCGATGGGTCATCTCCCCCCGGAATCCCTGTGCTGATTTTGCGGGCACCAACTTGTTTCGGAATCAAAGCCCAACCTGAGCTATTTTTGTAGGTATTGATCCCAACCTTCGTCATATCCTGTGACCAGATATTTCCGAAGCCCTCGTTGTTCGCATTGTAGTATCGGTCAAAGATAACGTAATCACCCTGATCCGCACCCTTGCTTTTTACACAGAACGAGCCAAGGTGAATCAACTCCGGGTTGATGCCGTAGCCGCCTATCGGATACCACGCCCCCTCCGAGTCCATCCCTTGCAGATGCCACAGGCGGCCTTCTTCAGTGCTTGCCTGATAAGAAAAGGCAAGGCCGTTTCGCAGCGGCAATGGGCTGAGCGCAGATGTAGTGGTGTAGTATTGAAACTGTTTGTGGTTCGAGAGCGAACCATCGTAATTTATGTCCGCAATGTACATGTTAAAGTTGTGGTTAGCCTTAGCCATGCTCGTGTTTGAGTTCTCAAGACGCCTCTCGTCTGACACGTAGACTAGTTTGAGTCCCTGCACAGTGCGCATTTCTATCGCATGCATGTAGACATTGCCCCAATAGTTCGGTGCAGTGTTCGTCGCCAAGTTCAAATTCATTGCGTGTTTGTTTTTGTCGGCGGTGTTCTGCTGGCCGTTGGCGTTCAGGATCCGGTCTGTGAGGCGAATTACCGGAAGAGTAGAGGGATCGATGTTTGGGTCATTAATTAACGTTGTCAGGTCAATTCTATATAGGTCCGCTCCTTTATAGGAGATTTCCCCGCTCTGGTATCCTCCGCCGTACAGTTCAAAAGTTGCATCATGAAAGTAGCTAAAATAGAGCTTCGTTCCGTCTTCTGAAACGTTCGGTTCAACAACGCTGGCCTTGTAGAGTTCGCCAATTGGGGTTTCAATTAATCCGCTCCCTTCATGAGCTGGGAGAGGAAAAAGCTTTTTGACCTGACCGTCGGGCAGAACGATCCACAAATGATGCCCCGCGGCAGGGTTGTTAGCGGACAGAACGCCGGTTCCGATATGATACCTGCCGACAATATTACCGCCGCTCGTATCTTCATCAATCTTTGCGCCGACAAACGCCACGGGATACTCAGGTTGATAGTAGGTATCGTTGCCCGGATTGTTTGCCGCAGTTTGCCAAACCTGTGCGGTGGCAGCACATGGAACCAAAAATGAAATTAGGCAGATTATAAGCGCCAGGCGGCTTGCCGCGCTTCTTTGAAACCACACGTTCAACAACACAGTATCAACTCCACTACGCTAGATTCGCGACCATCGCGAACCACATCCCGCATACTTCAAGACGTAGCAGTATCGATTTAGTACTGTTGTCTCGCCCCCCGATGCATCAATCCGGCGCTCTCCCCGTAACTTTCGCCCGATGCAGCATACGGTTAACTCCGAATTAATTTGCAGATCCCATGCCAAGCAGCAGCTACGGCTAGCCCCTAGGCTGGGAACCATTTCTGTTTGTCAGCTGGTAGAGATCGCCTCAATCTATTGAAATTCGTGCATATTGGGCTGTTTCTAAGCACCAGAACAGTCCATTGCGGGGCATGAACCGAGATAAGCCGCGTAAGCTGCTAACTATCTATAATCGCAGCTTTAATTCTAAGCCTCCACACTTTGGCTGCTTTGTCGCAATTCGCATAAATTTAATAACAACAAGCTTCGGGCAAACAGCATAATAGTCTTACTACCTCTAATGGAGACGCGTCGGGCGCTCCAGTAAGCCAACTATGTTTAGACTTATTTGTCGGAGAAATTCTCCGGACAGGAGGTTATTAGGTTATGAAAAGCTCTGTATATATTCCAACCTTGCTCTTAGTGCTCACGTTCCTGCTTCCAACAAACTCTCACGCAATCAATCAAGCAGGTTCCTCCCCCATTCAAGAAGAAGAACCCGCTGGACCTCAACTTCGAGAAATCGCGCTTTGTGCGCTGAAGTACAAAGAATGCCGGACGAACGTGTGGGAAGATCTATTTGACGCTATACAAATCTGTGGAGAACTTCCGCCTACGCGTTATTCATCCTGCGTTGAGAAAGTTGAACTGGCTGCATCAATAGCGCAACAGGAGTGTCGCGATGAATTTCGAGAATGTCTCGGAATTGCAACCAGAGAGCATTAGCCTCAGCAAAACTCCACCAATATTGGAGGTGCGGCAGAAGGGTTTAACTAAGGCGGTTTCGCTGCATTAGATTAAATCCACATGTCAAAGTTGCGGTGTGCATGCTGCTCGTAACTAACGCTGGGTTGAGGCCCAACGATGCAAACACACCGCTGTGCCGTAAACCGCGCGGCGCCGGAAGAGTGCCAATCTTCCGGCGCCGCATGCGAAGCAAACCCAAGTTCCCGTTTCCCTAGCCTTCGAGCGTTGCCAGCAGGTAGTGCACGAGCGCACCCACCTTCGGCGCGATCGAGTCGAGCCGCAGGCGCTCGAGGTCAGGGTTGTGGAAGTGCTCACCGAAGGGACCGAGCCCGTCGATGACCGGAAGACCCGCAGCGGCAAGGAAGTTGCCGTCGGAGCCTCCACCTTGGAGTTCCATCTTCGCCGGATTGAGGCCGACCAGTCTGCGCGCCGCCGCCATCCGTTCGTAAACGGCCAGCGACTTCGCGGTCTGCTCGAGCGGCGGGATGATGGCGATCGGATGAACCGTCACCTGTGCACCCGGGATGCTCGGCACGCAGATCTGGAGGATTCGAGCACGGACCTCGTCGAAGTACTCCGCACGAGGCGCACGCACTTCGAACGAGCAGGACGCCTTGCCGGGAACCACGTTGGTTCCGATGCCGCCGGCGATCTCACCCACGTTCACCGTCAGACCCCGATCGTGATCGGTGATGGCCTGCAGCGCCGGGATGAGCAGCGACAACTGGTGGATGGCATTGACGCCCTCCGCGTGGTCGTTTCCGGCATGGGCACGCCTTCCGTCCACCTTGATGGTGAACTTGAGCAGGCCCTTGCGCTCGGTGATGATGCCGTCGTCGAGCGAGTTGTCGCCGGAGCGACTGACTCTACCCGGTTCGAACACCAGCACTTCGCTTGAGCGGCGCTTGAACATCATCAGCAGCTCGGCCGGAATCGGATCGGGATCCTCCTCCTGCGAGTTGATGTAGATGGCGAGCCGCAGCCGATCGAGGACTCCGAGCTCCCGCAGCGCGCGCATCGCTAGCAGGATCACGAGCAGGCACCCCTTGTCGTCGGCAACGCCCGGACCGTAGGCCCAGCCGTCTTCGATTCGGAAGGGATGCTCCGAGCCAGTGTCGGGGAACACAGTGTCAGCGTGTCCGACCAGCAGCGTGTTGCGCTTGCGTCGGCGATCGAAACCCGAGCTGGTCACCACGAGGTGATTGCCGCGGCCGATCTCCGTCGTGAGCTTCGTACCCATGTCGAGGTTGGCGAACTCGGCAGCGAGCACGGCCTGGAAATCATTGATCCCAGGCAGGTTGAGGGTATGCGTGTTCATCGCAACCCACAGCGCAAGCGTTTCGAGGGCCTGCGCTTCGTGGCTGGCAAACCACGACTGACTGTCGAATTGTACCAAGGTTCTTCTCCTGATCGGGGGGGGATGGGTTCATCGCAAGAGTTTGCGATTGCACATCAGCGTGATGCTGTGAACGCCGCGCACGACACTCAAAGCATCACGCCAGACCGAAGAGGAGAGATTGAAGAAAAAACCTAGCTGAGCAGCATACACCCTTGGGCAGGCTTGAAGGCGCTCCACAGGGGCATATGTAAAATTTTCTACTTACTACAGGCTTTTCAAGGATCATGCGCATCATTGTGCACAATTGGTGTTATGGGATAAGTGACACAATTGCTGTGTTTTACGGCCCTCTTTGCCGATCTAGTAACCAATTAACAATACAGTGAAAAAATCCCTTAAACCATTAATTCAATATTTAATCGTCACCATCGAATGACAACATGCCTATTTCTCTGGCTACCGCAGTCAGCCTGTCGTGTTTTTCCTTCCTCAGCTACGGGTGTACCCCTAGGACCTAATTTGATAAAAATACTCGGCTTAGGTAAAGGTTAAGTTGCCGGTCTTTGCGCTTCTGGTCGTTGAGTTTGTATGGCGCACCTGCCTAGGGCTTTTTGCTCTCGCCAGGTGCGGCCGCTATTAGAAGGTTTTCCCAAACCTCACGTGCGCCCGCCCGTATCCGGATTACATCGCATCGGGGACGTTCCCCACGAACGGCAGAGCATGCTGTTCGAACGCGTACATCGTCATGCCACCAATACAAGGAGACCTGGCATGGTAGATTTGTCGCGCCTCGCCTTTTGGAAGCGAGGCAAAGGAGGAGCGAAAGCGTCCACGGCCGCAAAGCCGCCGGACACTCCCGCTCCAAGTTCGTCTACGCAGGGGGATGGTCCACCTGCTGCCCAGTCCGAAGCTCCAGCGGCAGACAGCCTTCTGCTGCAGCGCAAGGGCAAGCCCGAGGAAATCGCGGGTATTGCCAAGCGTCACGCTTCGGTGCTCAAGGCGTCCAAGGGTCTGTGTACTTCGGCGATCAAGGCGCTGTCGGGTGAGATTCCTGACGGCGACAAGGCGCCCGCAGCCTTCGATGCCTGGTTCGACTCGCTCGAGCTAAAGGGCAAGGAGCAGCACAAGGACGCGCTGCTGTTCGTCATCTTCTACTGCACCTACATCGCCGTGCTGATTCTGAGCGACAAGCTCGATTGGCCGGCCAAGGCAGTGCAGTATGGCAAGCTGTCAGAAGCGCTCGGTGACAAGAACCGTGTGCGGCTGCGGCTGATGCTCGCTTCGGTCATGCAGTGCACGCTCTATCTGAGCACCGCCGATCATCCCGGCAAGGTGTTCACCAAGGAGAATGCACCCAAGGCCCGCGAGAGCACCGCGGACAAGGAGGCGATTATCTTCGTCGCCGTGTTCGAGGAAGTTCGTCGTAAGGGACCCGCAGCTCACAAGGCTGTGTGGGACTCTCGGCGATCGCCGGACAGTCTCGCCGACGCTTTCGAGAACGTGTTCCCTGCAATCGAGTACATCATGCAGGAAGACGGCTCGTTCGAGCGTCTGCAGGCGATGGCCTATCCGCCCTACTGCGCGATGCTCATCGCCGCCGGTCTGCCGGACGATACCGCTGCCAAGGCGTTTGCCACGGTTGCGGCGTCGATCGATCCGGATGCCGGGAAGCACATGCGTTCCTCCGCTCCCGGCATGCTCGCGGTCGTTCTGCTGCTTCACTCGAGAAAGCAGCTGCGCAAGGTGAGCTTCGCCAAGTCCAAACCGGCTGCTGCCTCCGACGCCAAGGCGAAGGACGGTGGTACTAAGCCGGCGAAGAAGGACGGCTCCTCTGCTACGGGATCGACGGTCATCAAGCCGCCGATTGCTCCTCAGGAGGACGACCTAGTCAGTATCGACGAAGCTGACGAACATCCTGATGCGGATGCTTCGGGCAGCGGAACTTCCGATACTGCACTGCGCGGTGTCAAAGTCGATGGTGTCGTAGAGGAAGCTAACGCTCCCGACCCGGCTCGCTCGGCCGACACTGTCGTAAGTCCGCCTGGCGTACTTCCCGGATGCGACATTCCCTTCGACCCCGATGAGACCTACCTCTCCGACGACGAGGGCAACTCCGTCGACGAGAAGGGCCGCATCGCGCTTCGCAAGGGACAGCGCCCCGACGGTACGTTCGAGGAAGGCTATGGAATCGAACCCGGTTCCGAGTCGGCCTAGAACTGCCGCGTTCTGCACTTTAGGTGCTGGTTCTAAAGTGCGGCTCTATTTGAGAGCCAAAGACGTGGGGGAAGCATTCGCAGCGCACAGCAATGTTCGCAGCGAGCTCCCCCTTGAGGCAGGTGATATAGCGGCCACACCTCCTAGTTTAGAATTCTGGTGGAGTTTTGCGCGCAACTTTTTCTCGCAGCGGCCGACGATTAGCGGAGAACTACAATCGTTAGAGGAAAGTGACTGGACCTGCCGCAATTGCACCGAGAATTCCGCTCCGCTCCGGAGCTCTTCCGCCGTGGCTGATGCCCTCACCTGCGGACATCTCAAACTCACTGCTTGAACCAGGCGCTACATCTTCTTTGGCCCAGTTGATGACTCTTGCGCTAGAACCACCACGCCACACTATCTCTTTAACTACAACATCGCAGCGGTCTCCCGCGCTTACTCTCCTTCAGACCCACAGCTCCTCGCAGGATATCCTCCAGGAACTTCAATCTCTGCTCTCAAACACGCTTTCCTCTGCAAAGAATCTTTTGCTAGCCTTACCCACGTCGGAAAAATTCTCCGACTCGAAGCTGTTTAACACGATAGATACTCTACTTAGCCCCTCACTGCAGGCAGCAGACAGCTCACCGCAACTCCTCCCCCCTCACGGCCCACTCTGGCAATTGCTTAACCCAGAGACCCGAATACCGCTCGCAATCTCCCCCGAGAAGCACGAAACTATAGCCAGCCGTAAATATTTCACCCGCCCACAACCCCACTCCGAACGCAGCCCTAAGCAGACCAAGCCCCGCCAGAGCAAACAAAACCCTCTGCACTCTTTCCTCAGCCTCGCGGGAGCCACTGCTGCTCTACTGAAACGGCTCCTCTCAAAACCCTAGTAAACTACGGTCCCTTTTTTTCTCGGCCGCAGACAAACGACCAATTCCTCGCTATAAAGTCCGGACTAAGCAATTTGCCGAATTTTGATGAGAAAACGAGAAGAAAACCAAACCCGCACCAAGGCCGATCCAGCAGTCTTGCGCAGCATTGCGCCTCGAGTGCTTGCGCTCGCGTACCCTTATCGCTGGACTCTGGCGCTAGGCTTCATAGCTTTGGTTTTTGCCAGCGGCATTAATCTTTTGTTCCCCTATCTAATTCGCCAAATACTAAACGGCGAACTCGGCTTATCCTTAGAACACGATCTCACGCTGATTGCCGGTGGACTGATACTGCTGTTCGCAATTCAGTCGGGCTTCTTTTACATTCGTCACTATACTTTTCAGGCGGTCGGCTACCGCGCGGTCGCAGCGGTTAGAAAAATGTTATTTCAGGCGATCATCGAGCAGGATATCGCGTACTTCGACTCTGCGCGGATTGGAGACCTGCTGAGCAGACTATCCAGCGACACTCAGCTCGTTCAGCGCGCAGTTACGATCAATATCTCAGTTGCGCTGCGTTACGCGATACAGGTGCTCGGCGGCACAATGCTGATGTTTTACATCTCGCCGCAGCTAACTACTATTATTATCGTGCTCATCCCGCTCGTCGTTCTCTCATCCATCTACTGGGGCCGAAGGCTGAGAAAACTATCGAAAGAAATGCAGCATGAATTCGGCCAAGCTTCAGCTAGCGCTGAGGAGACCATCGGCGCTGTCAGGACGGTAAGAATTTTTTCCACGACCGAGCGTGAATCTAGTCGCTACGGCAGCAAGATCGACGATGCTCTGCAGCTGGGGATTGCACGGGCGCGCTTCGCAGCAATCTTCGCCTCGACAATGGTTTTTATGATGAACAGCAGCATCGCTGTCGTCTTGTGGTACGGCGGCTTGCTGATTGTGGACCAGCAGTTAACACTTGGAGACGTAACTGCCTTCCTACTCTACGGAGTAATTGTTGCAACGTCCTTCGGATTTTTAGCAGGAGTCTGGGACGAGTTCATGCAGGCCGTAGGAGCCGCGGAACGCATTTTTGAAGTGGTAGACCGCCCAAGCAGGATTGTCTCTCCAGGTAATCCAGTCCATTTATCGAACGGAGCTGCCGCCTCAGTTGAGTTTGATAATGTGACCTTCGCTTATCCGGGCAGGCCTGACGTAGTTGTTCTAAACAAAATTAGCTTTAGCATCGAAGCTGGCCAAACCGTAGCCTTTGTCGGTCCTTCAGGGTCGGGCAAAAGTACGATTGCAGCGCTGATTCCCAGATTCTACGATCCCCAGCACGGGAGAATATTATTCGCCGGTCAAGATATTAAGAGCCTCTCGCTAGAAGAGCTGCGCTCACACATCTCAATGGTCGCGCAAGACCCGCAAGTTTTCTCGGTCTCAATTGCAGACAACATCCGCTACGCCCGCCCAAACGCTACCATGCAGGATATTGCGGCTGCTGCTGAAGCAGCGAACATCATGGACTTCATTGAATCGCTCCCCGAAAAATACAACACCCTGGTTGGAGAGCGCGGTGTCCAGTTAAGCGGCGGGCAGCGTCAGCGAGTAGCTATTGCCCGTGCGCTGCTCAAAGACCCGTCCTTTCTTATCTTGGACGAAGCGACTAGCGCACTGGACAGCGAAAACGAAGCGCTCGTGCAGCAGGCACTTGAGCGGCTAATGGAGAACAGAACCACACTAATCATCGCCCACCGCCTCAGCACGGTGCAGCACGCGGATAAAGTTGTGGTTATTCGCAGAGGTGCAATCGAACAATGCGGCGAACATCGCACACTCGTCGAGCAGCCTGGGCTATATCAGACCCTGGTAGAGCATCAACTGCTTTAACAAAGCCGCCACTGTGCTAGCTAAGCCCTACTAGAGTACCTACTAGGTCATAACCAGCGATTTCGGTGATTTCGACCTCGGCAAAGCGACCGCCTAGCTGACTCCAGTCGAGCTCTCCCAGTTCGGCCGCAACGTCATTAATAATTGTCTCTCCGTCAGCTTCGGGACCTTGAAATTCGGTTCGGCCAACGAGCAGCGAGTCCGTATCGCTGTGCGCACCAAGCAAGAGCACTTTCTGTCGACTACCAACGAAGCTCTCAAGCTTGGTCTTCAACACTTCTTGCTGCGCGAGCATGATTCTGTCGCGCCGCTGCTGCTTAAGCTCCTCAGAGAGCTGACCGTCGAGTTTTGCAGCTGCTGCCTCGGACTCGTGAGAATACGTAAACACCCCCACGTGCATAAAGTGGCCCTCGCGCACAAAGGCTTCCAGTGCAGCAACATCTTCCTCGGTCTCACCCGGAAAGCCGACAATAAAAGTCGTGCGCAGCGCAAGCCGTGGTGCCTTAGTGCGGATCATCTCAATTAGGCGGCGCGTGCCTTTTTCGCCAAGCGGGCGCTGCATTGCCTTCAAAACCGGGTGACTGATGTGCTGAAGCGGAATATCGAGGTAAGCGCAGACATTTCGCAGCTCAGTAAGCTGATTAATCAGTGCCTCGGTCGTGCCAACAGGATAGGCGTAAAACAAGCGCACCCAAAATTCTTCTGCTGAATTAATGGCATCAATTCGCTTTAAGAGTTCGGGCAATGCTGATTTAATGCCTCGACCACCTTCGAAGTCAGTGCCGTATGCTGTCAGGTCCTGAGCGATTAGATTCAGTTCGCGAACTCCGTCCGCCAGCAGCGAGCTAGCTTCTGCCTCTATCGATGCTATCGAACGCGAGCGAAAGCTTCCGCGAATCTTTGGAATGATGCAAAACGTGCAGGGGCGATCGCAGCCTTCGGAAATTTTCAAGTAGGTCCACGCCTTGCCGGTTGATCTGACCCGCGGCGCATTCTCGTCATAGATAAAATAAGGGCGGCGCGCTTTATCGAAGCATTCGACTGAAGTTTCCGCTGACTGTCCGACTTTCAGCAGTTCGTCGGTTGAAATGAATTGGTCAACTTCAGGAAGCTCTGCAACAAGCTGCTCACGATAGCGCTCTACCATACAGCCCGCGACTACTAACTGCCGACATCTGCCGCGGGCTTTCAGTTCACTGACTTCAAGAATACGATCGATGCTTTCCTCGACTGCAGATTCAAGAAAGGCGCAGGTATTAACGACGATGATGTCTGCGTTCTCCGGGTCAGGCACTGACTGAAATCCACGCGAGGCCAGAGCGCCGAGCATTACCTCAGAGTCGACGAGATTTTTAGAGCAACCGAGGGTGATAATACTGGCATTGCCCGCGAACTCTTTCGCGGAGACAACAGGAACTGTGCTCGTTTTAGCCTTCTGTCCGACAATATTCAGACCAGATGATGAAGGATTTTGCGACATCGCTTAGTTTAATTCCGGCAGCAGAGATTTCTCGTTAATTTCCCCGCCCGACTCCGCGCCGCTGCGGCGGTCAATCACGTCAACTCCTTTGGGAATACTGAATTCGAACTCAGTTTCCTTAATACCGGAGTTAAGTGACAAGCCGGCAAGGCGGATGCTGGTTTCGTTGCCACCGATATCGAGCACCTGGGCTCCAATTGGAACGTAGTCGTCAGGACGCACCAGCAGCCTAAATCGCTGAAGATCTCCGGATTGTTCAAGCGGTGAGAGTTCGACGACCGTTCCGGCAGCAGCCTTACAAGCGCGCTCGACTTTAAACGACTTACTAATCTTGCCGAGTCCCAGCAGAAAAGATACGGGCAAGTCAGATTGAAATGAATTGGTAAACGCTGCAACCGTTACCTGATTATCTTCAGGTTGATGGAACCACATTGTCGTGCCGTTAGAGATGAAGCGCTGAACTTCCGGCCCCTTGTAGTGCCAATCCATCATGCCTGGTTTGCGAAAACTCACGTCACCGTAGCTTTTTTCACCCTTATCCAGTCCCGCGAAATACGAATACTGAATGAAGTGCGCGCGAACATCGGCAACGCTGCCGTAGCGCCCTTCAATTGAATCGATTAAGGCCTTGTAATCAGCCGGGGGTAGATCCGACTGACAAACGAAGGAGTCAGCCGGATCTGC
This sequence comes from Bdellovibrionales bacterium, assembly GCA_020434585.1. Lineage (GTDB taxonomy): Bacteria > Bdellovibrionota_C > UBA2361 > SZUA-149 > JAGRAN01 > JAGRAN01. Next base: position 13,390 of record JAGRAN010000045.1, read on the forward strand.
TCCGTCCTCGACTCCGCCGTACACGCCTAATATTGCTGCAAGAAGTAGCGATAGTAGCCTCACCTCGCCTCCCGGTCTCAAGTTTCCACAGCAGGCTATAGCATAAAAGCCTGACCTATGCACTTGAGACGGAAAGCTGGGTAATGCTATTCGAAGCTGCCCGATTCGGCCTTTCGGCTGACTTTGCCTCGCATCAAATTTTCGGAATTGTGGTCGCCCACAAAAACGTACTCTTTGACCTTGAGCCGCTCGATCTGAGTTGCGAGTCGTTCTGCCTTGAAGTATTTCCTAAACCAGTGCTCGCCGGCGCCGCTAACGGTTACCGCGGTGATCTCATGTCCGCCGTAATAGGCTTCAATCAGCTCAACCATGTTGGCAAAAGTTCGCGACATCAATCCGCGGCCGCGCCACTTGCATTCTCGACCCTTGCCGAACGACACAGTATGAATGTGCACCGTCGTTCGATCAGCGTAAAAGCTGAAGCCAAGCTCAAGCTGGTACTCGCCGTAGTCGACTTTTCCGTGCCAGAATTTAATATAACGCTGTTTTAGAAATGCAGCCTTGTCGATCACGAGACGATGGTCGAACCTGCTTTGTCCGCGTTCACGCCCCACAGAACTGTGCAGCATTACACACACAAGCTCGCCGTCATCGATTGACCGCAAAGACTCTTCTAATTTAAGGCAAGTATCTTCAAACCGCCCAACAACTTTAACAACGATCGGCTCCCTACCGCCGTTCGATGCAGTGAAATGCGCCCATAAATCAGGTGCTATCCACCGCGAAACACACAGGTCTTCTAGTCGCCTCGACCTGCTTAAATTTTCCCTGTCCACGCTCCATACACTCCACTCTTCAACGGAAGCCGCGTATATCGAGGCTTCCCTCTTTCGATTTATTGTGGAGCCGAAAGCGGGATTTGTTGCATAATATTCATGGCTTTTTGTGGGGCTTGGAGGGATTTTGCCGCGCAAAAATTTTAACTAGAGATACTGAACTCTTAGTCTGCAAGCATCTCGTGATTGGGAGCTAAGATTTGTCTCGGCCTGGAGCCATCTGCCGGCCCGACAACGCCATCCCGCTCCATTGTTTCTAGGATTCGCGCTGCGCGGTTGTAGCCGATGCGAAACGCGCGCTGAACCATCGAAGTAGAAGCACTGCCCTTCTCAACTACTAGGGCGACTGCTTCGTCATACAGCGGATCGTATTCTTCATCGCCGCCAGCACCGGAAGCGGAGCCGCCGTCACCCTTTTCGATTGCATCAATCATCTTCTCGATTGCTTCATCGTATTCCGGCGGACCTTGATCTTTAAGTGCTGCCACGACTTCTGTTACTTCCGAGTCAGAAACGAATGCGCCATGGAGCCGCACGACCCCTCGCGTGTTCGGCGACATATACAACAAGTCACCATCACCGAGCAGTCGCTCCGCTCCCGAGTCATCCAATACAGTTCTGGAGTCGATCCGTGAGGCAACTTTAAATGAGACTCGGGCGGGAAAGTTCGCTTTAATTAGGCCAGTGATCACGTTTACGCTAGGGCGCTGAGTAGCAAGCACGAGGTGGATTCCCGCTGCCCGCGCCTTCTGCGCCAAGCGAGTAAATAACTCTTCGATCTCTCTGCCTACCGTCAGCATCAAATCGGCTAACTCATCAACGACGATAACAATTCGCGGCAGCACTTCCAGCTGCTTCGCGCCAGGCGACGGCGTCTTGACGTCATCGTGATTGTCATCTACCCCGGTTAGCGGAGTACTGTTTGCCCCGGTAGTGACGATATCGCGATCACGCAGTTCGATAACCGTTTCGCCGTTTTTAAACTTCTTGCGACTTTCTCCGTCGTCGCCGCGCGCTAGGTTATTGTAGCTGGCTAAGTTTCGGACACCTAAGTCCTTCATCAACTTATACCGACGCTCCATCTCCTCCACTGCCCACCACAGCACACCGCGCGCGCGTTTTGGATTTGTCACGACCGGGGCCTTCAAATGCGGAATCCCTTCGTAAATACTCAACTCGAGCATCTTTGGATCGATCATGATGAAGTTAAGGTCTTCAGGGGTATTGCGGTAAAGCAAACTAAGCAGCAGCGAATTGATGAATACTGATTTACCAGTACCGGTAGCTCCAGCAATCAGCAAGTGCGGCATTCTTGCCAAATTAGCGGCGTAAGGATTGCCAAAAGTGTCCTTACCAATCGCTACCATTAAATCACTTTTGGTTTGCTGAATTTCTTCGCTGGCTAAGACGTCGTGCAGTCGAACCATTTCGCGGTTGTCATTTGGAACTTCGATTCCGACCGTGCCCTTTCCAGGAACCGGGGCATAAACCCGAACACTGGCGACTCTCAACGTAAGCGCTAAATCGTCGGCCAAGCTGATTATCCGCTGAACCTTAACTCCCGCGGCAGGCAGGAACTGATAAAGTGTGATGACCGGACCTGGCTGAACTTCAACCACGTTTCCGCCAACGCGAAAATCAGCCAGCGCCTTTTCCAGCCGTTTAGAGTTGGAGATTAGCGTCTTGTCATCAGGGGCATGAGCTGAACTCGGGTCACCCTTGACGAGAAGTTCCAAAGGCGGAAGGTCATACCGGCGTTTCGGTTTGCCTGCAGACTTTGCTTCAGGCACAGCCTTAGCTCGCTTGCGACCAAGGTCACTTTTCTTGGAGCTAGTAGTTTTTTCTACTTTTATATCTTGCCTTAGGACTCGAATCGGCGGGGCCTCCGCAGAGGAGCTAGACGGCTGCGTACGGCTAGAGCGGGTGCTCGTGGTATCTAAATCTTCTCCAAGCGTCCAATTGTCATCTGCCTTGTTTGGTTTCGACCGCGGCTTAGTTGGGGTTTTCACCTCAACAGATTTAAGCTCGGATGCTTCGCGCATTCGCTGCTCTTTGCGCTCCAGCCAAAAATCGACCATCCAACCGCCGACACTCGAACCCATCCGAAGCAATGCTGCACCAGCGGCAGCACCTGCCGTTACGCCTATCCGCCCTAACTTAACCAAAAGAACGACGGCTCCGCGGCAAAGCTCTCTGCAGAAATAGACTGTATCGACTGCAATAGCACCAAGGAAGCTCCAGGCCGCCGACAGTCCTGCTAGAACAGCAGCAGTACCGACACCAGTCGATAAGCTTAAAGCCAGAAAGAACACCGCCAGTGTAAGCAGAAGCGTTCCCGCTTCACTTACGTAGCGCACGAGCACAAACGCAGTATGCGCACCAATTGCTCCGCCTCCCTCCGCGCCAAGCAGGACTGAGACAAAAGCTGCCGCGGCGCTAACCATAATCAGCGAACCGAGTGCCGCGAGCAAGCTGCTCCAAACAGTGATGGAACTGTCTTCTACTCCTTGCCATACACGGCGTGCCATTAGCACCAAACCTACGACCACTGCATAGGAGCACCAACCCAAAAGTTTTGTCAGAATGGCCGCGACCAGCGCTCCGACAATACCCATGACGTTTTCACCCGGCTCCAGACTGGCCGAATTGTAGTGCGACCACAGCGACACAGCGACGAAGACGCCACAAACAAAGAGCCCGAGCGAAATCGCCTCGCGCGTGAAGCTAACATCAGCCGGCTTTTGCGGTTGCCTGCGCGTTACGGACTGTTTTCTAACCGGAAGCGGCTTTCTTTTTCGGACTGCCTGACCCATTTCGTAGTATTTTTGTCGATTGTTTAAAGTACAGTGTTCCCCTCGTAATCGTACGACATTTACCCTAGTCTCACCACGAAAAATTGATTGATACAGGGGCGACGGAGGCTTTATTGGACGGGGCTAATCGGCCTAAACAACTGCAACGAGCAGAGACAGGGCAGCGGTATACGCAGCGAAGTAAATCAGCCGTGAGTTCTTAGTGACACGCACCAGCATGCGTATTGCAAGCAAGCCTGCAAAAAAGCTCGCGCAGAAGCCAGCCCCGTAGGCGGTGATATCGGTCGACGGCAGGTCCAGTAAGTGCTTGCCTTCCAATAAAGTTGCCCCCCCGATGGCCGGCAAGGAAAGCAGAAACGAAAACCGAATCGCACTGATCGCCGGAAGACCGAGCAGGAGCGCGGCTGCAATCGTCGAACCCGAACGTGAGATTCCAGGTGTAATCGCCAGGGCCTGCGCTGCACCGATCAGCAGAGCCGCACCTAGGGACGGGATTACCCAATCAAGGCTGCTTAACTGAGACTCCGCGGAGCCATCATCATCAGGTCCTGGTGACGAGAGTTGCTTGCGGTGAGCAAGCAGCAGAAAAGCGCTAGTAATCAAAAATCCAATAGCAGCTACATTTTTAGAATGAAATGCCTCCTCCACCAGATCTTTCAAGCCAAGCCCAACCGCCGCCGCGGGCACACTCCCTAGAATAATCAGCAAAGCGAGACTGCGGGCGCGCTGCCCCTCAGGCCCACTGCCAAAAAGTCCACCAAGTATCCCCAAAATATCGCGTCGAAGATAGACAACAGTCGCCAGCAGGGTTGCAGTATGAACGAATACATCAAAAGCCAGTGGTGGAGGCGCTGCACCCATTAGCGGTGCAAGGTAATGCTGAAATATCACCAAATGACCGGAAGAACTGACTGGCAGGAATTCAGTCAGCGCTTGAACCAAGCCCAGAACTATCGCAAAAACTACCGGCATTGAGCGCGCTCACTTAGTCCGAAGCGCTTCAAGATCTGTCGCTGCAAGCTTAAGACCATCTTGCAGCAGCTGTTGCGCGCCGCGCCATTTAACACCTTTGTTGACCGCATCTCTCAGCCGAAACAGATTTTCATTCAGGGGCACATCGCCTTTATTGAAAGTGGCTGTCCAAAGCGGAGCACCGCTGCGAACATCCACTAGCCAGAGCTTAAACTGCACATGAGCAGTGCCCATCGCTCCGTAAGCACTGCCGGTGGACTCATCGAAAATATTTAATGTCCCGCATATTACACCCTGCGCGCCGGTTGAAGAACCCAGCGCAACAGCTTTCTCAAACAGTGGTTTAGCAAGCTGCCCAGCCTGACTTATCGCGGTCTGAGTCTGATCTGGAGATTTCTCGTTCGCTAGCTCAAGCGACGTCCACACCTGAAAAGCTTGAACGACGCTGCTGTTAACGGAATCGGCCTGAGTCTTGGGCAGACGATTAATTCCCTGCCCGTCAAACGGCATAACTGCAATTTGGTTAACTCGCAGCGGAACGAAATCATCGCTAACCTCCGTGGTTAGTGGGAGCTGCACCAGCGGTTTAGGTCCGCCAGTGGCCGTCCAGCCTCCACCGCAGCCAATGAGAATTAAAGAACAGGCTGGCACCAAAAAAGCTAAACAAATACTATTTATTAAGTTTTTCAATGCAGAAATACCTAATGACTGACAAAAATGTTGACTTGACAAGAGCTTGCGATAATCTGCAATCATTTCCGGTCGCTCGCAGGACTTGAGTGCACAGGAAAGCATGATTCTATAAATTGATCCACTACCGTAATTGCGAAGGAAATTATGTCGAACTCGATCAGCAAGATTGACCAAGCGCTAAGTGACCTCGTTGAAGCGTTTTCCGAGTTAGAGTCAGAATTTTCGGAAAAATACGGCGAAGACCAAGATGCTCTAGATCACGCACTCGCTGAAGTGCTCGAAACCTCGATCGACTCAGCGCTTGAGGAACATGACTGCACCCCAGGATTTTTTGCTTCGCTAATCAACGCCCTCTCAGAAGGACTTGAGCAGATCGATCCTTCAGCCTTCGGCGATGAAGACGACGAATTTGGGTTTCAAGCTCGCGCGGCCAGCGACAACGGCATGGAGTACGAAGACGAGGACATGATGGACCTCGACGACGATGAAGACGAAGATGATGATGACGAAGACGAGGATGAAGAGGAAGAAGAAGAAGCCGAAGACGACGACGATTAAGCCTTCTTTTCCGCCGGCGATGTCAGCTTAACTCCCAATTCCGCGAGCTGCTGTGCATCTACCATAGTCGGCGCTCCAACCATCAAATCCATTCCACTGTGAGCTTTCGGGAACGCAATCACGTCTCGAATGGAATCTGTGCCTGTCAGCAGCATCACCATTCGGTCAAGACCGAAGGCAATTCCGCCATGCGGAGGTGCTCCAAACGAGAGTGCATCAAGTAGGAAGCCGAACTTACCCTTTGCTTCCTCTTCTCCAATGCCCAAATGTTTGAAAACCAGCTCCTGCACATTTCGGCTGTGAATTCTGATGCTGCCGCCTGCTATTTCCTGCCCGTTAAGCACCAAGTCATACGCTCGGGCGCTAAGCTTGGCCGGGTCGGTCTTGAGCAACGCGAAATCAGCATCGTCCTTCATTAGCGGAGAGGTAAAGGGATGGTGAACCGCGACAAAGCGCTTTGCCTCTTCGTCGTATTCAAACAACGGAAAGTTGTCGACCCAGGCGAACGCCAATTTTGAATCGTCAATCATGTCTGCCTGGCGTGCTAGATGAACGCGCAGCGCGCCTAATGCAGCGCAGGCTCGCGAGAAACGATCGCCAACAAGAAAAGCGATATCGCCGTCTTCAAGCTCAAACCTCGCTACTAGCTCTTCGGCTAGACCTTGATCGATGAATTTCGCGATCGGGGATTTAATCTCGGAGCCGTCCCACTTAATCCAAGCCAGTCCGCCGGCGCCGTAGTTTTTGACGAACACTTCTAGGTCGTCCGTTTCTTTACGCGACATCGCAGCGCCGCCCGGAAAGCGCAGGCCTTTAACAACTCCGCCGCTCTCAACGACTTTCCTAAACACGTTAAACGAGCTTTCTCTAAACAGCTCCGAGACATCGCGCAGTTCGAGTCCAAAGCGCATATCAGGAGCATCTACGCCGAAGCGATTCATTGCATCCTGATAGCTCATGCGAATAAACGGGGTGCTTACATCTATACCCGCCGCATCTTTCCAAACTTTTACCACAAGTCCTTCGACAATCTGCGACACATCGCTTTCGTCAATAAAGGACATTTCAATGTCGATCTGCGTGAATTCCGGCTGTCGGTTGGCGCGAAAGTCCTCATCGCGAAAACAGCGCACAATCTGGTAGTAGCGGTCAACGCCCGAGCACATCAGCACCTGCTTAAACAGCTGCGGCGACTGAGGCAGAGCATAAAACATGCCCTGACTTAGGCGGCTGGGTACAAGAAAATCTCTCGCTCCCTCAGGAGTAGTTTTCGTGAGGACGGGGGTTTCGACTTCACAAAATCCGCGGTTGTCGAGAAAGCTTCGAGCAGCCTGATAAACTTTATGGCGCAGCCGCAATATTTTTTGCATTTCGGGTCGGCGCAAATCGAGAAAACGATGCCGCAGTCGAAGCTCTTCGTTTACATCAATGTCATCCTGAATCAAAAACGGCGAAGTCTCTGCTTCCGACAGCAGTTGAATCGCTGCTGCAACCACTTCGATTTCTCCTGTCGCAAGCGAGCGATTAACCGTGCCCTCAGGCCGCTGCCTGACGCTGCCCTTTACTGCGACGACGTACTCTGACCGCAGTCCTTCAGCAGTCGCAAACGCTTCAGCCTGCTCCGGCACGAAGACAACTTGAGTAGTTCCACTATAATCTCCAAGATCGACGAAGATAAGTCCGCCGTGATCACGGCGCTTGCGGACCCAGCCGCAAAGCACGACTTCCTGACCTATATGTTCAGCTCTGGCGTCGCCGCAACGCTGAGTTCGCTTCCAGGGAGGTTCGTAGCTGCTCATTTCTCCTAACTACTCGCTTAATTTCTGCAAATTTGCTGCCGCTGCCTTCAATTCCGGATTTAATTGACGGGCTCGTTTGAACTGTTCAGCCGCAGCGTCATCATCGCCTTTTAGCTGCAGCAGCACTCCAAAGTTGTTGTGGGCAAAGGCGCTACTTTCGTCCAAATTGAGCGCAGTAGCAAGCGCCTTCTCGGCCTTTTCTAAATCTTCAATATTCAAATATGCCCAGCCGAGAGCTCCAAAGGCTTCTGCGCTCTTCGGGTCAAGCTGCGCGGCCTTCTGTAGATAGTCAATGCCCTTTGCAACATCCCCGCGCCTTACCTGCACAATCCCTAAACTGACGAGGGCCGGAACTAGATCCGCTTTGACTGCAAGTGCTCGATTAAGTGCATCTTCAGCATCGCGAAACTGCCCTTGCCGCTCCCTCACCGCACCCAAGTCCGCCCAAGCATCTGCGTTCTTCGGGTCGAGCAGCGTAGCTTTCGTAAGGGCAGCAGCCGCATCGGTTAAATTCGAACTTAGTAAACCAACTCTGCCAAGCTCACGATAAATTTCAGGTCGATCTCTATTGCGGGTCAAGGCTTCGTTAAGCATCACGCCAGCCTGGGAGATATTGCCTAGCCGCAGCTCGATCACGCCAATGTTGTAATAGGAGGCCCAGTCCTCAGGATTCAGTTCGCGCGCCCGGGAAAGTGCTTTCTTTGCATCTTCGAGACGCGCCTGCGCTTCGTAAGCAACACCGAGTCCGAGGTAAGCTTGATATGATTTTCCATCAAGCTGCACAGCCTTCTGATACTGCTGCTCTGCTTCCCGTTTATCACCATCAAGGTAGGCGATATTTCCCAGCGCGATGTAACTTTCGACATTTTCCTTCACACTATTAGCTGCCTGGAAAGCTGCACGGGAGTCCTTAAGATTTCCTAGTTCGAGCAAAACTAGGCCCATGTTGTAATGCGCTTCGAGAAAATTTGGACACAGGCTGACCGCTTTTCGATAAGTGCGCAGGAGCTCTTGCTTATCGCGGGTATTTTGCCCGGCGTCATTTACTACCTTACGCGCTTCCTTACACTGTTCCGTTTCTGCACCAAGTGCCGAACCTGCATAAACTGCGGCTTGCACCAGCAGAACTGCGGCAAAATAGAAATTCTTCATTGCAATTCCCCCAGCCGCGCTAGGTTCTCGACAGCTTTGCGCAGCTTAGCCTCAGGCACCCCAAGCGAAAATCTGACGAATTCCTGCATCGAAGGATCAAAACCCTCTCCAGGACAAACCGCGACACCAGCTTCTGCAAGCATAATTCGCGAAGCTTCCAAACTTCCGTGCTGGCGGAGCGATTCGGGCAGCCGAGCCCAGACAAAAACGCCTGCTTTGGGAGACTCAAGCTCCCAGCCAATTTCGCGCAGCCCGCCGACAATCACGTCCCGACGTGAGGCGTAATTTGAACGGACCTCTTCGACAAACTCCTGATCAAGAATCGCCTCAACAGCGCCGAGCTGCAGCGGCTGAAATATTCCAAAATCCAAGTAGCTCTTCAATCGCTTCAAAGCATCAATCAAGCGCGCGTTTCCAGCGCAAAATCCAATGCGCCATCCCGCTAGACCGTGACTTTTCGACAAAGAACGAAACTCGACTGCTCGTTCCATTGCTCCGGGAGCAGATAGGATGCTGGGCGGGCGGTAATCGTCGAGAAAAAGATCCGCGTAAGCAAAATCATGAATTACAAAAATATCGTGGCGCTCGGCAGTTCGAATAAGACGCTCAAAAAATCCGGGAGTAACGACAGCTGCAGTCGGATTATGTGGAAAGCTGACAATCACCGCATGCGGCCGCGGCCAGGTCCGATCACATGCCTGTTCGAGACGCTCGAAAAATCCGCTGGAGTTTTCATCAAGAGTCGGAGAAAGCGAATCCAGCGGCTGATCAAATAAGGAAACACCAACCATACCGGCGCTGGCAATCGACACCGCGGCAGAATGAACAGGATAACTCGGAGTAGGCAGCACCACCGTGTCGCCGGGACGAGCCGTAGCCAGCAGCAAGTGGCCTAGCCCTTCCTTGATTCCCATTGTTGCAGCAATCTGCGCACCGGGATCAAGTTTCACCCCAAAATCACGTTCGTACCATTCTGCACAGGTTTCACGGAGCTTTCGAATACCCTGAGAAGAAGAATATTGGTGACTGTGCGGCCGCAGCGCAGACTGAACAAGGCGATCAAGGGCTGCACCGGGCACGCCGCTGCCGGGATTAATCTGACTCAGGTCGATGATTTCCTGGCCGGCACTGCGGCCTTCAATAACGGCGCGCGCGATTTCTCCCAACACATAGCGCGGTAGACCGTCAATGCGGAAAGAACCGCCCGTGCTTTTATTTAGTAATGAATTCATCTGCGTGATAGCTGCTGCGAACGAGCGGACCAACCGCCACATGGGTGAATCCGCGCTTGTGAGCCTCGGACTCGATTAATGCAAATTCTTGGGGGGAAACATACTCCTCCACCGGCAGATGACCGCGGGTAGGCTGCATATACTGACCCGCCGTAAAGCTTTCCACCTGATAGCTGCGGCAGTCATCAAGCAGTTCGAGAACCTCTTCGCGTCGTTCGCCCAGTCCCAGCATAACGCCAGTTTTGGAAATCACGTCTGGGCAGTAGCGCTTCGCTTCGGCTAGCAGCTCTAACGACCGCTTATACACCGCACCCGGGCGAACCCGGCGGTACAGCCGCGGGACCGTCTCCAGATTATGGTTAAAGACGTCCGGCCCTGCATCCAGCACTCGATGCAGCGAGTCGAAGCTGCCTCTAAAATCCGGGACCAGGACTTCAACTGTTACACCGGCTAACTTGGAGCGAATCGCCGCAACGGTCGCAGCAAAGCCCGACGCTCCACCGTCAGCTAAATCATCGCGAGCGACTGAAGTTACGACAACGTGCGAAAGACCCAGGGCCTGCGCAGCTTCCGCGACGCGGTCTCCCTCCGCAGCAAACTCAACGGCCGGCATATGAGGACGTCCAGTAGTGACCGAACAAAATCGGCACCCGCGCGTACACACGTCGCCGAGAATCATGAATGTCGCAGTTCCCCGCGAGAAGCACTCGCTGATATTGGGACAACGGGCCTCTTCACAAACTGTGTTGAGCTTTGCTTTGCGCAGGAGAAGCTTTAGTTCGCGCGTTTCAGACGCACTGCCCGGTGGACGCTTAAGCCACTCGGGCTTCCTGCCAGCAGCCGGAGCCGGAGACGAAGTTCCCTCAGTCAACACAACGCTTTGCCTTCTTTTGGCTAATCAAGGGCCGGAACAAGCAAATATTGGAGCGCAATTGCCTTGTCGATGTCGCCGGTGACTTTTACCTTCTGCGCCAGCAGCGCAATTTGCGGATTCAAATCTCCGTTTACCAGCTGCAAAAAATCCGTTTGCTGCATCGAAAGGATCGTTTCAGCATCTTCACGCCGATTAACTACGTCGACTTCCTCGCCGACTGTCATCGTCCAGACTCCGCCCTGAAAGCCCTTCAATTCAATTCGATAAGAACCGCTCAGCGACTCTTGCACCACCGGCTCCAAAACATCGAAGCGGTATAGAATTTCGGTTGAGAAGAATTCCTTTGCGCTCTTAATCTCGGAGCGAACTGGTTTGCGCTGCGCCTGAGCATGGTCCACATCTTCGAGCAGCAATTCACCGTGTTCGAGATCGTAGGCAGGAGCAAGAGGATCGTCCTCCCCTTCGGTCTCTACAACTTCTTCCTCGTCTTCCTCATCGTAGTCCTCTTCATCGCTGCTGCCGGTCTCGTCCTTGCCAAGCTGCTGGCCGCGTTTGTCGCCGAGCCTAAACGGACGGGAATCACCGTCTTCTGAGCTGCCTTCGTCATCTCCTGCTCCATCTTCGTCAGCAGCATCTAAGGCCGTGGTTTCAGCATTCTGCTCTGACTGAGCATCTGACTCAGCGTCTTGCTGATTTTCAGGCGCAGCATCACTTTCGTCGTCGTGTGTCATTTCTCGTTCGGCGTCTTCGCCTTTCCCTAAGGATTTTATCCAATTTCTTGATATAATACCGACTGGCATACCAGCTCCAATTCTCGATTAACCTACTCGGGCAAGCCTAGAATGAAACCGAAATGGTGTAAAAATGCAATAGCCTTAACTGGCTCTCTGGGCAGCGGCAAGTCGACCGTGCTGAAGCAGCTAGAACAGCTCGGAGCTTATGTCCTAAGTGCAGACGATTTGGCCCGGGAAGTGACCCTTCCGGGGCAAGTGACCTTGCGTAAAATAGTTGAGCGTTTTGGTGAACAACTATTAGATCCCTCCGGCAAGCTTAAACGGGACGCCCTTGCGGAACTGGTGTTTGCCGACAAAACAGCCAGGCAAGAGCTCGAAGCGATTACTCATCCAGCTATCAGAGAACTTGCTCAAGCAAAATTCGAAGCCGCAATGCGGCAGGGTTACCCGCTCTACGTCTATGAAGTGCCGCTGCTGTTCGAAACGCAAATGGAAGGCAACGGGTTTCTCGCGATTGTGGTCGTAACCTGCCCCGAAGACCAGGCGCTGCAGCGCGTCTCACAACTGCGTGGCATTTCCCTTCAAAACGCCAAGGCTCGATTGGCTGCCCAATTGCCCGCACAGCTTAAAGCGTCCAAAGCGGATTACATTATTGAAAATTCCGGCAGTCTCGAAGACCTGCAGGAAAAAGTCGGTCAGCTTTATTTTGAGCTATGCGCTCTAACGAACTAGCTCCAACTGCGCAATGACCGGGTAATGATCCGATCCGAGCGAAGGTCCTTTGCGAATGCCTTTAACATTGAAATCTGTAGAAATTAAAACGTGATCGATGGGAATCGCCAGCGGCAGTATTGTCGAAGGCCACGTCCAAAGTATCCAGCGACCGCGCGCAGCATTGAGGAGTCCACTACGCTCAAGAAAGTCTCGATAGTGCGACGACCAAGGTGTAATATTCATATCTCCGGCAAACAGAATCGGCCTACGCTGCTGGCGCAGCACATCAGCTAGCTTGCTAAGATGATCGTTTCGCAGATAGGAGTTATGCTCCGAGCCTGGCGGCACAGGATGCGTCCCGACCACTGTAATTTCACTGCTGCCGAGCATCAAATCAGCAAAAATTGTCGGTCTCTGAACCTCTCCTACCAGCTCTACCCTCGAACTCAGCAGCGGCAATTTGCTATAGAGCGCAATGCCAAAATTATCATCTCGCGCCTCTGAGACGAATTGCGGCAAATCACTTGTCAGCTGACGCAGATGCTGATCCCACTCGATTCCAACTTCGATAAAAATAGCTACGTCGGGCTGCTCCGACCTGACAAAGTCGACAACTGCGTCGTAATTCGTATTGCGTTGGTTGAGATTAAATAGCAGCAGCTTCACTTCGGCCTGAGGCTGACCGCTGCGTTCCTCAAGTTTCTCAAAATACGGCGACATTACCGCGGCGTTTAAGCCTGCGTGGAACATGAGCAATACTGCAAAAAGCCGCGAGCGCACCACCAAGGCGGCCAACCCAAGCGACACTAGTCCAACGAGATACTGCGGGCGAAAATGTGTCAACAGATCAAGCGACCAATGATAACTGTCAAAGAAGCCGCAGTAAGTTGCAACAATCAGCGCGGCTCCCGCTAAATGTATCAAGGCTCGAAATTTTTCGAGCAACCCTCTCAGCCGAGACAATTCCGCTCTCCTACTCTATTTGACCTGGCAGCCAGGTAACCAATTCTGGAAAAATCACGACGGCGGCCAGCACAAGGGCCTGAATCAGCACGAACGGAACTATTCCACGGTAAATATCAGAGCAGGAGACTTCGGGCGGCGCAACCCCCCGTAAATAGAATAACGCAAAGCCAAGCGGCGGCGTAAGAAACGACATCTGTAAATTAAGCGCGATTACAACCGCGAACCACAAATTATTAAAATCAAACTCAGCCGCAATTGGCATCATGATCGGAACGACAATAAAAACTATTTCAATAAAATCTAGAAAGCACCCCAGGACAAACAGCAGCAGCATGCTACCCACCAAAAATCCGGTACTCCCTACCTGGGTCTCCAGAACTAGCTCCGTGACCAAGTCGTCCCCGTACAGACCCCGAAACACCAGACCGAACGCCGCCGCGCCGAGTAAAATCATAAAAACCATCGAAGTCAGCTTAACGGTGGTATCCATAATATCTCGCAGAGTTGAGTAACTCAGCTTGCGGTGAATCGCGGTTAACAGAAGCGCGCCAAAGGCACCCACGGCCGCTGCTTCAGTCGGAGAAGCAATGCCAAAAAAAATGGAGCCAAGCACCGCGCAAATTAAAAATCCTGGAGGCAGCAGCGCAGAAAACAACCTCTTGGCGAGCTCTCCTGCGCCAAGACTTTCTTGCCCTGCACACGCAGCGCCTTCTTTGCTCGTGTAGCACCACAAGACGCTATAGATAAGGTAGCCCGCTACGAGCAGCAGCCCCGGCACAACTGCCGCTAGGAAAAGTTCGCCGACGGAGACTCCCATGATGTCGCCAAGTAAAATCAACACGATGCTGGGAGGGATAATTTGTCCAAGGGTTCCAGAGGCGCAAATAATTCCGCAGGAAAATGTTTTAGGATAGTTATTCTTCAGCATCACAGGCAGCGAGATCAGCCCCATCGTCACAACACTTGCCCCAACGATTCCCGTACTAGCAGCGAGCAGCGCACCAGCAATAACTATGGCGTAGGCATGCCCGCCTCGTAGCTTGCCGAAGACCAGCGACATCGCGTCCAGGAGCTCTTCCGCCAGACCTGAACGCTCCAGCGCAACCCCCATAAAGATAAACAGCGGAACAGCCAGTAGCGTAAAATTAGTCATTACGCCCCAAATTCGCTGAGGCAGCAGACCAAACATTCCCGGCTCAAGTCCAATCCAACCAAAAACGAAAGCGACACCACCTAAGGTAAAGGCGACCGGATATCCGGCAAACAACAGCAGAAAAAGTGCTGCGACCATCAGCAGCGGAAGAAATTCAGTCATCGCCGGCCCCGCTGGTCTTTTTCAGCAGAATTATATTGGACAGCGTGCTGCGCAGGGCACTCAGGTACAAAAAAGTAAAGCCGAGCGGAATGGCTGCTTTAATTAGAAAGCGCAGCGGCAGGCCGCCCGGATCAGGCGACCCCTCAAGAATCTCCCAAGAGCGCAGCACAAACGGCACGCTTTTGGTAATCACCAAATCGCAAAACGGAATTAAGAAAAAGATATCGCCGGCAAGGTTTACCAACGCTTTGCGGCGGTCATTGAGCTTGCTGTAAAAGATATCAACTCGCACGTGCGAGTCACTGTCGTAGCAGTAGCCTGCCCCGAACAAAAAAACGAGAGCAAATAAATGCCACTCCAGCTCTTGCACCGCTACCGAACCTGAATGAAATAAATAGCGCATGAAGACGTCGCCGACCGTGGCTAGCACCAGCAAAAGGCATAGCCAGCCGGCAGCCGCTCCGGCAGCTCGGTTAATCGTCCGCAAGAATGATTCGATGCGCTCCACTTGAGGCGGCAAATTGTCTAATTCGCTTCGTGCTCAGCAGCTTCGCGTCGCGGCCGCGACTCATGATGCCGCTTTTCTGAACGACCGCGGTCGTAATCAATTACAACAGGAACGTCGCGCAGCTGAGCATCGTCATCAAATGGTTCCGGTGCTTTGCTGACTGGGACCGGTCCCTCAGTACTCCAGACTTTCATTTTCTTGCCTGTCGGAGTAACGACTTCTTCTCCCGGTAAGAATCTTTCGGTTTTCTTGAAGTTGCTGCTTTCTTTTGACTCCTCGCTAGAGTCCGCGAAAGCTGGAGTAGACAGACACAGGACGAGTGGCACTGCAAAAAGAATTAGATCTGCTTTTTTCACCGATTACATTGCTCCTTTCATCGCAAATAGGCATTATCAGTCTACAAAATAAGCATTGTCTTTGAAAGGAATTCGTCCAAATCACATTATGGCAGGCGAGCCATTTAAAATAGTGGTTTTAATCTCGGGCCGCGGCTCAAACCTGCGTGCGTTGATTGAGCGTTTGGATGCCGCAGGCGGACCAGCCAAAGTCGTCGCAGTAGTCAGCGACAAAGCCTCCGCCGCCGGCTTAAAGATTGCCGATAAACACAGAATCCCTACCTGCACTGTTCCTAGAAATCACAAAGCACTCAACAGCGCGGAGTTCAACTCTGTCCTGGCCGACGCGGTCAAAAAATTTCGACCAGATTTGGTTGTGCTGGCCGGATTCATGAGGATCGTGACGAAGGAATTTCTTCAGGTTTTCCCTGATAAAGTAATTAATATTCATCCCTCGCTCCTTCCCGCTTTCAGAGGCTTGAACGCTCAGCGCCAGTCACTGGAGTCAGGAGCCAAGCTTGCGGGCTGCACAGTGCATTACGTATCAGAGGAGGTGGACTCCGGCCCTATTATCGCACAAGCTGCCGTGCCAATTCTTCCCGACGATACCGAGGCCTCCCTGACTGCCCGTATCATAACAAGCGAACATAAGCTGCTGCCTGCAGTAGTATTAGCAATTTCCCGTGGATTGGTTACAATCAAACGCTCGGGGCGCGAAGCTGCCGTAAAGCTGGATGACTCACTCGCGGCTGATTCCACAAGCAGCCTAACGTCACTTGGAGGATCGCTATGAACGATAAGATTACATACATTGGCCATTCCACAATATTCGTTGAAGCCGCTAACAGCGTAACAGTCGCAGTCGATCCCTGGCTTGAAGGCAATCCGCTCTGCCCAAACGAACTCAAACGGCCCGAAGGCATTTCCGTAATCGCTCTGACTCACGGACATTCAGATCACGCTTCCTCCGCTGCCTCGCTCGCGAAAGCCAATCAGTCCACTGTCTGCGCGATTTGGGAGCTGGCAATGTTGATGAAGAAAGAAGGCGTTGCCGACTCTAAGCTACAACCGATGAATAAGGGCGGAACTGTGGAGATTCCGGGCAGTGGTGGGCTAAAAGTATCGCTAACCAACGCATTTCACTCCAGTTCGTTTGACGCGTCAGACGGCAACACATACTACGCAGGAGAAGCTTGCGGTGTCGTGCTTGAGCTGCCTTCCGGCAAGACAATCTATCATGCTGGAGACACCTGCCTTTTCACCGATATGGAATATATCGGCCGCACCTTTCGCCCCGATGTAGCCCTGCTGCCAATCGGCGACCGCTTCACAATGGGGCCAAAACAAGCGGCTGATGCCGTTAGGCTGATTAAACCGCGGGCTGTGATTCCGATTCATCACAGCACATTCGACTTACTGAGTGGGACTCCCGAACAATTTAAACAGGTTCTAGCTGGCGAAGATGTCGAGTGCATTGTGCTCGCACCCGGAGAGAGCTTCTCGCTGTAACAGCCTACTTCGGAGCTAACATCAGAGCAGCGGCTGAGGCAGCAATCCCCTCTTCTCGCCCGACGAAGCCGAGTTTCTCTGTGGTGGTCGCTTTTACAGAAACTCTTGTCAGTTCGACCTTAAGCAGTTCGGCTATGCGCTCACGCATTCGATCGATGTAAGGACGCAGCTTTGGCCGCTGAGCCGCGACTACGCAGTCAACGTTTAGCAGCTCCCAACCCTCGGTCTGTAGCTTGTGCCAAACTTGCTGGAGCAGCGCTCCGCTGTCAGCTCCCTTCCACTGCGCATCGGTATCAGGAAACCAGGCGCCAATATCACCTTGGGCACTTGCACCTAGCAGAGCATCGACGATCGCATGCAGGAGGACATCGGCATCTGAGTGTCCACTCAGACTAAACGGCGACTCGACGTCCACGCCTCCAATCCGCAACGTGCTGCCATCCGAGACAGCATGAACATCAAACCCACTACCAATTCGCAGGCGCTGCAGCTCACTTGCCATACTCATTCCTCAATCGAATCCATAACGCTCGGGAGCACCCATTATTACCATGGCCGCGTAAACTTTCGGAACGAAATCCTTGGTTTCCTCGCGAAAATATCCGCGATCAGCGAGAACGAAAAAATCGCGAGTGCCGGCGTCGCGCACAGCATTGCGCACCCGCGTCATCCCGCCGTTATATGCCGCAATCGCCAAGGGCCAGCTATCAAACATCTTATACAGCTGCACCAGATACCTGGCCGCTCCTTCGGTTGATTTCTCGACGTCTTTGCGATCGTCATCGAACCAGCCCACCGACAACCCGACGCTCCTCGCAGTGCGCTTCATCATCTGCCACATCCCAACAGCTCCGCTTGGGCTTTCCGCAATTGGATTGAATCCACTTTCGACAAGCGCAACGCTGCTCAGCTCTGCGGGGAGTCCATGCTTTTCCAAAATCGGTTCAATTACCGGCTGGTAGTATCGCGCTCGCTCAAGCGCCTGCTGCATGAACTTTCGCCGGGTGCTCGTATAATGACGAATGAACTGCTCAATCTCCGGCCGGCTGATAACCTCACCGCCCCAGCGTTTGTCCAGGCCTACTGGGGCACGGCTCGAGAGCAGCGACATCAGTTCGGCATTATCATGCTGGGAGTGATACGGGCTTGGCCGGGGCCTGCTGCGGCCTCCGCAACCACCCACCGCGGCGACAAGCAGGCATACAGCTAGCAGGCGGCAAATTCTTTTCTTGTCGACCTGCCCTCGGGTCCGTAAACTAGGGCGCAACGGGTCAGGAATTTGACTACTTTGTGAACAACCCATTTAGAGGCCCTATGATACTTCGAAACGCGGTCGCGTGCTGCGCCATCCTTGCACTGACAGCATGCTTTTCTCAAGGTCAGGCGTCAAACACGACCCCAGCCTTTTCGACTAATGGTTCGATTCTTATAAGTCGCGCACTGCCGAGCGCGCAAGTGCAGCAGCCCAGCATGCATGCCTTCATGCCTCAAGCCGATTTTTACTCCGCACGCGGCAGTATCATTTTGACCAAATCAATTCCGGAATTATCTAGCTCCGCTCCTGTAATTCATCCGTTCGTTCCCGTGCCCGAGCTAGTTCCCGCTCCGTCCAGTATCATCATCACCAATCCTGTTCCGGGCCTGGAAACCAACGAAGCTCCCGGTCTCGTTTTCGCTTTTATCCCGCCAGCTGTAGGATTCACTCCCGCTGAGAACGAAACTTGGCTTGCAATTGAACGTGAATCAAAAACACTAACGCTCAACCGCGGCAAAACTGTAATCAAGGAAATTCACGGCGAAGGCGTTGTCGATTTAAAGGAAGGTCTTTACGCCTTGCAACACAAACAGAAGCGCCCACTGTGGTATGCACCCGACTCCTATTTCAAGGAAAGAAGAATGAATGTGCCGCAAAGTGGTGACCGCCAGCGTTATCGCCGTGGTGCCCTCGGCCAGTATGTGCTGTATCCGACCACGACATTTCCTATTCATTCCGGCCCGTTATGGACTAGGGATGTGGGAGGTCTGCGGCTGTCTCGAGCTGACTTATCCTCGATCTACTATATGCTGCCGATTGGAGCCTCAATCGTCGTAAAGTAGCTAGGATCAGAATTCTTGTAATTTCAGAACCTTACTAGACCCAGCTGCCCTTTCATGCTACGTCTGCCTCTTCACTTTCCATAACTAGGAGTGGTAACTATCCTAGAGGAGTTAAAACCGAATATGGGTCGAGAAGATTTTCAGAAGCTCAAGGGCGGCGTTTTGAAGCGTAAAGTAAAACGCAAAATGGGCCTCTTTATTGATGGAACAGGTCTCGACCGAGCCACGCGCAGACTCGAGCGAAAAGTCGATTTATCGCGGCTTGTCGCTGGCGTTACTGCGGGTCTGGTTCCCGATATTGCCCGCTACTACACCCTCGTTCCTTACGAGGACGACGCACGCCAATTTGCCTTTCTAGATGCAGTTGAACGAGCTGGCCTCGAAGTCATCATGAAACGCCTTCCCCCAAAAGGAGTGAAGCGTCAGGTATCAATGGACGTGCACATCGCGTCTGATCTGATTGCCTATACTATGGGCGCTTTCGAAAAGGTCGAAGAGCACGCACTTGCGGCAAACGACGATTCTAATTCCTCAGGCTCTAATGGAAATGGCAACGGCAGCAGTATTAAGCGCATAGCCGCTGTCGTCTGTCCTACCCGTGAAATGAGCTATGCAATTTACCTGAGTCACGAAAGTGGAGCTGAAACGCATTTGGCTGATTTCGGGCTCTACGGTTCTTCCGATGGCTGGAAGGGAGTTGACCGCTGGGTGGACTTGTCTACCTCGGAGACTATCTGGCGCGACTAATCACTAAATTAGATCGTCCTCGTCTCCTAAGTCATCCCCAATTACCAAATCATCGCCCAAGTAGTCATATTCGTCTTCGTCGGCAAGATTCTCAAACAGCGTATACTCATTAAGAAACGCTAGGCGGATAATTCCCGTCGGACCGTTTCGGTGCTTGCCGATAATCAGTTCCGCAACCCCCTTGTCTGGTGTGTCTGGATGATAAACTTCGTCTCGATAAACGAACGAGATAATATCCGCGTCTTGCTCAATCGCACCGGATTCGCGCAAGTCTGACATCATCGGACGTTTATCTGTTCGCGCTTCAACTCCGCGGTTAAGCTGAGACAGGGCAATCACCGGCACATTCAATTCCTTGGCCAGAGCTTTGAGCGAGGCTGAGATTTCTGAGATTTCCTGCTCGCGCCTTTCATGCCTTCTCGCAGAGGAACGCATCAGCTGGAGATAGTCGACAACAATCAAATCAAGCGAGTGCTCCTTATGGAGCCGCCGAGCCTTAGCTCGCATTTCCAGGACGGAAATCGCCGGCGTATCATCGATGAAGATATTGGCTTTTGAAAGTTCTGATGCTGCATCAACAAGGCGGGGGAAATCGTTGTCGGCCAGCTGACCGCTGCGGACTTTTGAGTTACTGACGCGAGCTTCCGAGCACAGCAGTCGCATTACAATCTGCTGCTTGGCCATTTCCAAACTAAACACTGCGCACGTCCCGCCGTTCACCATCCCGACATGACGCGCAATGCTTAGCGCAAGCGAAGTCTTACCCATACTCGGGCGGCCGGCAAGGATGATTAAGTCAGAGCCCTGCAATCCGGATGTAATTCGATCAAGGTCGGAAAAGCCAGTGGCGACACCAGTGATCGGCTCGCTGCTCGAATAGTTTTTCTCTATCTGCTTAATCGAATCGTTAACGACTTCTGATACGCGAACAAAACTAGGTCTGATACGCGACTCAGATACTCGAAACACTTTTTGTTCGACCGAATCGATGAACCCGTCAATGTCGCCGCGAGTTTCAAACGCTTCACTGGAAATTTCTGCAGCTGCGTGAATCAGCTTGCGCCGCAGCGAAAGCTCTTTAATCACCCGCGCGTAATGCTCGGTGTTTGCAGCAGTCGGCACGATATCGATCAGACGGGAGATATACTCGATACCTCCTACCGCATCGAGATTCGAGCGCGCGCGAAGAGCCTGGGCCAGTGTCATTGCGTCAATTGGCTCAAGCGCTTCGCTAAGAGCAATCATCGTCTCAAAAATAACTCGGTGAGCGCCGTGGTAGAAGTCGTCTGGCAGCAGAATCTCCAAGGCCGCATTCAGGGACTCATTGTCAATTAAGATCGAGCCTAAAACTGACTGCTCAACGTCAAGCGCATGCGGAGGAATTCGGCCGGAGCCTTCGTGGGATGTCAGCGATAAATCGTTAGAGGTTTCTGGACTGTTCTTCGCTGGATTTTTCAGCGCTGTGTTCGACTTCATTCCTGCACTCATCTCTAAGAAGCCTGCGGCGTTCTACAACAAGCTGCGTTGGCCAGTGCACGGCCTCGGCGGCAACTACTTTTTCGCACACTTCGGGATTCTCATCGATGACTTCCTGCAGGAGCCTGCCGGATGTACCTTCGCGCGCGGTCATACCTGACAAGACTGCCAGAAAAATCTTTGCTTCGCGACGCTCGGCTGAGGTCGACTGGGGCATGGCAAGCAATTTTGCTAATGCTTGTTCAGCAGTATTGTAGTTGCCAACAGCCGCCAGTGCCAGTCCATAATCGAGCAGCATCGAGGGTTGGGCCCGCTCGCGGTCCTCTTTTACCTTTCCGCCCAGAACTTGCAGCGAGAGCGGCATAAGCTCGGACGCCATCAATGTGCGCGAGTGCTGGCCAATTTGTTGAACAGTCGGATCAAAAAACGCAGCGAAAGAAGAGTAACACGAAGCCTCATCCTCATAGCCCAGCATCCAGTACACGCTGGAGAGATCGCGATAAAGCGGGATAATTTCACCCAGGGCCAACTCTCTCGGCTTCTCTCCTGCACGAGTCATTATTCGCTGGTCGTAGTGCTGCACTAGAATATCTTCAAGAACTCTACGAGCTTCAACGTATCGCTCCGCTCCGTAGTAAGCCCGAGCCAGATTCTGCTCGATAAGCAGATTCGTGGGTTCCTGCTCCCGCGCTTTTTCGTAAAACTCAATCGCTTCCCGGTAACGGCCTTGTCCAGCAAGCGCAAAACCTAGGTCGTTTAAAATCGCCGGATACTCACCTGGGGAGGACTCCATTGCCTGACGCAGGTATAGCTCAGCTAGATCAAGCCTGCCTAATCCAGCGTAGCGCCGGGCTGTTTCGACATTGGTGATGACATCGAGTTCAGCTTCGTCTAGCAATGCCGGTTTGAGGTCCCGAGGCGGAGAGACGCAGCCCTGCAGCACCCAAGCCAGGGGCAGCAACACAAAGATAATTGACCTAAGAATTCGCAATTTACATACTCATCGCGCAAAGTTAAAAACAAGGTCCCTATTGAAACACATGTAACGTCGATTGGGGAATCCCGACTCTTTTGCAAGTGTCCAGTTCGGGTTAGGCTATAGTCAGCCTTAAATAACTACCAGGAGGAGCGATTGGCTAGTAATAGTTCGAGCAAATTGGTGCCTATCCTCATAGCAGTCGGGGCGCTGAGCTACTTCATGTTCAGCTCAAAAGACACCTCCAAACCCGCCCAGCCTTCAGCAGTTGAAGCTAAGAGCAGCACTTCTCGGGGTGCGCTTACTTCCCGCGGCGACTCGAGCTCGGGAGTCAATCATCCACCAACTGTCGTAACGGCTGGCCCAGGCAAAATCCCCGACAACATACCTGACGATTTACGCAAACAGCTGGAGGCGCCGCCTCCGCCAATTCCGGACGACATTAGGAAGCAGCTCAACAGCCCGCCGCCTCCTCTGCCGCCTGATTTAAAAGCCCAGCTTGAAGCACCACCTCCACCGCTGCCGGCTGATTTAAAAGCACAGCTTGAGGCACCACCCCCACCGCTGCCGCCTGACATTCAGCGTGCACTGCAAACACCCCCGCGCATCGTAACGGAAGCGGAAGTGAACGATCCGAATTATATTCCGCCGGAATTTGTGGAAGGCGAGTAGTACTTAGTTAGTACATTACAGGTCCACTGAAGGCAGGTTCATCGATCGGCAGATTAAGCACAACTTCCGGGTTGAACGGATCGCGCTGAGTTTCGTTGTTTGCGGGCATATCGGGGTTTTGACTATCAGACCCCTCTTGTCCGGGATCGGTCGGGAATGGATCGACTTCGTCCCCGCAAAGTGGATTACCTCCGCAATTTGTCGGCTCCGAACTTCCGCCGTCGTTTCTACTCGGTTGACTTCCTGGACCGGGATCTTCGCCGGAGCCTGTAGAACTTCCCGCCGCACCCATGCCAGTCGGACCACCGTTTGCTTCTTCCATTCCTGGAACACCACTTCCGGGTGCTTGAGGCACCGGTTCAGGGTTGCTTCCGTCCCAACCTTCGGGGTTTCCTGGAACTCCAGGATTTCCGGGATTTGGCAGCATTGCCAACTGAACCGCGCATTGATCAGTATCGCCGATCATGCACTCACCAGCGTTAACAAAAGTGTTGTCGACTGCGACTCGAACGTCATTGCCGATCACAAAAGTCAGCGCAACGGCCAACGTACTAACCTTGACGGCGTACTCGATCATTGTCGAACCGCGTTCGGAGCAATTGGCGCGCTTTTGAAAAGGCGGGCTGAACAAAACGAAAAATCCCCCTGCAAGCAGGTTCTGCTAAACCGGGCAGCGCTTGCTTAAAAAACCTACATTCCAAGTCGGACAAAACCGGCTAAATGCTTAGAAATTAAGCCATAGATCTTTCGGTGACCTGGTGCCTTCTAGTTATTTTAGCGCGAATCGAAAGCAATAAACCAGAACCCTGGGAAATGCTCTGATGGGCCCTAACAGCTTCTCCTACGTGCGTATCCGTACACCTAACAAATGTTGTTAAAGCGTCAGAAGTAAACCTCTCCATCAGTCTGACCCGGAACTCCGCCTTCAAGACCAGACGGCTCAGTTGTGCTGCCGACGTTTGTTGTTCCGTCGGAAGGATCGTGCGGATCTTCGATACTTCCGGTTCCCGGGAGAACTTCGTCGATCCCGTGTCCGTTGCCGTCGCCAATCGGTTCGCTGCTCCCGCCGTCGGAACGGACCTGAGGATCGTCCATCGGACCGGATTCCGTCCCTCCAGAATCTCCCCAGCTGCCTGGCGGAGGTGCGGTAACTTCCTCATTATTGCCGCCGGGAGTACGGCTTCCGGGCCCGGGAGGATTGCTGGTGCTTGGCTCGTATCCAGGAGTGCCGCCGTCGGGATTAGCGGATGGATCGCCGCTTGGCGGATTGCTCGCCGGATCTGAACCGCCTCCAGGCTCCTCGTTCAAACTTGGAACGTTGTTTACTGGATCAGAGGTTGAACCGGGCCCACGGCGCCGATCGAGCAGCGTTAACTGCTCCACGCACTGATTAGAGTCGTGGGCGCAATAGGCCGCTGTGCGAAAGCTTTGCTCAACCGCCGGTCTAACGTCGGAATGAATGACTAATGCGAGCGTTAGGGCGATTGAACTGAGCTTAATCGCACTTTCAAGAATGACCCCGCCTTGTTCGTTCCGGAGACAGTTAGCTTTAAAAAACCAAACTCTTTTCATTTACTTCACCTATATAATTAACCTTGTGTCGCTATATTCTATTCAACGTTCTCCAACCGCCTCATCCGTGGTGTTTACTTCCACTGCGTCAGTCCAGCTAAACGCTGCGACTACCACCTTGCCGCCGCCATCGCCGTCCAAATTCGGACTGACGTCTTTATCAAAACCAGAGAGATATTCACGCACCCGCCGGTGAAAAATCTGCCCCTGCTCGAGCAGCCAGGCACGAATCGCAGGGATATCGGCTTTTACGATATTGTCGTACTCAGTGCGAATATTGAGATTCCGCACTTCATGCGTCTCAAAGAGATTCTCCTCATGTGACTCGATCAGTGAAACCGTATTTCGCGCCAGCAGATCCAAACTTCGCTTGGGATCCTTTTTGAAGGAAATAACTGGACTCTTGAGCAGCGATAGGCCGAATCTTGTACGCTTGACCATACCCAGCCGCTCAAGTTGAAACAGCATCGTCGCCGGGTTCATATCCTTGCTAACCATGCGCACCAGCGTATTGAACTCACTGTCTTCCGACTTGTACGTTAGCACTTTGGGGCGGCCGCCTTTTGTGCGAAAGTCCGGATGCTGCTCCCAGCGGTTGAGTACCCGCTGCATCAGGTCGGGCTCATGGTCGGCGAGCTTGCTGCCCTCACGATAGATCCTGGTGACGTCGCGGCGGTTAATTCCGGTCATCACGCTGAGGCGACTGAGTGTTACCTCTTCGCCCGAGTCGTTAATTTCTTCTTGGGCGAGCTGAATCAGCACCGACTTGATGATTTCATTGAGGCGCTTGTAAGCCACCCCGCTGCGCAGGCAATAGCGAAGCGCCGGCAGCACCATGCGGCCGATCAGCTCCTCTTTCGCCTTTTGCATTACATCCATTCCCGATTAGCCACCGTGTGATAATCTCACATGCTTCTCTACTTAATATATCGGATATCGAAGCTAAACACCAAATACTTTAGCTCTCGCCGAGTTAAGTAGCTTACTTTACCAGGAAAAAGTCTCACCCTGG
>JAGRAN010000046.1 GCA_020434585.1 Bdellovibrionales bacterium
GTTAACCACCTTGTCGGCGGTTCGAATCCGTCCCGGGGAGCCAATTTTTCACAATTCGTACTCTCACCTTGAGTACAGCTAACTCCACTTGCTGTTTCCACAGACGGACGGCTGCTTCACCTTTTCCTTCCGCTCCCATTAACTGCTAAGCAAATTAGGTTTAAACTAGTTAGATGAAACCCCGGATAATGTATATCGAGTACAAGGGAGACGGTCTCGCCGGGTCTGCGAGAATCGGGCGCGTCACCTTTTCTAAGACGGGGAGGACTATTTACTATGACGGTCGCTCACTCTCGTCTCTAAGCGGCACTGGTTATAAAGCCAACTACGTCGATGACGAAACGGGAGAAAAATATTGGATATCGGGTCCGCGCCAGGATGGAGGAGATTCTCTTTATCCTAACACCGTCGAAATTGACGAAGACGTACGTGAGGAATACTGGCGCGAAATTCGTAAGCAGCCGGAGAATGCACATTTAAATTCGTTTCAATCCCGCGGAAAATACACGAAACGTGGACGCGGAAGCTCCCAATAATTCTGTCCCGTACATCGCAAGCACGCTCGACTACCTGGGAATCAACACCTCCTTGTTATTCCCTAGTGTAACGTACCTCGACCTCAGCCTCCCAGTCTGAGGTTCAGGATCTCGATCTCCAGGATGCAGAGGTTGAGCCACTGCAGCTGGAGTTCGTCGAGTACGTCGAGACCGGCGACACGACCAGTCTCCTCACGCCGCCTGATGATCTTCTCGAGATCGGCGACACGGCGAACGAGCTCGCTCTTGCGAACGAGAAGCTCACGAAGACGCTCGCGAAGTTCGAGCATTTCGGTGCTCTCATCCTGCGTCTCGTCGGGCGTCGGGTGAACGTCCGGCGCATCCGAAGGCGTCGGCTGCCCTTCTGGGTCAGCCTCCGCGGTCCACTGAATCAGCGGAAACCACGGATCATCATATACGAAGTACGTGGTGGCCTCGGCGCGATCGCTCGCACCCGTGGTCTCCTCACGCTGCTGCTGCTCCACCTCCTCCGAGGAGACGCAGGCCAGAAGCGAAAGGAGAGAGAAAACGATGAGCAAGTTCTTCATGCTAGTTCGACCGAATGGCCGGCAGTGAGCCCTCAGGTAAGGACGCAACACCGACCACACGGCCTCAAAACCCTCCACAGGAGGAAGTTGATTCCCAAGTACCCGAGCCCATTGCTTCAAATAGCCCAGCCGTACGGCCGTCTCGCAGTAGTGTTATGAGACGCTTTGATTATTTGGTGCTTTTAAAAAGCAAATTAGCAAAACAAACTAAACGTGATGGCCGAAAATTTTGCGCTAGGTTTGACCTAGAGTAGGTGAGCCACTAAAATCCGCAGCCCATCCGAATTTGTTCTTTGATCTGCTCGTTTACAGTAGTTCGACCGGAACGCCCGTGGTCCGGTACTCATGAAAAGGCGTAAAAAGAGCACAACGGTTTTTTGTCGGGCTAATTATTACTCCCTTAAAGTACTGAAACGCTTTAGGGGAGTAATAGGACTCCCTCAACCCCCCTTCAGATGAAGGAACTACTGTGTCTCGTCCACATCCTCGCCCTGCTGGCCCTTTGGTACTACTTGGGCCACGTCGAGGAGCTGCAATCCTGGGTGCGCGCTAACAGTTGCGAACTCGGCTTCCTGGTCACCGTGATCGTCGTGGCGAATGCCATACTTCACGTGTTCGGCAGGTGGGACGACGGAACTGGCGAGTTCTACTGGAGCGACGACTGGCGGCGAGATGACTACCGCTAGTAGCAGATCGAACTAGTCGTCATGTGGGTGATTCCATTGATAGCTTATAAGTGCGTGGTTTGAACCTCTTACTGCGCCTTCTCATGAATACACTGACGACGGAAGTAACCGGGCCGGTGACTTATAACCTATGCGGTGTCCGACCCAGTTAAAACTCGGGGACAGTATTTTTCTATCGCGCTACGCAAATCTCCCTTTTGAAACCACCACGTAAACGCTTCCAAAGGTAGAAAACGTCCCTCGGTAATCAGCTGCTGCACTTCGGGGCTATACAAAGACACTCCGCGAAATGCTGCGCCGGCGAATAACTTCATCATTTTCGATCCCTTGCCTTCGAGCGGCGCCTTAAGAATCGCTCCTTCAGAGCCCGGCTCCAGTCGCAATGCTTGGATTTCATCCCACGCCACACCAACTGAAGACATCCCGACCGTGCCCCTCGCATTCAAGCCGCGCTCGTCGACGGAAAGTCGCGTCCTAAATGCTGCAACAAGCAGCAATATTGAGAACGGCGAGGTGACAAGAAGCAAAATGAATCCTACGGCCCCCAACGAACCTTCTCCCGAAATGATGGAGCCGAAAATCAACGCCATAGGTGTTGAGCAAATAGCTGCGACCACAGCGAGCAGCAAAAGCTTGCGGCGCGGACTAAGGGGATAGGACTTTCTAGTTTGCTGAGGAGGCTTGCTCAAGATGGCTCATCAATTTTGTTAGCAGCTTCTGCAATGTTTGCTGCTCGTGGGTTGTAAGCGGGGTAAGTGAAGCGCTGAGAACCTGCTCCCGAACGCTTGCTCCCCGACGAAGAATTTTTCGACCCTCAGCGGTAATGGTGCAGAGAACAGAACGCCGATCTAACTCGCTTCTTTTTCGTGCAATAAAACCCTTCTTGCTCAATCGGTCAACCAGTCGCGTCGCAGAAGGCAAGTCCGTAACAAGTAATGAGGCGATTTCCGTGACAGTGCAAGTACCGCCTTCATCACTGCACGCCATCAAAACGGCTAGCTGCTGCCAGGTGATTCTGAGCGGATCCAGCTTACGCTTCATTAACAGTCCAAGTAAAATCGAGTTGCCATTAATGTAATGGGCAATGCTCTTGTTGACGTTATACCTATCCATCTTTTCTCCCCGAAGAACGTGCGAGCAATTAACTACTCGTGTTAACGACGGTTGTGGCGGCACCAAAGCTGCGAGGTTGTTCCGCGACACTCGACATCACGCTGATACACAAAACCAAATCGGGCTAGCAGGGTTTGAGAAGCTATGTTAGCGGGCTCTATCAGCGCTACTGTGCATTCCTCGGGTCGCGAAGTATCGACAAAATTAAGAATCAACTGTACAGCTGCGAACCCGATGCCTTGTCTCCAAAATAGCCTGTCGATTATTAGACCTAACTCAAGCTGTAAAGTGCCCTCTAACTCGATGTAACGCAGACCGGCATAACCGACAGGATGCTCACTGTCCTCTTTCTCGATAATCCACATGCCAATCTTGTGTTGATCCCAGTGAGCTAGAAACAGATCCAAATGACGAGCACTTTCTTCGTCGTCTCTAATTCCACCGGGAATCATCGCCATGTTCGCATTTGTGCCATAGAGAGCACTGAGCCAGGTCCCATCGCTTCGAGCGATTGGTCTCAACCTGATTCCTTCTCCTGACAATTCCAGTGTCTCGCGTTTCGCCACTTAGCTGCGTTCCTCAATGCAATGACAGCACGCTACAGCAATTTGGTTGTCATGACAACTATCGTATTGACATCCTTTTCGTTGAGATTTCGCCGGAGACTAAACCCGCTACTTAGGAATCAACTCGGAAAGTAAAAAGTGCCGCGCGAGAAAGGAAGGGGCAATGGCTCGCGCGACACCTAATGGGTTGTGGGCAGTTAGTTTGTTGTTAAAGTTGATTAGTTGGCTCCAGAGCCTAGGCCAATGGTTATGCCGGCACCGAATGTCGCACCGCCACCGTCAGCTGGAACATCCAGGCGAGCGGAAGCCGCGGTGTTTCCACCTAAGTCCCAGTTAGCGCTAATATACGCAGTGAGATCGAGATTTCCTAAACCAACGGAGGCTCCAGCCTCGCAGTAGTCCGGCAAAAGGTAACTCGGCTCTTTGTCGAACTCGTAAAATCTCCAACCCAAGTTAGCTCTGACCCCGCTAGAGCCAGTAAAAATGCTCACGCTTGCATCATCTGGAATTGCAGACAGAGGATCGTTTAGAAATCCGCCGAGCGATGGAAGTTTACGCGCGCAGTCTTGTGCCGCAGCTTCCCCGTCTTGCTCTGTTGACGTTGAGCCCGACAGTGAACCAGGAGCCGGGGGTCCGTATACCTCGGCCTGCGCCTCGCCAATTACAAAAATAAGTAGTGCAACAATTACTAGAACCTTTTTCATTTCACTCTCTCCAATAAATACCCGGCCAAACAGTGACCGCTCCGATTCTCTCCTGCAAAGGGATACAGCTCATACACTCGCTTCCCCTGCTTACAATCGCGTGGAGCGCTTTTGGAGCCCTCCTGCGACACACGAATGTTATGCGCAATCCTGCCGGAGCGTGCGCTATTTTGTAAAATATTCGCAAAATAGTTCGCCAAACCAAGAAGGCCCTTACGACTAAGAATTTCCTAACTTATTGCTTTTATGATATTTTATGTCGGCACTACGAACCCTGAAGTGCTCTTAGATAACCATGAGACTATTTTGTTAAAATATCGCATAATACTTTTATGAGAGGAGCAGATACCACTTTAGACAAATCCCTGCTGTTGATGCTGCGCCCCATAGCACGCTTCTGGATACGTCGCGGTGAGAAGCTGCAGCGATTTATCGATTTGCTTAAGGTTGCTCTAGTCGAAGCCGCCGTCGAAGAAATACAGAAACGTGGTGAAAAGGTCAGTGTGAGCAGAATTTACGCCGTTTGCGGAGTTCATCGCAAAGACGCCGCGAAAATACACAACGATACTGTCGCTCCTCAAACCCAACCAGACATAATTACACGTGTCGTCGGATTCTGGGCGCAGAACGAGAGTTATCGAACCGCTGACGGGAAACCGCGAGTGCTTCAGTATGAGCAGTTCGAGGAACTTGTAAGCAATATAAGCCGTAGCGTTGGGCCAAGAGCAATCCTGTTTGAACTACAGCGAACTGGCGCCGTGCAGCTAGGACGCGCCGGATACAAACTAGTCTATACAAATCTAAGACATACTGAATTCTTTGACCGCTCGATGAACTTGGTAGCGAGAAACGTCGATTCAATGATGCAGGCTGCTGACGAAAATATGAACAATTCACATAGCATTCCAAACGTATTTGTCAGGACCGAGTTTGATAATGTGTTCCTTGACGATGTTCCTAAAATTCGACAGTGGCTCGAGCGGGAAGGTAAAAAGTTTCACAGTCGAGCGAGAGAATTCGTCGGTCAGTTCGACGCAGATATCTGTCCCGCGGAGGGCAGAACAGCCGGAGCAAAAGTCGCAATTAGCAGTTTCAGCACTACTTCAGATACGGCCTGAAAGAAGGCACGGGATGTAAGAATCTGTAACCAATTGTAGGATATAGAAGAGGTTAGCATGAAAAATGAAGCAAACTTAGGCCGAAAACGGACTTGTGAAGTAGGAGGGCGCAGCGCGGCACTTGCTGCACCAGAGAGTCAGGGGTTACCTTTGGGAATACAAACGGGCATTCACGACGAGCGTGGCGCTACACTTATCGAGTGGAGCTGCATGACTGCCCTTCTAGGTCTTGCCCTGATTGCATCTATCGGCTTCGTCAAAATTAATTCCGAGAATACCTTTCTCCTCGCAAGCCAAGCATTAACACTCGAACAAGTCCAGATCGCCCGCGCCACGGATAGTGGACACACCGCAGCGTCAAACAATCCAGACACTTCGGCCACTTCACCAACTGAAACGATGGAAAAGCTCCCAGAAGTGGCACCGGCCTACGGCGGAGGAAATGAGGAAATCATTGGCATTGTAAACCAGGCCGCACCTGAGCACTCCTCTGGAAATGGAGATGAAAAACACCCGGTAGCCTCCCCCCCCGCCTCGATGACTCCAGTATATTACTAACAAGCAATAGACATTGATCGGTCCCCTTCTCCAGGGAACATAACTTGGACAATTCACAGGCATGCCCCACTTAACTAATTGAACTGATAACTTCTTTTTTTCGTGGACGACTGGCGCAGTTAGGTTCTACATTTAGCGGATAGTTTAAGTTTGTTATAGCTAAGAGTCAGTGCCCCCGCATGAAAAAAGTAATTATTTTAACTTCCCTTATCTTTGGTTTAATCGCTGTTGCTGCCTGCGGTTCCGGCAGTAGCAATGGAGACAGTTCTGCAAACACTTCAGCGAGCACAAACGGGCAGGAGTTAAGCACTCCTGAATTGTTTTCGCTTTGCGGTTCAGTACTTGATGCCCTCGGCATCTCGAACCCAGTTCCTGCCGGAACTGCCGAGCGCGTTTCCGTCGAAGCAAGAAAACCCGACACAGTTGTAATCACACGCCTTGAAGGTATCGAAGCTGGCAACGCACAAGCTGTTAAACTTCACGGCATCGCCCTCGCTGAAGAATCCGGCTTCCGCTACAACAACGCTCTGAACGTGCTCAAGCAAATGACCGCTGGCGGGGCCTTGTTTGTTCCAGCCGGTTCAAACACTGAATGCCAAGCGACATTTCCTGAAGGCGGCGTAGGAGTTTACGGGCACCTTTACTCGCTTTCCGGAGAGAACGTCACCGAAGCAATGATTGAAACCGGCGGCGTTGTCCCGACGCCGGACCCATGCCTGGGAGTTCTTCTCAACAGCTGCTATTCAACAATTGAAGTTGCCGCTCCTGAGACTGCCGGCATGATTACTGATTTCCTTTGGAAGCCAAAAGCTGAAAGTCAGTTTAATCCGGGCGGCTTAATTATCCACGCCAGCCCCTGCAATTCTCATCTTACTGTAAACGGCGAAACCGGATTAGGAGATTTTGGTCCCGGCAATGGACGATGCACCACTTGGCGTTATGCCAAAACGGGCTGTTCATTTGGCCGAGCGATAGTTGAAATCTACGACAGCCAAGGGCGACTGTTCACATTCCCCGACGGCAATCCGTATATAATTATCGAGAATGGCTGCAACCGCGTAGAGTTTAAACTCTGACGCTTAGGGGCAGCGCACCCGTTATCAGGCGGGCTGTACGTAAGTCAGCCCGCCGCTCAAAGCCTGCAATGAAACTGAGATTAGTTTTAGTTTCTTTCCTTGTTCGTTTCTGCAGCTTTGATTGAGACTGCCACGATGAACGAACTAAGGGTTATTTCCCGCTACATTCGCAAATATGATTGCCTGCTCGTCGATTGCGACATGAGCGACTATCTCATTGATTATTATTTAAATGCGAAGGAAATGGGGATTAAAATTGAGGCCGAGCACGACGAACAGCTCAAGAGGTACCTCGCATGCCTCGCCATGCACCTAACTACTAGGCCAGCAGGTGAGACTATTGCTTGGACAGTGCACTTGCCATCAGAAGAGCCATATACAATTTTTCTCACGGGAAGTTCCTCGGAGAGCTATTTGATCGGCCGCGTAATCTACGAAAACGTAGCAGCAACCAACTCATACATCCTTCACTCCCAGGTAGTGCGCGAAGTAGGAGATGCCTCAAAGAGTTTGGTGCAGGGACTCGACGCTTCTACCAAATCGATGGTCGAAAATTTCTACCGCCAGAGTGAGCAGGTGGCCGTAAAGGTGGCCTTCATTGAGAACTCGGACAAAGCCGCAATGCTTGTTGCTACTCCGGGGCACGACGAGGAGTGGTTTGAGCAAGCAGACCCAGCAAAGGTGATCGGCGAAATTACGAATTTCGATCATCGAGTAATGAGAACGGCTGGCTTTCGCTTTGCCTGTAACTGCTCGGCAGAAAAATTGCTTCCATTCTTTCAATCTATCGACCGAGAAACTTTGGCGGACCTTTATCAAGACGACCAGGTGCTTACTATCGATTGCCCAAGGTGCGGAAGAAGTTTTGAGATAGAGAAAGCACGAGTGTTTGGAGTCTTCGACGCCTGAGGTAAAAGGGCAGTGTCCTCTTCTTAAGCTTTTCAAATAGTGGGGCGCGGTAACACTCAGTTACACGGATCCTTCAAGAATACCTCCTTCGGAATTCACCCCGCAGTTGAGACTGGCTCATCTGCTGTTGTTTTCGACGGCTGAACTGCCCTACTGCTGTTGGCGTAGGGCAACGTACCTCGGAAGCGGCCCAGGGCTGCCGGGAGGAACGTGCGATCTCTGCGTGAACGGGAACGCCATCGACTCCATCAGCTCGTTGTAGCTGCCGGCGAGTCGGTTGTACTCCTCGGTGTGCCCTTGCCGTGTCGTCGAGTCTTCGGCCTGCTCGATACGTTCGAGCAGATGCTGAAGCTTCTGGAAACGGCCGAGCAAGCGGGCGTAGACGAGGTGTGGGCTCTCGGCGAACTCGCTTGGATCCGAGCCCCTGTGGGAGCGCGAATCGATCGCGGTGCGAATGCCGAAGCACAGCACGGTCAGCACGAAGAGGGCAACGATACCGCCGAAGCGATGAGTCGGTCTTGCGGAACCTTGGGGTTGATTCATGGTAGAACCTGTTGGGTAAGGGACTGTGGGAACACAGTCCGGACGTAGTGGTTGAACTGAGGTGACCGCACCTCTCCTCAAGTCGCAAATCGAAGCAAACCAGCGGAGAGGGCAATAACTGTCCTTCTACCCATTCCAAATCTGAGCACGACAGTTAGAAGCCTCTGTCGTTAAGCGCGGGATGATGCTCCTATTTCCCGTAAAGTTCAAGGGGTAATTTGAGAGTTTAAGCACTTTTTTTAAGCGAAAGGATAATCGGTGTAACCTTCCGGACCCTCTCCATAAAACAGATCTGGGCGAGGTGGATTTAGCGGCAGTCGCTCCTTAAATCTACGGGGCAGATCCGGGTTTGCAATAAAGAGCTTCCCGTAAGCCACCGCGTCAGCTTCCTGGTCCTGGACGACTTTTGTCCCTGATTCGAAATCGAAATTCTCGTTCACAATGTAAGCGCCGCCGAAGGCTTTCTTAAGCTCCGGTCCGATGCGATCTTCACCCAGATGTTCTCTCGCGCAAATGAAGGCAATTCCGAGTTTGCCGAGTTCTTCGGCTAGATAGAGGAACGTGCCGCGAAGGTTTGAATCTCCCATATCATGTGCGTCGCCTCTCGGGGCTAAATGCATCCCTACCCGCGTCTTCGGCCAGACGCTCAGCACCGCCTTGGTAACCTCTAAGTGCAGCTTCGCTCGGCTTTCCACTGAGCCGCCATACTCATCGGTTCGCTTATTAGTGGAGTCTTGCAAGAACTGATCGAGCAGGTAGCCGTTTGCTCCGTGAATTTCTACTCCGTCAAATCCTGCAGCCTTGGCGTTTGCGGCACCTTGTCTGAATTCTTCGATGATGGCTGGAATCTCCTCAGTCGATAAGGCCCTTGGAGTAACGAAGTCTTTTTTGGGACGGACAAGACTTACATGACCTTTTGGTTGGATGGCGCTTGGGGCTAAAGGCAGCTCACCGTTTAAATAAATCGGATCTGAAATGCGCCCGACATGCCAGAGCTGTAGGATCATTCTACCGCCGGCGCTATGAACCGTCTCAGTAATCTTGCTCCAGCCGTCCACCATCTCGCTTGACCAGATGCCGGGAGTTCCTGGATAGCCGACTCCCATCGGAGAGACTGATGTGGCTTCGCTAATTATCAGTCCGGCGCTTGCGCGCTGGCGATAATATTCGGCCATTAGATCGTTTGGGATACGCGAGTCGCCAGCCCTACATCGCGTGAGCGGCGACATTATTATTCTGTTCGGCAATTCAAGATCGCCAATCTTAACAGGTGTAAATAGATCCATGTTCGGAACGTAGCTAAAAATGTTCACTTGTTCCAGAGGCACAGTTCCACACTAACTCCAGCTCCTTTGTAAACCGGCGTGCAAAAGCAGAACAAGGCTGCCGCAGCGTCTCGAACGACAAACATCTCGCCTGTAACGTGCTGTAATTTATTACAAATCCTCCGCTATCCCCGGATGCACCCCGGCCGCTTATCTCTCCCATAACATTAATACGCCACGTAAGCTGGCATTGGCCGTTTCAGATCTGCGCAAGTCGGCAATGACCGGGGGAACTTTGAGGTGATGCAGACGCCCCTCCTCATTCTTTGCATTAAAAAATGACCTCACGACCTAAGAATGTGATTTTGCAAAAAATCGACTTTGCAAAAAAAGCGACGATTCAGTTATCTACAACAGAAACAATTGATATGAGACTAATTCGGTATTTGAAGCTGTTCAAGTTTGCGTTGATGAGCGTTTCGCTAATGACACTTGTTTTAACTACAGGTTGCACTAAGGAACCTCTAGGCCCATCACCTGAAAACTCGCAATCCACAGCTGACCTTAGCTGTGCAAGCTTAGCATCTCGTCTGGAGTCCAAGCTCTGCAAACTTGAAAACACCTCTCCGCAGGAGATGGAAGAGTATACTACAAACTTGATAGCCATCCTTCGTGAAGCTTCAGAATCCAAGAACACTGATAACAAACGAACGATCGAAATTTTCGAAACCATTTTAAAGCGAATAGAATACTTGGATTCGAAGATTAGACGTTTGGAAGACAGTTGCAAGAGCTGACAGCAAGCTCCAAAGGCATCGCATGTTTTAGTGAGAAGCGTCGTAGATCATGGTACCGACGGATATTACCAGCGCGATCGCAGCAACAGCACCAATTACAATCCATCCAAAAAAGTAGATGCAGCCCGCAATCAACAAAGCCAAAATTGGCAGCATGGGAAGTCCTGGACCGGGGTCCTGAATATTCTCATACCAATCCAGCACATACGAAATTCGATCCTTGTCTAAGGCAACCCACGAGGACTCACCCTGAAGCATCACTCCTTCGACGTCCGGCATTT
>JAGRAN010000047.1:0-7677 GCA_020434585.1 Bdellovibrionales bacterium
ACTGTATACGGTGGAGTTGGCTATGCTCCTCAAATTAAGGCAGTCCGCCGTGGAGTAGACGTGCTTGTCGCAACTCCTGGCCGCCTGGTTGATTTGATTAACGGCGGACACTGCAAACTTGATAACACCAAGTTTCTTGTGCTGGATGAAGCGGATCGCATGCTGGACATGGGCTTCAAAAAAGATATTGAGAAAATAGTTTCGTATCTTCCGTCAGATCGACAGACCCTGCTCTTTTCCGCGACCATGCCGCCTTCGATTGAAAAGCTTGCCAGGTCAGTGCTCACAGAGCCGAAACGCGTTTCAATCGCTCCGGTTCAAGTCACTGCACGAAATATCGCCGAAACAGTCATGTTTGTTAGCAAAGAAAACAAAAATGCTCTGCTGTTTAAATTGTTGGAAAACTCTGGTGTTGAACGAGCAATCGTCTTCACACGCACTAAGCACGCAGCTGAACGCTTAGCTACTAAACTCGGCAAGCAAAATATTCGGTCTGAAGCTATTCACGGCAATAAGTCTCAAAACGCTCGTCAGCGAAGTCTCGTTAAGTTTCGCAGAGGCCAAGTCCGCATCCTAGTTGCAACGGACGTTGCGGCTCGCGGTATTGACGTTGACGACATTACGCACGTGATCAATTACCAGTTGTCGAACGAACCGGAGAGCTATGTTCACCGCATCGGCCGTACGGCAAGAGCAGGCAAAAGTGGAACAGCCCTCACACTTTGTGACATTGAGGATTTTCCTTTTCTTTCAGGGGTTGAAAAGCTCCTCAAGCGCCGTCTTGCCGTAACGGAAGATGAGCAGTTTCATGATGCAGCTTTAGCCTCGCGCCATCAGCAGGGTCATTCCATCAGCAAGAGCAAGCCCCGCCCAAAAGGCAAAGGCAAACGCAATTGGAACTCGGATAAACCGGTAAAGGCAGGCCAGCGTCCTGCGCGTCGCAGACCAAGACGCCGTTCGCGAGCAGCTCACGCAGCGGCATAGCGGTTACAAATAGCAGAGAATGAAGGATCGCAGCGCGGGCAGCGGAGGATCCTTTGCGGTCTTGCGACCATTGACTAACGTAGCGTACTTGCCGCTCGTGCTGCGCATCCATGAAGTCCGCTTGTCG
Source organism: Bdellovibrionales bacterium (assembly GCA_020434585.1). Classification (GTDB taxonomy): domain Bacteria; phylum Bdellovibrionota_C; class UBA2361; order SZUA-149; family JAGRAN01; genus JAGRAN01. The sequence goes on from JAGRAN010000047.1 coordinate 1,112, forward strand.
GATCGGTAATCAGCCGAACACTCACAGCTTCGAGCGAATCCCTGGCTACAGGGAACGCGCGAAACGCCTGCGCGAAGTGATCCGACCCAAGGACTAGGAACGGGTTCTTCTTCAGAACTCCGCCGCTGAGGTAGACGGCGCCAGGAGGCCAGTACGTATAGCACACCTCTCGACACTTCAGCGCGAGCAGCTCCGCGAACGCCCTTGCCACCGCTGGTGCCTCATCACGCTTGAGCTTCTCGCTGACCTCAGCCGGAGAAATACGTTCACGATAGAAGAACTCGTAGAGTCGGCTAAGTCCCGATCCGGAGACCAAGTCTTCCCAGCGCGGAGAGGTGATTCCGTGCACTTCATCCAGGCACACGAGAAGCTCCCGCACAAAGGTTCGCAGCCAATCCGACCACGGCGCGCCGAGCGGTGCATTGCCGCCTTCCGAACGAACGACTTCGCCGTCCGGACTGAGAGCTCCCTGCCCCAGACCAGTTCCCGGACCGATCACAACGCTCCAGCGATCAGGTTCGCTGCGGCCTTCGATCACAGTCTGGGCAGTGTCTGCGACTTCCGTCCTCAAGGCATACACCTCGCCGACGAAGTCGTTTTGGACGATCAATCGACCTTCTAGGTCAAACTGCTGGATGACAGCGCCAACATCGGCGGCACCGTCCCAGTAGTGTGGAAGTGCGACTTGCCGTGTCGCTTGATTCCACACACCTGCAGCACCGAGGCATACGGCTTCTGCGTCGAGAAACTTCGCTCCGTTTGGGAGCTGTTGGTCAGCAAGCAGTACCATCGCGAGCAAGCTCCCGACGTCTGCAACTGCGACCTCAACCGGAGGTCCAAGCGGTCGGACACTCAAGTCGTCCGCGGCGGTGTATGCCTGCCACCTGCCGTTAGTACCGCCCAGATCTCCTGCGATAACAACTCGCATGATGCTTCTGGTACTTTCAACCCAACCGACACTTCCCGGGTTTTTAGGAGTGCTGTCTGCGAAGTGCAAACAACAGACAGCGAAGTTAATCGATGCCTAGTGTTCACACTTCCGACTAGCCGCGGAGTGCCGATCACAACCAATGCTGCCTGCGCCGCATCCACTCGAACGGATTCGCTCGAACGGACGCGCCGCTGCTTCAAACTCATTTTTAATTGTAAGAGTGCAAGGAAAGACAGTTGACTCTAGGTCAGAGGACAAAACTCGTCAATTTTGAGGTCAAAACCAAGCTTAGTTGGTTCGAGCGACCGTCATCTGCGCGCCGCAAGCTGAACATTGTAAAGCGAGTGGCCAGCTTGGATTATCCTGCTCATAAGATAACTTCTGTGAGCAGACAGGACAGTTAAGGCTATCAGCACTTACTGTCTCGCCCCGAGTGAAACGGTATATGCCGCCCACAATGGCACCTAGCAAAAGCAATGGAACTAAGACAAAATGCAGCCCCGGCAGAAAAACGGCTACAAACGCAGCTAACAGCAGCGCTCCGGAGACTCTAACAGCAGCCCGCAATCGTACTGAGGAGCTCCACGGTACGACTTTTATCGTCCCTTCGCCTTCTTCTCCGGAGGTTGCGAGAATTCCGACAGCTATGTAATGCACCTTGTCATTGGCCATACTAACTCGATATAAATATTCCTCATTACTACTTTTCTAGCCTTCTTTTACCAGATGGGCCACGCTGAAAAATCATCAATTTGAGTCACATTTCAGAAAATTTTTGAACAATAATAAGGTCACACCTCTTTGTCGGGTTTTATTAGTAGGTTAAGTCACTCTGTCGTTCCGGAGGTTTTTATGAGGGTCATTTCTTGCGCACTGCGCGCAGTTACTATTCTTCTAATCTGTTTAACATTGCGACCAGGCAGCTCTGCCGCCGAAGAAATTGAAACAGACGGTTTCGTCGGTTGTATGGACACCGGTGAACCCTACTCCGATGATTTCTACATTCAAAATACTACGGACAACTGCGTAATAGACTCGGACATTAATGGAAAAATTGACGGCGATTTTACGTTTGAGAAAAGATTCGCAGTCGAAGCGAAGTTTGATCTCCTGGACTGCCTAAGAAAGGCCGGAGCATATATTCCTGGGCGAGGCACTAAGGTCACACTCGAAGGCCGCAAAATTCTATGTGAATGTCAGCAAAAAGTCGTAAAGGAAAAGATTAGCTGCGATTTTGATTTTGGCAGCCCCATAACGCAAGACGAGTGCGAGCGAATAAAGAAGATCCTCGAGAACGGCGGGATGGCGACGATGTCAGTATTTAAGGGCGGTTCCGGCCACGATCTCGAAATCACCGAGCTCAAATGTAACTTTAACGGCTTCGTCGGTGTGTTCTACCGAGATCCTAATGCGCCGGGAAAAGTTCAAACCGGAATTATCGATCCCAACGACGGAAGCTTTACCAGCAGTACAAGCAGCTATAACGGTGGCACAAACGGCGGACACTACGCAGTAGAGCCTCGCTAGTCGCGCCAATACTGCGTTAAAACCTGCCTTTTGCTTTTGGCTAGGTCGTAATAAGCTCAGCTTAGAGAATGAGTGCGTTACGCCAAAAACTGCTCGACCGCTTGGTCAATTTCTATCCCCCTTTTCTCGGGGCTGGAATTCGCGTTGTCGAGCGAGCAGAAGACGGCACTTACCTGCGTGTCCGAATGCCGCTTACGTTCTGGAACAGAAACTATGTCGGCGTGCATTACGGGGGTTCTCTCTACTCCCTGTGCGACCCTTGGTTCATGCTGCTGCTGATGAAACAGCTCGGTCCGAAGTACCTCGTCTGGGACAAAGCGGCATCGATTCGGTTCATCGCTCCGGGTAAATCTGCGGTAACTGCGGAATTCCACGTTCCCGCCGAAGCCGTCCAAGATATACGCCAACAGCTCGAGCAGCAGCGCAAAGTTGAACCAAAATTTACTACCCAAGTCTTAGATAGCAGTGGACAGCTCGTTGCAGAGGTCGAGAAGCTGCTCTACATCCGTAAAAAGGACAGCTAAGGTAAATATTGTTCTCAAATTGATCTGCCCGAAAGCGGCGAAGTTCTTTTTGAGCAAAGAAACTCCGCCCCGGGCAGTTAGACTTTACTGCAGCGCCTGGGTCAAACGGCTGTCGTCGGCCATTTTCTCTACGGCTTCGGCCATCGCAATACCCAAAGAACGTCGGATATCGCTTTCCGAAATTACCGGAAACTCGCTGGAGCGCGTACCTTGGTAGGTGCCGGTGTAAACTGTATCGCCCTTGGGGTTGAGGACTTCGATTCGCAGCGCTGCAGTGCTTCCCAGCACTGGCAATGCGCCTCCCTCTACCGTGGCGTTCCACTCTGTAATTTGCCCTCGGATTTCGGCCTGGCTGCTGCTACCTTCAAGCTTCATTCCGCGTTTTGCAAAAGCCTGTTCAGCCGCACGCGCAACAACGTTTCCCACGTCACCAACTGGGACGGTTACGGATGAGCCGCTGCTTGCATCGGCTTCGGCACGCATGTCTTGAAATGGAACAATTGCAGCATTTACAACAACCGGATTCGGGAACGCCATTTTATGTTGAACGATTGGAATATCGGGAGCCACGACCTTCCCACCAGTTTGCTTAGCGCAGGATGCGCAGCCAAGAGCCAACAGCGCACATAGGCAAAATTGACGAAACAAACAAAGACGGTTTGACGAGTTGAACAGTCGCATGCTTTTAGCTCCACTTAGAAGTAAAACCATACCTTGCAACAAATTTTTCGTATTAACAACCGCCTTAGCCTCAAGCTGGCATTTAATAAAGTTTAGCGCTACCCTTCACTAGGTATCAACTTACTCGGAATTCGAAGGCCGCTTGAATCCACAAACTCCTGAACGTGCTGCACTGCTGGGACTCGGGGTCAACTTTGCGTTGGCCGCCGCCAAGTTAATTGCAGGGATTGTGGGGCATTCGTTTGCACTGGTTGCCGACGCAATTGAATCAATTGCCGACATTCTCGGATCCTTAGTTGTTTGGCAGGGCTTGCGCTTCGGTGCGAAACCGCCTGACGAGTCTCATCCATTTGGACACGGAAAAGCAGAGTCGTTGGCAGCATTGGCTGTTGGGTTATTTGTTGTCCTCGCCGGCGGAGGAATTGCGCTGCAGTCTTTTCACGGCATAGTGAATCCCCACGAAGTGCCAGAGGCGTATACCCTGCTTGTTCTGATTGCGGTCATTGTCGTAAAAGAATCGATGTTTCGCTTTACACACCGCGCAGCTTCGATCGCTGAAAGCACAGCAGGAATAGCTGACGCTTGGCACCATCGCTCAGACGCTTTAACCTCCGCCGCAGCCTTCGTCGGTATTTCGATCGCGTTGTACGGAGGGCCTGATTACGCACCTGCAGACGATTGGGCTGCCCTGTTCGCAAGTGCGATCATCATGCTAAACGGTCTCTTGCTTCTGAGAGAACCGCTCGCCGAACTAATGGACGTAGCGGCCCCAGAAGTCGCAGCAGACTGCACAAAAGCAGTGTTATCAATCGAAGGAATTCACGAAATCGAACAATGTGAAGCACGGAAAGTCGGTCGAACTTACCGGGTCATTATGCATGCCGAGGTTGACCCAGATCTTACCGTCCTTGAGGCTCATCAATTAACTGGAAAAGCAAAAGCCCTCGTCCGTGAGCAACTCCCACAAATCTCTTCCCTGCTAATCCACATCGAGCCTCACCACTGCACCGGAAGATAGTTTAACGTTGGCACTTTGTTGCACGCAGTCGCAACATCCACCGCCCAAGTTGCTATAACGATAGGTGGAAGGGTATGTCGTTATGGAGTAGGTTATGTGTAGTAAGTTCGTCTTTTTATTGTCCATTTTTGTACTTTTCATTTTCCCAGCAAACACTCTAGCTCAAAATGCCGACGAAGAATGCGGCTGCGAAAGCTATTCGTGGAGTTGGTACAATCCATTTGGTGCACTAGGCTGCTTAAGCCAAAAGTGCCCGAAAAACGACCGCGGCAGGCCGAAGTGCTATCCGTTTGTCGGTCATGTTTGCAAGTGCGCTGGCAAAAACCCGCTTCGCCGAAATGACGCAACCGCCTATTCGAGCGAAGAAGATATCGAGTCTCCTGAAGGAATCATGGCGAATTACCTGGAATACTATCTGGAGTATGAACTCCCGCTCGAGTTAGAAGCCGACGCAGCAAGTGAAGACGCTGCCAAGGCTAAAGAATAGCATTCGGAAATTATAACTAGGTTGTGGGTGGATTCGACCGAAGAATCTACCCAAAGCCAGGTCCTTCGTCTCAGGCACGAATTCGGTCGACCTGAACAAGTCCTACGCCTCCCGTCGAGCCGCAGCCTCTGCGACCTTGGCGGCGGCGGCACCCGTCAGCTCACGTCCCTCACCGGAGAGCATGCTCGCCTTGACCCAACGCGGACGCTTGCCGGCGGGAAGGTCCGGGAGCTCGGTCTTGTCGTCGATGCTGTGCATGAACATCGCGACGGCGCGCTGTCCGACGGCGATGGCCCACTCGAGGTCGACGTGTCCCGCGTCGCGAGCCTTGGCGCGATTCGAGGTCAGGGTGCGCAGACGCTTGCGGCCGGCGACGTAGCCCGGTGCGCTCTCGATCCGTTTCCGGCGAGCCTCCTCGGCGGCGTCCTGCTCTTGTCGTGCGCGGATCGCGTCGATTTTCGCCGTGTGATGGGCGATCAGTTGTTCAGCGGTTCGTGCCATGATGGCAGTTTCCTTGCTGTATCGGTCTAAATGTCTGCTCCGGCGGCCAAAGTGCTGCTGGAGGCTAAACAACACTAAAGCTAAGTGTCGCTAAGGCTCCAGCCGCTGTCGGTCGCAAGGCAGTCGTCCCAATCCAGGAAACTGAGTGGAGAAAGAACAGCTAACCTCAAAAAACCTTCCTTCTTCGGTCAATCCACAGTCGCGAAGACTAGCATCGAAGGAATCTGGGATCATCCTCAAAGCACCCGCCTTTTCGTAAGACCCACAAAACACCTACCTTTTCCACCCGCGAGCAAACCGCTATGTTCGCTGCGATATCGCCTTATGTAAGTCCTGCATGAGAAGTCGGAACGGATATATAGTTTGAGTTTTCCAGCGGTTTAATAGAGCGCTCAAACTTCGCTCAGGCGTTTCTACCGGAAAACCATCAACGCCGGTCTCTCGAACAGAATCAAAATCCATACACATTGTGCCAAAGATAAAGTCCCACAGGGTCAGACGCTCACAAAAGTTCTTATCAAAGTGCTGGGGATTTTTCGAGTGATGTAGTCGATGATACTGCGGAGTGACAATAAGGTATTCGAGCGGACCTAAAGGTATTCTCGCATTCGCATGAACAACGTATCCCCAGGAGTTATTAAACAGAGCTAGTAAAAACCAAGTTGAAATGTCCCCTCCAACGAAGGCAATTGGAACGGTGACAATTATTGCGTCAAACAAGTATTCAATCCAGTGGATTCGTAGAGCGGTCAGCGCGCTGATATGTTCCTGGGAATGATGTATTGTATGAAAATACCAGACCCAGCGTAGCTTGTGTTGTAGGTAGTGAGTAATGAAAAGTGTAAAATCGACTATCAAGAATGCGCCGACTGCCTGCAACCAGACCGGTTTGTCGTC
>JAGRAN010000047.1:7732-9731 GCA_020434585.1 Bdellovibrionales bacterium
AAAATCAGCGTCGCGTAGAACCAGCCAAAAAACACGACGTTCAAAATCGGATAAAGAAAGTCGAGCAATGCCTGAGAACGAACAAGCGGCCCGTCCTCATCTCGGTAGTACCAGCCAAAAGCAGTTACCAAAACAAGGATAATCAGCGGTAAACAGCTTGGCTCGATTATCGCAACTTTGATTAACAGCCATAGTTCAAGCAATAGAGAATAGATCTGGTCAAATCCAGCAGCCATAACAGCCTCAAGTTGTGACCTATCTCTTCTCTGCAACTGTTATGAATGCGCAGACAGCAAGAGTGCGCTATTTTGTAGAAATAATACAAGCCATCAGGCGCAGCAGCGCGTAAGGTGCTAGTATCACTAGACTAAAGCAACGTGGCCTGACGACGGTGCCGCAAGCTGCTGCTTCGTAATTTTGGGTTTTAACTTAAGGATTGTTCAGTCTTCTGCACTGCCGCTTGAGCTGGATTCGCTTTCTCCGGACATTTCAGTTTCCGAATCGCTGTTAACTGACTCAGAGCCTCCTGCGCCGCCAGAACTCGAATTGTCCGGTGGTGCCGTTACGATAACTTCGTTACCGTCGAGCGAAGATGACGAACCTCCACCAATCGCATTTGCCGCGACAGTAAACGCGTCTGAAGTTTGCATGGACATTACACTAAGCGAAAAGACAAGCGCGACGTTAAGCAGACCCACAATGAACGCGTATTCAGAGGTCGTTGCACCCCGCTCAGATCGCAGTGATTTTAATGACTTGGTAACTCTCATTCCCCACCCGACTAGGTGTTGCCCACTCTCTAATCCGCACTGGGGAGCCTATTGCTTCTAAAATAAACAGATAGCTACAATCAGCAAGTGATTTGAACCGCTTAGGGTTTCAAGCTCTACCCGATAATCCAGGGATTACTCGGATCGTTTGCAGTACAGTAATTGCCACCTTGGTCGTCATAGCCGGTAGCGTCCTCACACATCGCACACATGCTCGGCCAGTCTGAGTTAGCATCGTTTTGGCCGCTAACGCTGTAATTATCCTGCCAGCGATCGGGATGAACCGCGCATAGGCATTGGTTGTAGTTTCTTGCCGAAGTTGCAAATTCTAGATGACGCGCAATCGCCTCGCAATCAGACTGAGAGGTGCAGTGTTTAAGCGCCTCCGCCCAGCACCGCATCTCTTCGTCATAGGCACCTGTTTCTGAATCGCAGGCAAGCAGCGGACCTCCGGTTTGGCGAGACGCATGAATACCGTGCATAGTTTCGTGGGCTGAAATGCAAACCACTAAGCCCTCTGCGTAACTTGTAATATCATCGTACAGGTCTCGCAAATCGCGCAGGATTCGACGCAAATCCTTTACCGGCACCAACACGCCAGGTTCTATTCCTCGAAGATTGCACGCATCTTCCGGCAGATGCATTACACAATCGGGTGTCAGCACATTCTGTCCATCACAGGCGATTGTTACGCCATTTGGACATTCGATATGCACCGATGCTGGCGGATCGCAAACCTCGCCGGAGCCATCTCCAGCGACGCCCCCGGCACAAATTGGAGTAAACTGAGCATCACCATAAGCCGCAGTCGAAGGACCACTTAACAGACTAAGCGGGTCCGCGAGCGCAGTAGAACTAAATAGTAAAATTAGTAAGCTAGAACGTAGAACGAAATTGTGCAGGAACGGCACTGAACCATTTTTAGACATCACAACCACCTTAGCCGACTGACACACTCACCGGATGTTATGCGGCCGTCAACTGGCTGTGTGTCTTTAAAGCTGAAATTTCAAGTAATTACACACTCGTTCCAGCAGTAAACCAACCTTTGTTTAAGCACACACCGCAGAGCTAAACGCCCATAACATCTACGGGTCGAGGGGTTTGTACGTAACCTTTCCTTCTTATGGAAGCAGTAGCAGACAAGCGTTTTTGACGCCAAGTTTCTCCCTTGAGCTTCGGGTCTTTAAAATATTTTTTTGTGCTTGCGAGCTGCCAGCACTGCGTCG
>JAGRAN010000048.1:0-10976 GCA_020434585.1 Bdellovibrionales bacterium
CCCTTTTTTTTGTACCTTTTTCTCTGACAGTCGGAGGCAGACCGGCTATAAATAACACTGATTCATAGCCGGTTTCGATACCGCAGATGCAGAGCTCGGATAAAATTTCAGCAACACGAAAACTTGGAACATTTGGCGGCGTATTTGTCCCAAACGTCCTAACGATTCTTGGCGTAATAATGTTCCTTCGCGCCGGCTGGGTCGTAGGAACAGCCGGACTTCAGAACGCTCTGATAATTCTGCTCATCGCCAAGTCGATTACGTTCTTAACAACGCTTTCGCTTTCGGCTATCGCCAGCAATGCAAAGGTCGGGGTTGGTGGAGCATATTTTCTTGTTTCCCGCAGTCTGGGGCTGGAAGTGGGGGGCAGCATCGGTTTACCGCTGTTTCTCGCTCAGGCCGTTTCTGTTTCGTTCTATATAGTGGGTTTCAGTGAATCGCTGCGATACCTGCTGCCGCACGTGAACGAACCCCTGGTTTCGAGCGGGGTGTTAGTCCTGTTCTATCTGGTCGCCAGAAATGGCGCCGGACTCGTCGCAAAAACTCAGTATTTCATTCTCGCTGCCCTCGCCGTTTCCCTGATTTCGTTTTTCGCCGGCGGTCAGAATTTTGAGCTAACGGCGGACTGTTGGGAGCCGCTTAATCAAGGCTCCCCGGGGTTCTGGGTAATCTTTGCGATTTTCTTTCCCGCGGTAACCGGAATTATGTCCGGTGTAAGCATGTCTGGCGACTTGCAAACTCCCTCAAAGAGCATCATTCGCGGAACCCTGGCGGCAGTCGGGTTTACTTTCGTTATTTACGCTGCTGAGCTTGTTTGGCTTGCCGGAAGCGCGACGCGCGACAGTTTGATTAACGACGCATTGGTGATGAAGCAGATCGCACTCGTTCCCGAGTTAATTTTTCTCGGTTTATGGGGAGCCTCGCTGTCCTCTGCTCTTGCCTCGCTCGCCGCGGCTCCTCGAACACTACAAGCTTTGGGGCGCGACGGAATTGTCCCTCGTGTTTTCGGCAAAGGCTCCGGTGAGACTAACGAACCTCACGTCGCTCTGATTTTTACCGTTTTAATCGCTGAGTCCTGTATTTTGGTCGGTGATTTAAACTACATCGCCCCAATAATAACGATGTTCTTTCTTGCTACATACGCAACCATCAATATCGTTGCGGGGCTGGAGCGTCTAGTTAACAACCCAAGCTACCGACCTTCAATCCGAGTGCACTGGCTTGTATCTATCATCGGGTGCGGCGGCTGCGTCTGGATCATGTTTTTGATCAGCCCAAGCTCAACAGTCATCGCCGGGTTAATTGTGCTTTCTATCTACGCATATCTGACGCGAAAACGCTTTGAAACTGCGTGGGGAGATATTCGCAGCGGGGTTTGGTTCTCAGTAACTCGACTCGGACTGCTGCGCTTTGAAAGTTCACGAAAACACGTTCGCAACTGGCGGCCGGTAATGCTGGTCCTGGTAGGAAATCCAAAAGCACGCGAACGGATGGTTGAGTTTGCCAGCGCTTTTGAGGCGGGTATCGGGTTTTTGTTTTTAGCTCAGATTGTTACCGGTCGCTGGGAGAAACTGCTTAACCGGCAAGAGAGTTCCCAAGACGCGCTTCAGCGATATATCAAAGAGCAGGGAATCTCCGGAGTCGCTAAGGTCGTACTGGCCGACGACTTTGAGCACGGAGTCGTAACTCTGCTGCAGGTATCAGGTCTAGGGCAATTTCAGCCCGACACAGTGCTTGTCGGCTGGAACGAAGACTCGCTGCGACAGCCTGGATTTTCCCGAACCGTCCGAAAGATTCTCGAACTAAAACGAAACCTAATCGTCTTTAAAGAAGCTTCAGAAGAAGCTGACTTAGTGCAGGGCGTTGATGTTTGGTGGTACTCCAAAGACAATGGATCGTTAATGCTGACTTTGGCCGACCTTCTGACTAACAATATCGAATGGACAAATCACAGGATACGAGTCCTGCGAATCATTAAAGACGAAACTGCGGTAGAGGAAGTTAAGGCCGGCACTCGGTCCCTGATCGAGAGTTTGCGAGTCCCAGCCGAAGTCGAAATTATCGTCGCAGACGAAAGCCCGTTTGAAACTATTGCTAGACACTCTGCCGTTACGGAAGTGAGCTTCATCGGCATGTCAGTTGAATCTATGGAACAGCACGGAGATGCACTGCAGAGCTACCGTGAACTAGTTTCCAATTTGCAGGGCAATGTCTTCCTGACTAAGAGCTGGCACGACCTGCGCTACTAGTAATCTGAATCTCAATCTTTCGACGAGAATGCGACAAGCCGCTTCCTAAATCTTTCAGCAGCCTCTTCCTTCGACATCTTGTGAGAGTCCTCGCTCCAAGCGGTAATCGCTTCATTGAGAAATTTGTCGAAACCTGGAACAGATTTTAGCGACGGAACTTTTTTGACCATCTTTTCGACCATCTTCCTAACTTCAGCTTCACTCTCAAAACTTCCACTAAAAAGACTCTTCGCGCCGAGAACAGTAATTGTGCCAAACAGATCGGACTCATCATCATCTACAACTTCAACTCTGACTTTGCTGTCGACGACCTTGTTGGCAGACTGGCTGCCTTCAATTATGACCATCTTCCCCAACGCCTCTTCCGGAATGTCATCCGGCCCCATCGATAGGAGAATGCCAGTCCAAGCGCTGTTCGCGTTTGCGGCAACAACGGCGCGCACTATACCCAGTCGTAAAATTGGTCGTCCGCACGGAATCTCGATCACGCCGTGCGCACCGGCAGCGATAAGCGCATCTACGTAGTCACATTCTTCGTAAACTAGACAAATCCTAGCGCAGTCCTCGGAATAAGCTCCGGCTTCTATTCGACCAAGAAAATTCAGCACTTCGTCTTTGTTCAATGTAGGTCCGGCAAAACACGCATCAAATTCGTGCGAGCTGATTAGTTGAACTGCGCGTTCAACATCTTGGGTATCCATGATCTGTTCAAAATATCGCGTGCCTTTGATTTCACGCAGGATTCGAGCGTGCGACCATTGACGATTGTCGAGCAGGAGGCAGCGATGAAGGGCAGGAAACGGTGGCAGGAAGTCTTCGTCTGACATACAAGTCTAAGCACACAATACAACTCTGTTCATTATACTTTGCTTTTTCGCGACTGTCGAAGCATGGAGTACTTTGCATTTTAGCAGCAGCGTGAAAAGGTATAGCTGCAACAACGGAGCATACGTTAAGTGAGCACCCCGATTCCAAAGACCATGCAGGCGCTACAGCTAAGCGCGTACGATATTGAGCTAGAGAAGGCCCTGCAAAATTTGCAGTTAAAGACCGTCGATGTTCCTAAGCCGGTTAAACGCGACGATGTGCTTGTAAAATTGGACGCGGCGCCCTGCAACCCGAGCGACCTGCTGCTCTTACAGGGCATGTATGGAGTGACGAAATCGCTGCCAACAATCCCAGGCTGGGAGGGCACTGGGGTCGTAGTCGGACATGGGGGCGGCGTCAGAGCACGGTGGCTGATGGGCAAGCGGGTTGCGTGCGCCGGACAAGAGAATCAGGGTGGGACCTGGGCGGAATACTTTATCGCCGATGCTTTCACCTGCATTCCGCTCGCTGAAGATATCCCCACAGAGCAGGGTGCTAGCCTAATTGTTAATCCATTCACTGCCGTCGGCTTATTCGAACGGGCCATAATGGGTAAACATCAGGCTGCGGTTCAAACCGCCGGAGCAAGTCAGGTTGGCCGCATGCTGGTTTCAATTGCCGCCAACAATAAATTCCCGCTGATCAGCATCGTTCGTCGACGCGAGCAACTCGACCTAGTCAAGTCGATGGGTGGACACATCGTGCTCAACTCAGAGGAAGACAATTTCAAAGAAGCGCTTACCAATGCGTGCGCAGACCTGAATGCAACAATTGCATTTGACGCAGTCGCCGGTTCAATGACGGGAACCTTAATTAACGCGATGCCGCGCGGAAGTGAAGTCGTTGTGTATGGAGCACTTTCCTACGAACCCTGCCAGGCGATCGATCCGATAGAGGTAGTTTTTTCAGATAAGAGAATTTCTGGATTCTACTTGGGCAATATGTTTCGCCGAATGAGTTTTCTCAAGAAGGCGCAAGTTATCCGCCACGTCAAACACTTAGTCAGCACAGAAATCATCGAAACTACCATTTCGCACCGAGCACCGCTGGGCGAGGCTGTTGAGGCAATCAAAGGCTACAGTAAAAGAATGAGTGACGGAAAAGTTTTAATTATGCCGTCACTCGGCGTTTCGGGATTTTAGCTTAAAAGTGTTTCGATTTTTCCCTCAACTTTTCGCGCTCGCATGCACAGCCCTGCTGCTAAGCAGCAGCGCAGAAGCCGACTCAGCACAGTCCGTGCTGATACCTCCCAACAAGCGAATTCTCTCTTACTACAACAAGCCGTTCGATTCGCTTAACAGAAAAGAGCGCTGGCTTATCGGCGTTCACGGACTAAGAGGAACTCCGCTTCATCGACGGGAATGGGCCGTGCGCCAAATCGAGCGAACGGTTAACAGACAAATTGTGCCGATACGGACCTACTACCTGCGTGCCTCAGAGAATCCATCTTTTCGCGTCAAAGAAATCACTGTCAATTTTGTAATGAAGCGAGCCGGGGCCAACGGATACGACGATCGAGTCTTAGACATCTCATTTGCCTCAGAGTACGTTCCAGCTGTGGCAGGACGACCACCTCTCGTAGATCGCGGTTACACTTTTAGACTCTCCGCAGCGAACAACATCGCGTCCGCATTTTTTTACAGATCGGATTTAACTAAAGTCAGCTTACTGCCGCTCGATTCTCTCAAGCTAATTCCAGAGAAGGAATACACAGTCGTACTTAAATTTGAAACTGACTCTGTTAGCTTTATGCTTAATAATAAAAACATTGGTTCGTATTCCAGCAGAGAACTTAATACCGGAATGATCGCACTCACTGGCGGCTGGATTCCGATCACTATCAATGAATTGAAGATAAGTGCTTTAGGCGCGGATGGAACCGAAGCTGAATACTCGGGACTTGTGCCCCAGTTTCACCGGGGCGGCACTTGATATGATTAAGTTGATAATCGCCATTGCGGCTCTCGCACTTACCGCAGCCCTCGCACCGCTGCCCCTGGCACCCGAAGTCAACCAGCTGCAGGCCAGAATCTACTTAGCTGCTTTCCTTGCTGCTGCTGCATGCTGCGCGGCTTTGGGCTCGCGCGCAACAGGTCGGCTGTTTACAGACCATACGGCGACAAAACTTGGATGCTTGCTCGCTGCCTTATCTATGGCGATTTCATACTATTGCCTTAAAACTCCACTGCCGCTTGCAGTCGCTGGTGCTTCGATTTGCCTAATTGTCTTCGCCTTGGCAGCGTTTGTTCGTCACGAGGCAAAAATAGCTTTTTCAGCAGCTGTCGGACTATTGCTGGTAGCCGCTTGTGCAATGTCGGTCGAGGCTACGCTGCGGCGCGTACCTGAGATGACTCTTGCAAAAGAGGTAAGGCAAACTCCTCCACTCGTTCAACCCGACCAGGTAAACATCGTCTATAAGAAGAACTGGTTTCGAGGTAAACGTCCCTGCGTCGATTGTCCCAAAGACAATATCAGAATTATCACGCTAGGCGGCTCGAGCACTTACGGCGTCCCCATGTACTACGGCAGTTTGTCGTACACCCAGTCGCTGCAGCGTTTCCTAGACGAGCGACGACCCGGGGAGCATTACGAAGTGCTTAATGCCGGCGTTGCTGCGTATGGAATAACTCAAGTGATTGCCGCGCTGAAGGAAGAACTCCTAAAATACAATCCGACAATCGTGACCGTGTGCAGCTGGTTTAACGACTCCGCGCCGAACAATCGTTGGTACCAAACTCCCGGCATATCTGATTGGGAAGCTTACGAACGACATCGAGCGCTTCAAAGACTGGGAGAGTTTCCGCTATATAAAAAAGTCAGAGCGAGTAAGCTGTTTGCACTTTCGAGGTGGAGTCTACTTGGATTAAAGAGTGCGCTTTTCGCAGGAAGCGGAGGCAGGAAAAGCTCTGCGCCCGCAATTCCCCGCATGAATCCAGACGAGTTTCGCTGGGGCCTAGAAGAGGTGGTGCGGCTTGGAGAGGAGCATAATTTTCTTCCAGTATTTGTACTTGAAGCGATGCATCGCCCTGACAGTTTGAAGAACGCAAAGCGCTTCAACGAATACTTCAAACAAATATACGCCGTTGCAGAGAAGAACGACCTGCCGGTCGTAGATACAATTAGTCCGCTGCATCAGGTTGCAGATTTATGGACATTCCATGACTTTATTCACCCCAATTCTGTTGGTCATCGGATTATTGCAGAAGCGATGTACCACGACTTAATTGCCGAACCTGCGACGAAGCGCACTCGTAAATTCCTGGAAGCTCGCGGTGTAGATTTTGGCAAACCTGACGTAAGACTTGAAATCGAAAAACACCTGCTAAGCGATGCGCTGGCCAAAGATGGTTTGGACCTGAATGTGAGAGCGCCCTATCTTGACAACAGCCCGGGCCGCCTCGAAGTCACCATCAACAATTCTAAAAGTTACTCGTTTGATGGATTGAGCGCTGAGTTTAAGAAATTCAGCATCCCCCCAGCGGATTTCAACACCATTCGCCCTCTAACAGATATTCGAGCCAGTGCCGTAATTGACAGATCGAACAATCCGCAGTGGGCAATTGGATCAACTGGACTTTACTCACCAGTATTGATTGACGCGACGAGCGGCGGCAAGAACTTTGGGTGGCGAGTCTTGGTCACAGTTGACGGTCAGAGAATTGACAGTGACGGGCGAGGTTACAACGTTTCAGTTATTGATGCTGTGCAGGGGGATGTTTTAAAGCAGAAGCATTTTGATACTTTCGGTGCTGAGGCTAACGCAACGGCACTTTTGAAATATATTGAGCAGCTTGAGACGACATATCCCGCCCGCAAGTTGATTGTTGTAGTGGCCGTAAAAACAGATGGAAGGCACAATGTAAATAAAGCTGCCCTCGGAAACGCATTTAAGTCCCTAGGTGGGAGTGGAGAACTTCCGCAGGCAATGGAGTCGTTTCTTCTTATCGGCACACCAGGAGCTGCCCCGGGCACCGCTGTCGAGGAAATGGGAAGGAAGCTGGTGCACAAAATTATCGGAAGTACCGCGCAAGAATACGCAAGACTGCTTGAGGAAAAATAAATTTCCGACAGCGGTCTTCCCTGCACTAACAGCAGAAAAAACCAGTGGCTCCGTCCTTGAGCATACGCTGCCCTGGACGGAGCCACCTAGGTTCCGACTTCACACTCCGGTGAGCGCGCAGCCGTGACGAACTACTCGTCGCCCTTCTTGCCCTTCTTGCCGCGACGACCTCTGCTGCGAATCTGCTCCGAACGGCTGACGCTACGCGTCACCGTGGGGAGCGGACCGAGCTTCTTGCGCACCCTACCGAGAGCACGGTCGACCGTGACTTCGTAGGGGGCACCTTCCGCGGGGTGCTTCATGATCGGCACGTCCGCAGCCTGAAGCGTCATCGCTTCGTCGAGCAGATCGCCCGCCGGGATGGCCTCGGTCTTGAGGTCCATCTCGTCGATCATTCGCTGCAGGGCAGCCGAGATCGTGGGCTTGGGCTTCGGAGCCGAAGCGGCCGGCGCGGGCGCCGAGTCCTCTTCGGCAGCGGGGTCGGCGGCCGGTTGGATCGGGTGGACCGGAGGCGACTCCTCCAGGTTCTCGACCACACCGTCACCTTCGTCCGCATCGCTGTCGACGCCGAGCGGATCCGCAGCGGCATCCTCCTCGTCGTCGACGAACACGATCGCTTCGACCGTTCCGAGCGCCGCGATGAAGTCGCTGCGCACGGTTCGCTTGTCTCCGAGATCGACGCTGCCGACGAACGACTCGAGCTCCTGCAGCCAGGCGAGGGTCTCGAGGGCGTCGAACGAAGCTCTCACGCGGGCACGGATGCGAACGGTGTGGTTCTCACCCGAACCCTGAGCGCTGATCGAGCACTCCTCGAAGCTCACTTCACCCGAGCTGCCGTCGCGCATGGCCGCCAGCTCGTACGTGAAGCTGCCCGTGGGATGACTCAGAGCGTTCTCGAACGCGCCGAACTGATCGGGCACGTCGAGTTCCTGCATCACACCGCTGGCGAGCTTGCCGTAGAGCGCGAACAGGCTGGCACCGTCGAGCGTCTTGACGATCGAGACCGCCATGACGATGCGGTTGCCATCGAGGTGAACCTCGACGATCGTGGTGCCGGTCTTGTTCTGCTTGCGACCCGTGACGACGTCTGTCGACTCGTCGGGCTGCGCACTGCGAAGAGCGGCGAGGAGAGGTACCAATCTCTCCGGGATTTTGGGTTTCGTGTCTTCCATGACTAGACTGCGCCCTCCAATGGCGCCGAAGGTAGAAACAGAGAAAGACAGGGGCGAACCGGTTTACGCTCCGGTTCCAAATCCTTTGAGGGAAGACCCTGTCGGGTGCAGAAATAAAACTACACCCGGCAGGTAATGTTCTGCGTACACAGCGATATGGGAGGAAAGAGCAATATTTGACCTAAGCAGTGAATATATCCACATGGCCTCAAGTAGTGCAAACCCTGCGACCGGCAGATTCTGGCAAGTATCCGTAATTATGAGATCATTTGCTACAGTGGCCCATTTCTGCAGCTTTGGCCCAATTCCTCGGCAAAATACGGCACAAAGTGCAAAATTCATCTAATCAATGTATGAACTTATTCTTGTACTTCGACTCCGCTGTTTCTTTTCTTTCTTCAAGGTAGACGCGCAAAAACCTGCATCTTCGGGCAGCCCAGGCTCTGGGTCTTCCCCGGATGCAGCGCGACAGCAATAGCAACGGTTCTATTGCCGCTCATTCGTCCGGTGTCACGGCGCAGAGTATGCGTCTGGACCTGGACCACCCTAAGCTCCGCCACGGGAGGTCAACCATGTTCAGCAACTGGCGCGCAGCGGCTGTCACTCTCGTGACAGTGTTGGCTGTGCCCGGGGCAGCGTATGCTGCCCAAAACGGTTCGTCTGTCGTTACCGAGCACCATCGTGTGCTGGGTGCGGCGCAAATCGTACTGGTCCTGCTCGCCGCGTTCGGTCTGTGCTACTTCCTGCGAAGGAAGCTGCAGTGGCCAGCGCTTGTCGGCGAGATCGCAGTCGGTCTGCTGCTTGGCCCGACAGTCTTCGGACGAGTCTGGCCGAAAGGCTTCGAGGTCGTGTTCCCTAGTGATCCCGTTCAGCACGCCCTGCTCGACGGTTTTGCCTTCTGGGGAGTGTCTTTCCTGCTCTTGGGAGCTGGTCTGCACATTAACACGACGGCAGCGATGAAACGGCGTCGCTCAGCGCTTGTAATCGGCATCCTCGGAGTGTTGATTCCCTGGGCACTCGGCTACGCGACTACGCTCGTCTACATCAACATCGTCGGCTACACGCCGCCGGGCTCCCCGCACATCTTTGCGGCGTTCCTCGGCATCACGATGGCGATCAGCGCGATGGTCATCATCACCCGTTTGCTCAGCGAACTCGACCTGACCGGGACGCACCTTGGTCAGACCGTACTCTGCGCGTACGCGGTGAACGATGTGCTCGCTTGGGTCGTCTTCTCGGCGATGTTTCAGATGGCCACAGTCGGTTCGGTCAGCGTTTCGTCCGCAGTCATTAAAGCTGCGGCTGTGTTCGGTGGAACTGCGGCGCTGCTCGCCTATGGGCCGCGTCTCTCTGACCGGGCCATGACGTCGATTCGCACCCGATCCGGAAGCTTTGGGGATGCGGCTGTACTCAAAGCTGTGTTCCTCTTTGCAGTTGGCTTCGGCGTCGCTACCCACTTCCTCGGCCTGACGTTCTTCTACGGCGTCTTCCTCGCTGGGATCGTGGTCAGCGAAAACAGGGCTGTGACTCAGCGTCTAAGGGAAAACCTGACGACGATGGCACAGCAAGTGATGGTTCCGGTGTACTTCATCTACATCGGACTGAACGTCGACTTCGGGTCGTACTTCAACGTCTGGCACGTGTTGTATGTCTCTGTCGCCTCGATCGTTCTCAAATACCTCGGCGCATGGCTGAGTGCGATGATCTCTGGACGCCCGCGTTACGAGTGGGGGTCAATTGGCATCGCCTTCACCCCGAGCGGCGTCACCGGCATCGTTCTCGCAGGTGTTGCTCTGGAGTCGAAGATCATCGACGAGTCAATCGTCGTGGCGATCGTGGCCTCAGCACTGATCTCAACATTGGTCGCTGGCCCTTGGCTGCGAAAGTCCCTCTCTGGCCTGATGAAGCTTGTGGAAGAGAGAGCAGTCCCCCGGCTTCGGCAGGTGGTTTTCTGCGATTCGCGTTGTCTCCACGAACTGAAAGGCGAAGACAGAGAATCGGCGTTGAAGCATCTCTGCCGAGTAGCGGCGGGTGCTTCCGGAGTAGCCCCTGACTGGCGAACGCTGCTTGGAAGCGTTACGCAGTACCAAGGTAATGTCGAAACGGACCTCAGTGAAGGCGTGGGATTCGTCCATGCGCGCTTCGCCGACATTACTCGAGCAGTGATGGTCGTCGGCTGGTCACCCGCGGGTCTGATCTGGCGCAACGAAGACGACCGGCCTGTGCGACTGGTAGTGGTGATGTTCCTGCCGAAGAACGATCCCAGGGCCAACCTGAAGCTTCAGCTTAGGACCGCCCAGCTGCTCGACCGGCTCAAGCAGCGTCACATCTACTCCGCCCACTCTATGGACGAGGCGGAGCGAATCCTCACCGAGGAAATCGACGCTGACAAAGAGCAGTCCAGCGGCTCTGGCGCATAGCTGCAGCATGTTCGTCTTTTGCGGTCAGTCCGCAGACACAGGTTCTCCGAAAGGGTTCAACTGTCTGCCGCGCTGCACCGCAAATTAACCAAGATGGAGCTTAGTCGCCGAGATCAGCTAAAGCGGCTTCGAATTCGATCCCTTTTTCCTCGAGGGATGCCGTTAGGGAGGCAAGCTTTTCGTAAGACTCTTCCACCGTCTGCTTGTT
>JAGRAN010000048.1:11076-27239 GCA_020434585.1 Bdellovibrionales bacterium
ATTCCTGTCTCAAGTTCGTCGACTTGCTTTTGCAGCGGACCTAACTCAGATGACCTGCGTTGGATAATCTCTGCGCGCTGTTTGCGCTTCTCTTTCTTGCTGAGCTGAGGTTTTGAGCTAGAAGCCTCGCTCGCTTGTTCCTCCTCGGACCATCCGACGCGCTCAACGAAATCATCATATGTTCCGTCAAAGACTGAAGCACGACCACCATCGAAGACAACCAGCTTATCGACAGTCTTACGCAGCATATCCTCGCTGTGAGCCACGAGAATAATTGCACCGCGAAACTGCTCGATCGCACGAGTAAGCGCCTCCGTCGATTCCATATCCAAGTGGTTTGTCGGTTCGTCAAGGAGCAGTAGGTTAGCAGGACTGGCCAGAACTTTGCCCAAGAGCACTCGAGCGCGCTCTCCCCCTGACAGAACTTCAATTCTCTTTTCTGCGAGCTCTCCTTCAAACATCATGGCTCCGCAGATGTTTCTAACTGAGGTTCGGCTAAGAGATGGATTAACGGACTGAACTTCCTGTTCAATGGTTAAGTTCGGCGAAAGACGATCGACATTTGTCTGTCCAAAGTAGGCTAGCTTAGTATTTGCACCTAAGCTGATTTCCCCTGACGTGGGGTTAAGCTCACCGGCAATGAGATTAAGCAGAGTTGTTTTTCCTCTACCGTTCTTCCCGATCACTCCAATTCTGTCGTCAGCTCCTACGGCAAATGAAATCGACTCCATTAGCGGCTCTTCAGTATAACCGAACGAGATATCGCTCACCTTCATCAGCCACTTGCTTTGGGTGGGCGAGTACTGAAATGAGAATTCTAGATTTGAGATATTCTCAAGCTGCTCCAACTGCTCCATGCGGTCAAGCGCCTTCACCCTCGATTGAACTGCACGTGCCTTAGTCGCTTTGGCGCGAAATCGGCTGATGAATTCTTCGGCCTGAGCCCGCTTCTTTTCTTGGTTGACGCGCGTCTTTTCATGGAATTCTTCTTCCAGCGCCACTTGAGAATAGTAATAGGAAGTTGATCCAGGAACCTTGCGCACTTTAGTGCGATGCACTCCGACAGTATGTGTGATGATTTGGTCCATGAAACCCCTGTCATGGGTCACCAAAATCAGCTCGCCGGACCAGGACCGCAAAAATTTCGTCAGCCAACGCAGTGAAACAATATCAAGGTAGTTAGACGGTTCATCGAGTAAAAGTAGATCTGGATGAGAAACCAAAAGCTTCGCCAGCTGAAGCCTGACCTGGAAACCACCCGACAGCTCGCTGGGCCGCATGGCAAATTGATGCTCTGAGAACCCCAATCCGTGAAGAATGGCCTCCGCTCGGTGAGTCTCAAGCCATCCATCTTCGTTCTTCTTAAGCGTTTTAGAACATTCCTCCAGTACGCTGGCTGCGGAAAAGTCCAACTTTTGGCTTAGGTAGCCGACGCGATAGTCCTTAGGAAAATGTATTTCACCGGAATCGGAAGATTCTGTTCCGGCGATTATCTTGAGCAGTGTGGATTTGCCGTGGCCATTGCGGCCAACCAGTCCAATACGCTCTCCCCTGCCCACGGAAAAACTCGCATCAGAAAACAACTGCTGACTGCCGAAGGACTTAGAAATATTATCAATTTGGATCATATGAAAAGGGCGGAATTTTCCACTCTTATCTCACTAAGCGGACTAAGCCGCAACGCCGTACGGTGGAAAAGTATATACTAATTATTCAACGCAGCGCGAATGGCATTAGGGTTGTAGCCTGGAATTATAGTCGAGCCAATACGAACAATGGGCACGCCCTGCATCCCTAGTTTGCTGTATTTACGGGCTCCAGACTTGTTCCGCTCAATATCGTAGCGGGTGAACTGAATTCTCTCCTCACGCAGAAATTTTTCAAGCTTGGTGCAGTATGGACACCATGAGGTAACGAATATTTCCACCTTCTTGCTTCCATCGGGCGCATAAGAACCCTCTGTCGACGTTCTAACAGGAAGCGGTCCCGATAAAGATTTTACTTTGTTAATTTTAGGCAAGTCGTGAGGTGAAGATACCTGCTCCTGATACTTTGCGGGTACTTTATCAGCGTCCGTCACATAGTGAGTTCGACCCTCTTCATCTTTGTACTTGAACACCTGCGCCGACGCGCTGCTGGCCGCTACGGTGCTCGCAAGCATTGCAGCTAAGAAAATGGTAGAAAATCTGCGCATTAGTTCCCCCGAACAGTCTTGATGAGTTATCGATAGATCCTGACCAGTGCTGAAGAATTCAGTCAAACTATGGATAACTTTGCACAAATTATGTCCCTTTTTAACCGCTGCCTGCTTGCCGGGCCGTACCTCTCGCGATATACCAAGCAGAATACATTTCACGCAGCTTTCGGCTCAGAGTAGTCTCGATGCACCTGGATTATATATGTCAAACTTACGCACTGTTGTTGTGCTTTTTACTGTTCTGAGCGTAGGAGGAATTGCGGCAGGAATGAAGCTCGGGTTTTTAAGCAAATTTTTTGAACGTCCGCTTCCACCCAGCGACGAAGCGGCAAGCGAACAAGACTCTGCCGACTTAGCGGAGTTGGTGCAGCAGTTCCCTGGAAAGATAGTATTCGACTCCAACCGAAGCGGCAGTTTCGGAATTTACTCGATGCGCGCAGACGGCAGCGCCGTGCAAGAATTATTTAATTCAGAACAAGAGGACATCTATCCCGATGTCTCGCGTGACGGTGAACACATAGTCTTTGCCCGCGCCGAATCAAATCAACGGACCGCTAAATCTTCAATCTGGATTATGCAAAGTGATGGCTCTGACTCACGCAAGCTAGCCGATGATGGGACCTTCCCGAGCTTCAGCGCCGACGGGAGCACAGTATATTTTGAGCGAGGCAGGGCAAAGGTCATCGCAGTTGAGCTGGATAAAGGCGGTGAGCGAGAAATTTTCCCAGCTGGTTCAAAAGATTTCGGAAGCTACGATGTGATCAAACCGCGCGTCTCACCTGACGGAATCTCCGTGGCCTTTATCTCCGACAAAAAAGGCCGGTGGAACACCTGGATTGCCAATTTGCAAACTGGCGAGCTGCAGCATCTCCACGAAGGCTGCGAGCCTGCATGGTTTCCCGATGGCGAAGCACTTGCCTGGATCAAAACCTCAGGTACGAACGAACGGTCTGGAATGTACCGCTACGGCTTATCTGACAAATCCATCAAAGCATTGGCGGATTACGGTCCTCCTCGCGGACATGAGTATTTCCCGACAATCGCGGCCGGCGGAAAATACCTACTCTTTGCCAGCTGCCGAGAGGGCGAGCACGACCATATTACTGCTAACTATCAGATTTTCGTTAAAGATATCGAAAACGATAAGCGATTTAGAATCACGTTCGACAACTACACTAATCGCTGGCCAAAACTCCTGCCTAGCAATTAGCCGCGGCGATCACGGCCTCGGCCGCCTCCACCTCCGCCGCCGCGTCTGTCACCGCCTCTTCCACCACCTCTTCCGCCTCCGCGCGAATCGCGCCGTCCACCACGATCGTTTCTTCGACCTCTACCTCCGCGGTCTCCGCGATCGTTCTTAAATCCGCCGCGGCGGTCATTGTCATTTCTACGCTCTCGGACTAACACCGTGGCGAACTCAACCGGGAGGCTGACACCGTTGTACTCAATACCGTTCAACGTCTCGATTAGTCGAATTGCATCGCGCGGCGAAACATCAACATATCCGTATTTGTCGCGAATATTGATGCTCTTTAGATACTTCTGATCAATTTCGGCAAACTCAGTTACTAGGTGAACGAATTCGTCTTTGGTCATCCCGTGAGATTGGCCCTGCCCCAAAAACAAACGAACGACATCGCCCCGTCCAAGCTTGTGCAGAAATCCATGGTCCGGCCGCGAGCGGTCACGATCGTGTCCATTGTCTGACCTACTGCGATCGTTTCCGGATCCTTCGCGCGAGTCACGCTGATTCGAGCGGCGATCTCTTCCAGATTCCTGGTTTTGGCGCTTCCCGCGGCCGCCTTCAGATTCGAGCTCTTCGTCCAAACTTTTTGCCTCGTGAGCAATCGCGTGCTCAAGCACTGCACGGCATAGTTTGGCGAGCATTTGCTCCATTTCTTCACTATGGTCCCCGTCACCACCTAACTCCTGCAGAAGCTTGCGGGCAACGACGAGGTCGCGTTCGTTCAAATCAATCTTGCTCTCACGAATAATTTCATACATGTGAGCCAAGCGTGCGTTTGCAACATCTTCGTCAGAAGGAAGTTCCATTTCTCTAAAATCCGCCTTTACGACTTTTTGTAGGAAGTGAAATGCACCGAAATCCCTTGGGCCAACTAAACTTATGGCTCTTCCGGTTCGCCCGGCCCTGCCGGTCCGTCCAGTGCGGTGAATATAGGTGTCAGGCTGATCGTGAATAGCGTAATTCACAACCAGATCTATTTGGTCCAAGTCGAGCCCTCTGGCAGCTATATCCGTTCCAACCAGCAGTTTGAGCTCTCCAGCGCGAATCTTGTCCATGATTCGATCACGCTGGGACTGAGTAAGATCAGAATTAATTCGCCGAGCGTCAAAGCCCCTGCGGCGCAGCAGAACTTCAACAAGCTGAGTATCAGACTTGGTGTTGCAGAAAATAATTGCGGAAGTCGGACGTTCGGTTTCAATCAAATCACACAGCGCGGTTGGTTTGGCCATTAAATCGCCGGCAACGTTGCAAAACAGATGCTCAATCGGGGGCAACTCTTTGTTTGATGCGTCAACTTCTATGCTAAGCGGCTTCGTCAGAAAGCTGTTAGCCAAAACTCTAACCCGGCCAGAAATGGTGGCGCTGACAAACATTCCCTGGCGCTTGTCGGGCAGCCTGGAAAGGATTGCACGCACGTCTTCAAGGAAGCCCATCGAAAGCATTTCATCAGCTTCGTCCAAAACAAAATATCGACAGGAGCGCAGCGACAGCTTCTTCTGACGTATCAAATCCAAGAGTCTGCCCGGAGTGCCTACAACAATTCTGCCGTCATCGTTCAACGATTTAATCTGCGCACCGCTGCTAACTCCGCCGATAACAACTGTCGGCGCAATCTCCGCACGAATACTCCGAATGACGTCGACAACCTGTGTGGCTAGTTCGCGGGTAGGGACAACAACAAGTGCAAAGGTCTTATTTACGGGACCGTTGTTTTCGGCCTCCTCTAAACGCGAAAGCAGCGGCAGCACGTACGACAGCGTTTTGCCGCTGCCAGTTTTAGCTTGAACAATTAGATCGTGACCGGCAATCCCGGGTGGAACTGTTTGGGCCTGAACACCAGTCGGCTCAGTGAAGCCCAAGTCACTTATGGCATTCAGAATTGCTTTGCTGCTGATTATTTGATCAAAGGATTTCGCAGACTCGGAAAATTCGTTGGATTCGGAATTCGCTGTAATGTCGGAGTCAGCGGCTAGTTCTTCTACGCTCATATCGGCCACGGCGCCTAGTTTATGTTCTATCTCTTCGATTTCCGCAGTTCGGGCGGAAGTTGCGCTCAGCTTGTAACAATTGCCGGCGGCTGCAGTATACTCAAATCAATCAATTTTCTGACATCTTTGCTATATGTTTTAAGAGGGTAATGTCAATAGCCACGTCAAAGATAGGCGTCTAATGCTTAGAACCGAGCTGCTCCCCATGGTCTCCGAGCAAGGCCTCGGGAAGCGCCGCGACCAGCAGCAGCGCCCGGCTGTCGGATCCTAGCTGTCCGATGGGCGATCGGCTAACACATACCCGTGTGGTCCTGCCGTCCTTATGTCTAAGATCCAATAGAGCGGGCCGGTCAATATCCTGAGCATCTCCCTGGATAGTGAACGACTGAAACTTGCGCCCGTAAAACTCGTCCCCGCTGTAGCCAAGCATCGACAGCAGCCGCTGATTGGCATAGGTAATCGTCCCCGAGCTATCGACAACACAGAGTCCGTCTGAAATCGCATCGGCTAATTCACTGTAGCGTTCTTCACTCACCCCCACGCTGTTTAGCGCCTGCTTCTGTGGGGTTAAGTCGGTCAAGAAGCCTTCGAGGTAGCACAGCGAGTCACCCTTGTATACCCCGGCTCCAATTTCATACACCCAGCGCCACGACCCATCTTTGTGCCTAATTCTGTATTCGAGGGTGAACGCCTGATGCTCTCTGAGCGCAGCGTCAACGCTGCCAAAAACACGGTCGTAATCGTCCGGGTGATAGAGCTCGATAAAACTAACTTGGTCGTTCAAAAATTCTTCTTTCGTGTAGCCGGTCAGATCCTTCACTGCGTCATTTAAATAGAGCATCGAATAACGCGTATCATTACGGCAGAGGTAAATGACGCCAGGCAAGTGCTTTGCCAAAACTTGAAATTTGCTTTCAGCTTCCTCCAGAGCTTCCTGGGTTTTTCTCCGCTCCGAGAGATCACGCGCAATTCCGACAATTCTTCCGTCTGACAGCATTTTCGCACTAACTTCGACCGGGACAAGGTGCTCTCTGACATGAACAAAATGAGTTTCCAGCAGAACCTTTTTCCCTAACAAAATATCTTCAAGTGAAACTACGACGGATGGAATTTCCGGAATTGGCACCAAGTCAGTAATATTTGTTAGCAGCAGCTGACCGCGACTTCGGCCCGTTACACGGCACATGCTTTCGTTCACTTCGCTAAACTGACCATCCCGGTCGAGCGTAAAAATACCGTCGGACGCCTGCTCAACCAGTTCACGAAATGTCTCGGTAGTTCGACCCAAGAGTTCTTCTGCCCGAAAACCTTTGCCGACCATTCTGTGAAACACGACGACTCCCACCAAAATCATCGCACTGATCACTAGTCCGAGCAGATCGAGTCCGGTTCCTCCGATAGTGACAGCAAATTGCTTTTCTAAATCGACTCGAACCAGCGCCTCGCCAGCATGATACGCGCCGGCAGCCACAAGAATGCCGACCAAAAACCAGACCCTGATGTCCCTTAACTTTATCGCAGCTAAAATAAAATAAACGCAGCCAACAGCTCGCAGGATAACGGATAGGAGGTGAATGATACTCATCGAGACTTCCGACTGTTTAAGCGATAAATCCTGCTCTCAATGTATCAGATTTTTTGCCGTTTCGCCGCTGCCGACCTAACGCATCGGATTTCCAGCTATGATTCGAACGTCAAGTAGAGGCTAATGTGTTCGCCTTCGTAATTACTCAAATGGTCGTCCCGGGGATCAACCACCACTCTATCTCCCGCTACAGACAACAGTGGGCGGGTTGCGGTTTCCGACGGCGCCTCTTCGCTCCGCTCAGACAGGAGTTCTGCGACTCCACTGAGCAGCTTTTCTGAGACGAACGAAGGCTTAGGCAGGCGGTTCCAAATTACTCGACCTTCTGCACTCTGTTCAGATTCGGCGGCCGGTCGACTACGACTCCAGGCGTAAACTCGATTTCTGCCAAGCGCCTCTTTCCAACGCTGACAAATTAGCTGGTTCAAATGTTCGTTATCCGTGACCGCGAGCACATTGCCGATTCCTTGAAACTCTTCTAAATGCTGAAGCGATAAGTCGTTTGCGTCCCAAACCACCGCATGCAGACCCGCCGCTCGGGCATCGCGAATTGCCCGCAGGTTGGTGTCGACGAGCATTACGGGGACCTTTGCTGTGTTTTCAATAAACGCTGCTATCTCGCGTCCAAACGCGTGGGCACCCACAACCAGCCAGCCTCGAGGCTTAGACAACCTGAGCCCCAATACTTTTGCCAATGCTCCCGCCGAGAATCCCTGTAGTACGATCGTTGCGATAATCACTGAATAGGTAAAAGTTTCAATAAATCGCGGATCGTCTACCCGGGTATTGTGCTCAAGCACTAAGGCAAAAATAGATGCCATCGAAGCGGCGACGATTCCGCGCGGCGCAACCCAGCTTAAGAAAACTTTTTCGCGCCAGTCAAAATCAGTCCCAATGGCACAAATCCAGACGCTGATCGGTCGCACGACGAAAATAACAATCGCAACGCATATCACTCCGCGCATTCCAAAGGCTTCGAACTGATCAAAACTAAGTCTGGAAGCGAGCAGGATGAATAATGTACCGAGCACTAAATCGATTATCTCGGCTTTAAATTGCCGTATTTGTTTGAGCTGCCACGGCTCCAATACTCCAAAGACCAGTCCCGCAACAGCAACGGAAAGCAGGCCGGCTTCTGATACTATCGCTTCTGAAAGTCCGAAAATTAGAATTGCAGCCGCTACAGCGAAAATATTGACCAGGTTTTCCGGAACAATTCTCAGCCGCTCAGCCTGATAAATCAGCCAGCCCCCTGCACCGCCGATTACTAAGCCGACTATGAACCGGGCAAGAAAGTTTGCGAGCGCCACGGCATCACTCGCCATGATCCATTCAAAACATAAAATCGCAACAAACACGCCGATGGGATCAATCAGCACACCCTCCCAATGCAGAATATTGTGAAGGCGGGGAATCAACTGAATTCGCTTAATAAGCGGAGCAATTACTGTCGGGCCAGTAACGATGACTAAACTTGCGGCGAGAAATGACTTTGAGAGCGAAAACCCCATGATCGAGTAAACCGCAACTCCGGTTATCGTCCAGGTCACAATCACTCCGACCGATAGCAGCCGCTTAATAATTACAGAGGCCGACTTGTAGCCTTCAATATCAAGAGTCAGTCCGCCTTCGAAAAGAATTAAGCCAATTCCCAGCAGCACAATTACCCGCAGCCCCTCCCCCAGACTGTCGGGCTGAACCAACCCGAGGCCCATCGGACCAAGAGCCACTCCTCCGGCAAGCAGCAGTACAATTGCGGGGAGATTAAATCGCTGCGCGAAAACTATCAGCATCACGCCAGCCGCAATTGCTGATACCATCGTGGTCATCATCGCGTTGACGCTGACTAACTGTAACGATGCGGCAAAAACGGGTGCTTCCATTTCGGATCGCTCTCTTCCCCAGACGCTTAGTGGGCGTACATTCGGATAGTAGCCCCTGCCAGCAGGCAATGGCTATAATCGTATTTTTATCAAACTCTTAGATGAAGACTATTAGAACTGCGACTCACCTGCTCTCGGCGCGTATTCTGAAAGAATATCCGGACGTGCCGTCGGATCATCACCAGAAATCGGCTGCTTTGATCGATGGATTTGCTGCTGTAATTTAATCAAACCATCCAGGACGGCCTCGGGACGCGGAGGGCATCCGGGAATATACATGTCGACGGGAATTAGCTTATCTATTCCGGCAACTGTCGCGTAGTTGTCATAAAACCCACCAGAGGACGCGCAGGCACCAAAAGCAACCACCCACTTCGGGTCGGTCATCTGCTCGTAGACACGCTGCAGAACGGGCGCCTGCTTGTGTGTGATAGTACCAACGACCCAAAGCAAATCAGACTGGCGCGGCGTAAAGCGCGGTAAAGCTGCACCAAATCTATCAGTATCATAGTGAGAGCAGTTAACCGACATGAACTCCATGCCACAGCACGCAGTCACGAATGGGTAGGAGAATAATGAGTATTTCCTGCACCAACCAATTGCGGCATCCAGCGTGGTTGTAACGTAGCTCTCGTCTGAATGGTTCATTGGGCTCCTTAGAGTAAAATCCCTCTTATTTATGAACTGATAGCTTAACCCGAATACCCGCTTTGGGCTACCGCCCAGAGGCCTCTCGGGCACGTTTCCATATTAAAAACTCAAAGATTTCGCGGCTTACGGCCCACTTCATCAAGCCTAAAGGATTTAACGACGATACTAAATATTCAACCAGCAATTCTGGCAGGCGGAAAGTTCTAATGGGCAACAACACTCGAGACAGCGAAGAGATGCTGCATCGCGGCCACCGCATTCTTAATGCGGACGAGCGACACTCCTCTGCGCTTCGCGAGCAAAAAACGCTGCTGCTTGTCGACGACTGCAAAGATCAGCTGACTATTTTTAAAACTATTCTGGAGAACCAGCGCTACCGAGTCCTTGTTGCTAACTCTGCGGCAAAAGGACTTGAGCTGTTAGAGCGCGAACAGATCGACCTCGTCGTCAGTGACATAATGATGCCTGACATGAGCGGAACAGAGTTTCTTCAGGTCATCAGACAGACTGACAAACTAAAAAATCTACCGGTAATCATGCTTACAGCTGGCGGCTCTGATTTTAAGCAAACCTCGCTGATGACTGGAGCTGATATGTTTTGCAGCAAGTCAAGTGCTGCGGCAGATCTCCCGCGCCAGATTGACTTCGTCCTTCACACTAAGGGCTGAAATCAGTCCTTATCCGTCGCTTCGAAATAACTTTGTTCTAAAGTCCGTTCCGACCTTACATTGCGAATCGCGGCGCCGCTTTCCAGGAGGATTTTTAGTAAGGCGGCATTAACATCCGCAGCTTTATGTTCTCGGGGATCAAATGAAACTTCAAGCTTATTGCTTTCGAGCAGTCTAACTTTCCACGGAGCGACCTTCTCTGCAATGTCCTCCACTCCAGTCAGTGCCGATTCGAGTTCGTAGACCACGGTTGAGCTGGCACCGAGCATCTCGCGCAGCGGGCCCTGGCGCACGAGTTTTCCATGATCGATCATGCACACATAGTCACAAAGTGTCTCTAGCTCACTTAAATCATGCGAGCTGATAACTATAGTTGAACGACCGCGCAATCGATCGATTGTCTTGCGAAATTCTGCAAGCATGCGCGGGTCAAGCCCTGCGGTCGGTTCATCAAGAATAATTATCGGCGGGTCGCCGATCAATGCCTGCGCAACGCCGAGTCTTGCCTTCATTCCCCGGGAAAGAGCTCCTGGCTTTTCCTTCGCCTTTTCCGTGAGGTGCGCAAGCTCAAGCACGCGGTCTACTTCCGCGTCGGCAGCAGCACCGGACAAGCCCTCAAGCAGGGCAAACATTTTGAGCTGCCGATAGATGCTGCGCTCGTCATAGAACTGAACGTCCTGAGGCAGCAAACCCATTCGCCCACCCCTCCTCCTGTAAGCCCGGACGTCCTCACCTGAGATTTCGATCGTGCCGCTGTTAGCTCTTAAAAATCCGGCTATCACTGAAAAGGTGGTTGTCTTTCCGGCACCGTTCGCGCCGACGAAGGCCGCAACTGCCAATTCTGGGATCTCTAGCGACAAATCATCGATTGCTTTCAGCGCGCCAAAATTGCGGGAGAGGTTCTTTATTGCAAGTGAAGCTGCCATATCAAACGTCTCTTCTGAGAAATCCTAAGAAGCCCGCTACGCTAAAGCCGAACGCCCAGGCACTCATTCCAAGTAAAGTTTTTGGCGCAAACTCTGCAAATGGCGCGACCAATCCAACGGTTATCTTCGAATAAAATGGGGTAAACTCAGGCCACTTAACCATCAGCGAGAGCAAAATGATCCAAAACAGGTGAATCAACAGCAGGGCGCTGATAGTTCTCCGGCACCAGCTGGATACCCAAGCGGTAAGTGCAACCATAAACCAGACAGCTGGAACTGTGATTGCGACGTATGCAAGCGCAACCGTGAGATGGTCGAACGCATTAAAAGCAGAGTCACTTTCGGCGAGCACATACAGCAAGCCAAGCATTGTAACCAGATGTATGATTACATAGAGTACCGAATGTGACAGCAGCTTGGATAGGTAATACGCTGTTCGCGATGCTCGCAG
Source organism: Bdellovibrionales bacterium (assembly GCA_020434585.1). GTDB lineage: Bacteria > Bdellovibrionota_C > UBA2361 > SZUA-149 > JAGRAN01 > JAGRAN01. The sequence goes on from JAGRAN010000048.1 coordinate 22,672, forward strand.
TAATACGTAGCGCAGAGTACCGCGCGAAATATCTACGCTAACCATGTCGCAGCTCACCATTGCGACTAGTGTCGGAAGCACGACCAGTGAAAGGCATTGATAAATTACGATTGGGGCCGGCACGGCGGCCAGCTGCTTTAGGACATTGTACATTTCAGGCTGCATCGAATGGCCAAAGCGTTCGATTAGGACTTGAGGCTCGTCCATGGCAGAGTGTCCGCCGACCGCATCGCGGGCGCGCTGCATGGCCCGAGCCAACCCGGAAAAGACAAGCAGCGTAAAGCCAACGTACGAGACCAGGGAAAACAACGACCTTTTGCGGGTAAACAGCTCGCGCAGCTCTTCGCGCAGGAGGACAATCGTTTGCTTAAAAAGTATCAAGCTGCTTGCCGGAATTCTTAGGAATCAATTAGCGCCACAATGCTACCCGAACAGCCGCCGACTGTCTTGTCTTTCGTTTAAAGTATTGGCAGAGTAGTAACTTCAAATTTTCAGCGCATAAGGAGATAATATGCGAATCGCTGTTTGCGAAGCTGCGGCCGACCTTCGGCCTGGTGAGGGTGAGTGGAGCTTTCTAATTGAGCAGGTAGCAGAGGCAAAGCCTGATATCCTTCTGTTGAATGAGCTGCCGTTCGGGCCGTGGTTCGCTGCCCAACCTGAACCCGACCCGGCAGTATTCGACAAGGCCGTAGAGCTGCATCAACACGGCATCGACCGACTTGACGAACTTGGAGTTAAGGCCGTGCTGGGCTCCCGACCGCTGATGGAAGGAAGCGACCCTGTTAACCAGGGATTCACATGGACCGAGCAAAACGGCATTCAAAAGGTCCACAACAAACAGTTCTTCCCAAATGAAGAGGGCTACTACGAGGCGCGCTGGTTTCGTCGAGGCACGACCGACTTTAAGATTGCAGACGTGCTGGGAATTAAAACCGGGTTTCTGATCTGCACTGAAATGATGTTTAACGAATATGCGCGGCATTATGGCCGCAGCGGCGCACAACTGATTGTCTGCCCCCGCGCAACCGAATCGGCAACTCTATACAAGTGGGAACACGCGCTTGCGCTCGCCGCTATCGTATCTGGATGCTACGTCGCAAGCTCCAACAGAAACGGCGCCGACGAATTTGGACTCCCGTTTGCCGGAAAGGGCATGATTTTCGACCCATTTGGCCACTTAGTTGCAGAGACATCGGACAGCGATCCGATAGCTGTTGCCGACTTAGATTTAAATCTGATCGAAAAAGCAAAAGTCGGCTGGCCGTGCCATGCTGAAGATCTGCCAAATGCATTCAGCCATTTAAAGTGATGATGGCGGGGCAGCTGCTCTACCAACATCAAAGACGAACATCTTGAGAGACGCTTCCTCTGCGCCTACGGAAGCAAACCCCCGACACGCCAGCCGATCGTCTCGGACTCGTTGCGCGGATCTTCCGGGTCGAGGAAGATCACCAGACGTGTCCGGGTGCCGGTGTCGGGATTGACGCGCTCGATCGTGCAGACCTGCTGAGCCCCGCGGCCGTAGACCTCGCCGTACCCGCCGGGAACACCGCGCAGATACTTCGAGCCGGGCGAGTCGATCGCGATGTGCTGGAGCGTACCGTCACCTTCGATGCGGGTGTCCTCGTACTCGAGCTCGAGTCCACCACCTTCGACGGTCCGGAGACGAACGCAGGCTTCTTCGTCGGAAGAAGTCCACTGACGAACAGCAGTTGTCGCTTGCTGTGACATTATTACCTCGCTTGTTGGAGTTTCAGGATGAGATCCAATTCGTTGGATCAGGTGCACACTGAGCAGCTGAACTACTGAACAGTGCGCACCCGACCCGCGAGGGAAGAAAAACCCTAGTGTGCTGCCCCGCCAGTCAGCGTCGCTAATCGCTCACCGGCGGCTTACTCCGAAGACAATGAGTGAAATCAAGGAGCTAGGTTAAGAGCCTAAGTTTATATTAACTTAGCAATCATATCAACAATCAGTGTTTTCCGTAGCTTGCGGCCGTTTTTGACCACACTCTCTCGAGCCCTTAAAGTCGTCTTGGGCCGATAATTGTTGGAGCAAAGCATGGCAAAAACCCCGTCAAACATGATGCCGCTAGGCACTCGAGCGCCTGAATTTTCTCTTCCCGATACGGTCAGCGGAAAGACGCTTTCTCTGACAGACATCAAATCCAACACGGCAACAGTTGTGATGTTTATTTGCAACCATTGCCCTTTCGTTAAGCACTTGAATGCTAAATTAGTGGAAGTCGCGAACCACTACATCCCGAAAGGGATATCGTTTGTCGCCATCAGTTCAAACGACGTGGATAATTATCCGGACGACTCCCCTGAGAAAATGAAGCAGCTCGCGGCAGAACTTGGCTACCCTTTTGCTTATTTGTACGACGAGTCCCAGGACACAGCGAAAGCTTACGACGCCGCATGCACTCCGGATTTTTATATATTCGACGGAGCTCTCTCCTGCGTTTATCGCGGACAATTCGACGGTTCGCGTCCCGACAACAATGTTCCGGTTACCGGAGCTGACCTTTGCAATGCTTTAGATTGTATTTTAGAAGGAGCTGAAGTGCCCACGGATCAAACCCCGAGCATCGGCTGCAATATCAAATGGAAAAGCTAGTTGGAGTTGAAGTTTAATGAAAGGCAACAAAGTTCAAAAGTTCATGCAGCTGGGTGGCCAGGAAGTGGCCGTAGAACTCGACATGCGCGACGAGCGAACTCGTAAGCTCGGAGCACAACTCCTACTTACCGAAGTTCTTGAATACGTGATTAAAGGCCTTCAGGTAACGCCAATCATCAAGGGCACAAAAGTCGAAGACCCGAATGACGTTCAGTTTGAAGTTAACGGTGAGCCCGATGCGGTTGAAATGCTCGATGGCTTAGCAGACGTTGCTTATACGATGTATTGGAACGCTCTGGCTTTCGGCCTGCCGCTTGAAGAAGGTTTCGACCTCGTATGCGACAACAATTTGGAAAAATTCGTCCAGCTTGAAGGCTGGACCAGTGCGCCGGGACCCGTCGAGCAGGGAAAATGGGACTGCGGCGAAGGTGCCGAATGGCCGGAAGAGGTAGCACACGTAGAAGTAATTAAGATTGACGAAGAACACTTCGCAGTGGGGAAGGACAGCACCGGCAAAGTTCGCAAACCTGTCAGCTTCCGCTCCGTGCAGCTCAGCCACCTTGTTGCGGGCGGGAACTAGACCCTATCGAAGCAAACCAATCAGCACTGATAGAACTTCTACGCAGCTACCGGCCGTGCTGCGCAGAACAGGAACAGGTCCTCACCAGCATGCTTGCATTCGCACAACGTGAACCGCTGTGTTTAGAACGTGAGTGTCTCGAGGGACATTTTACCGCGTCTGCCTTTGTGATTTCTCCAGACCACAGCAGCGCAGTGCTAATCAAGCATCGCAAGTTAAATAAATGGCTCCAGCCCGGCGGCCATGCTGACGGGAGCGATAACCTCAGAGCCACGGCGAAGCTCGAGGTAACTCAAGAAACTGGGTTAGAAGATTTGGATGAAGTAGATGGAACAGTATTTGACTTAGACATCCACCACATTCCACAGTATCGAGAGGTGCAGCCTCATCTCCATTACGACGTCCGCTTTCTATTCAGGTCCCGGCAGTGGGAACTCGAACGAAATAACGAAGCTGAAGATATTCGCTGGGTCCCCCTTACGGAAGTTGCCGCATGGAGTTGCGAGGAATCTATCCTGCGAATGACTCGAAAAGCTTTAGCTACGCTGCAATCTGATCGCTCTTCCCACGCTGCAGATACCAGCGCTTAACCTTGCCGTTAGACTCTTCACGCATAACGCGCACACCGCCCAAAAGAAAATCTGGTTCTAAACCCAAGTGGTCGCAGACCCATCTGTAGGAAAACGTGTCTTCTGCATCGTCTTCCGCAAACAACCATTCTCCAGCATTAATATGATCGTCGCCGCTAGACCCAAGGTAATCAAGCAGCGCTCGATTGAGCAAAGCAATCAACAAGTTATGCTCCGGAAGACGACGTGAGTTGTCTTCACCTGCGTCCAGTTCAAACATGTCGTACGTATTCAACATTAAATGCCCCCAATGCCTTCAATTCCTGTGTATTGCTTAGACGCCTTAGAGGGCTGAACCTTACACGCGTACGACTACAATCTCGTTAGAAATACGAAATAGTTTATTATGCCTGCAAAGTTTGCAGGCATTTCAGATTAAATGGGATCAATTATCCGAAGCGGCCGGTAATATAGTCCTGAGTTCGCTGGTCTACAGGATTCTGAAAGATTTGCTCAGTTTTCCCTACCTCAACTAGCTCGCCTAGATGAAAGAATCCTGTGCGCTGAGAGACCCTGGCAGCCTGCTGCATCGAATGCGTCACGATCACTATCGTGTAGTTCTCTTTTAACTCGAACATCAAATCTTCGATGTGCGCCGTAGCAATTGGATCCAGAGCGGAACAAGGCTCGTCCATCAAAATGACCTCCGGATTGACAGAAATCGCCCGTGCGATACACAGGCGCTGCTGCTGACCACCCGACAAACCGGTTCCTGGATCGTAGAGGCGATCCTTAACCTC
>JAGRAN010000048.1:27302-40816 GCA_020434585.1 Bdellovibrionales bacterium
TTTATCTTCGGCTAGACCGTGAATCCGCGGACCATAGGCGATATTGTCGTAAATTGACTTCGGAAAAGGATTTGGTTTCTGAAACACCATACCTACACGCTCGCGCAGCTGGACAACATCCAGGCCGGAGTCGTAGATATTGTCTCCATCGATCTCAATCGTGCCCTCTACCCGACAAATTTCGATGACATCATTCATGCGATTGATACAGCGCAGGAAGGTCGACTTGCCGCAGCCGGAGGGACCAATGAGCGCAGTAACTTCATTTTCGAAAATATCGAGATCAATCGAAAACAGCGCCTGCTTGGAGCCGTAAAATACGTTTACCCCGCGAGCCTTCGCTTTCGGAGTTCGGTGATCAGGGCGCACCGCTTGGTTTCGTGAAGGTTCCTGCAAGGGCTTCGTCGCAGCGGCAGCTAATCCCGGCTTCATGCTCGATCCGTTCATTACTTTTTCTTTATCTTGGTTTTCCATATCTGTATCACAAATCCAAAATTTCGGAACGAAGCTACTACCAACGCCGCTCAAATCGCTGGCGCAAATAGATCGCAAATAAATTCATCATCACTAAAAATCCAAGAATAATCATAATTGCGGCGGAGGTTTTTTCGACAAAACCGCGTTCCGCACTCTCTGCCCAGAGATAAATCTGAACAGGCAAAACCGCCGATGGCTCTGCGACACCGCCCGGGATATCAACGATAAATGCCACCATACCAATCATCAGCAGCGGAGCGGTTTCACCCAGGGCCTGGGACAAGCCAATGATAGTGCCTGTCAGAGTGCCGGGCATCGCAAGTGGAAGCACATGATGAAGGGTCACTTGCATCGGAGATGCACCCATCGCGAGTGCACCCTGCCTAATCGATGGCGGAACCGCCTTTAGCGAAGCCCTGCAGGCGATAATTATTGTTGGTAATGTCATCAGCGCGAGGACCATGCCGCCAACCAAGGGAGTGCCACGCGGGAGATTAAAAAAGTTTAGCAAAATTGCCAGGCCGAGCAGTCCGAAGATGATCGAAGGTACCGCAGCCAAATTGTTGATGTTTACCTCAATCAAATCGGTCCACTTGTTCTTAGGCGCAAACTCTTCAAGATATACCGCTGCTGCGACCCCTACCGGGAAAGATAGAATGAAACAAATAAATAGCGTGAACAGAGAACCGACAATCGCTCCGCCAATTCCCGCCAGCTCTGGATCACGTGAGTCACCGGAGGTGAAAAAATTAAAATTAAACTTTAAACTGACTCGGCCTTCCTGGACCCAGCGGTCGTACCATTCGAGCTGTCGGTCTTTAATACGACGTAATCCCTCAGCTACGTCGCGCGGGGCGTTGCCCTTATGGAGCTGGTCAAGGTCGGACGACGCCGTTAGCTGCACACGAACTGTTTTTCCAACGAGGGAAGGATCCTCCAAAACCATTTCCCGAAGCTCAATTGAAGCACCGTTGCTAATTAAGTCCTTCGCTAACCTGCGCTCGCTTCGCGCGAGCTCGCCGGGAATCGCAGCGTAGATCGAGTTGTTGACGACTGGGTAGTAATCGGCCTGTTCCAGACTAAGTCGATCTTGATCACTTGCCGCTACGCCAAGGACATCGGGGTCGAAGGTTACATCAAGAGCCAGCTTCGTTCTGAAGAAAGCAGTATAACCGTTCGAAAAAATCGATATCAGCAAAACACACAGCGCCAGCGCACCAAAGACCAGTGCACCCTGCCCATAAATGCGAAATCGTCTATCCGCACTATAGCGCTTCTTCATTCTCAATGCGGAGCGCTTGCGGTATTCTTCGCTGCGTCGATCAATCATATTTTTCCCGGTATTTCTTCACAATTCTCAGCGCAATTACGTTCAATGCCAGCGTCACGAAAAACAGCATCAATCCCAGAGCGAAAGCCGAAAGAGTTTTTGCGCTGTCGAATTCCTGGTCACCAATCAAGATGGTAACAATCTGCACGGTTACGGTCGTGACGTTGGACAAAGGATTTAACGTAAGGTTGGCCGCAAGGCCTGCCGCCATCACCACAATCATTGTTTCACCAACCGCTCGCGAGATTGCCAGCAAGATTGCACCGACAATGCCTGGAAGGGCTGCGGGCATAATTACTTGTCGGATGGTTTCTGACTTAGTTGCGCCCATTGCATATGACCCGTCCCTTAACGTTTGGGGGACAGCATTAATAACATCGTCGGAGAGGGACGAGATAAATGGAATTATCATCACTCCCATCACAAGCCCGGCTGCCAGGGCGCTTTCGGAAGACGCGGCCAAACCTAAAGCCTCTGCCAAACCCTTAACGTACGGAGCTACGGTCAGCGCAGCAAAGAAACCATACACAACGGTGGGAATGCCGGCCAAAATCTCTAATATTGGTTTGGCGACTGCTCGGGTTTTCTTTCCAGCGTACTCAGCCAGATAAATGGCTGCAAACAGACCGACCGGAGTGGCAACACACATCGCGATAAAGGCAATTAGAATTGTCCCTAGAAAAAGTGGAACGGCTCCAAAAGCTCCTTCGCTAGCAACCTGGTCGGAGCGCATCGCAGTCTGCGGACTCCATTTCGCTCCAAAAACAAACTCTGTGAAAGATACGTGTTGAAAAAAGCGAATGCTTTCGAAGATCAGCGAACAAACAATTCCGATAGTAGTTAAAATTGCAATCAAAGAACTAAGCAGCAAAAATGCATTAAACGCCCGCTCGACAGCATGCCGAGCTCTAAAATTCACTGAGATTTTCGAGCGAGCAAACAGGAGACATAGCACGCAAACCGAGAGAAAAACCGCGATCATCGCACTATGGCTAGTTCTCTTAAGCGACTGATAGGTTTCAATTGCGCGGCCCAGCGTTTCGTCAGCATCTGTGACGCCGAACGCGCCTTCCGCTCTGTTCTGAATTTGGGAGAAGAGTACGGACAACTCCTGCTGAGACATAGAAGCAGTGCGTTCAGGAATTGCATCGAGAACGATTGTGCGCAGCATCAATGGCTCAAGGGCGGTCCACGCAAGCAGTATCAGCAGTGCGGGAACTCCAGCCCAAAGCGCAACATAGCACCCGTGGTAGTTTGGAAGTGAGTGGAGCTTAAGCTGTTCCGAACCGGAAACGGCGGCACGGGCTCTACTGCGACCAACAACAAAGCTTGAGAACAAAAGCAGAGTAAAGACAGTGGCCGCAAGCGCCATAGCGAGTTTCCCGCGCGACTAGTAGTTAAATTGTTAGGTTTAATCTGCCGGCGCCGCTGATTCGCGGCGCCGGCAGCGAGGTCAACTGCTACTTACTCATAGTCATCGGAGTAAGATTAGCTGCAGCACTTCGAACTGCTGTGAGCTTCTTGGGCTCAAGGGGAACCAGTCCTCGATCCGCAAGATAACCATCATCTCCTACAGCAGAGGTGCTGGTGAACTCCTTTAGGTATTCACGGATACCCGGAATTACACCAATGTGCGCCTTCTTTACGTAGAAGAACAGCGGACGCGAAACGGGATATTCATAGCTCTGAATTGAGGCCAGAGAAATATCAACGCCGTTAATCGAAGCCGCTTGAATCTTGTCACGGTTACCGTCGAGATAGCTGAATCCGAAGATGCCGTACAGGCTCGGATCTGCTTCGAGCTTTTGAACGAGCAAAGCATCGTTTTCGCCTGCTTCAATGACTGCTCCGTCTTCCCGCATCAGTTCGCAGGAATCCTTGTCGGCAGCCTTAACTTTGGCATCGCATCCTTTGCTCATTACAAGCGCATTCCACGCATCGCGTGTTCCGGATGTCGGAGGAGGAGTCAGGATTCGAATTGCAACGTTCGGAAGCGAAGGATCGATTTCGCTCCACTTGTGCGGCTTCGGTCCTTTCGCAGCCATAGCTTTCCAAAGCTGCTCAACCGAAAAATTAAGCTTCTTGGACTTAAGGCTGCTGGCAAATGCAATGCCATCGTTGCCAATTGTAATTTCAACGATATCCTTAACGCCGTTCTGCTTGCACATTTCCCACTCTGTATCTTTCATAGCGCGGGAGGCGTTAGTAATGTCTGGATACTTCTCGCCAATACCTCCACAGAACAGCTTCATTCCGCCGCCAGTGCCAGTGCTTTCGATAACAGGGGTTTTAAACATGCCTTTTGCACCGAGACGCTCTGCGACTACTGTGGCAAACGGATATACAGTCGACGATCCGACGATCTGGATTTGGTCGCGTGCGTAGGCAGGTCCTGATGTCAGAAGCACTGCAAACACGGCCAAAGCAAAAATCATTTTCATACTTGTTTTCATTTGCTTTCCCTTGAGCAATTACAAACGTGTAAGCGGCGCCGCACCGCAGCAACCGCCGTTTAATTTGCGCCGAGCATAGATAAGACATGTTAGGGTATTGTTAGAAAAGCGTAAGAACCCCTATCGGTCGCTTGTTGAACAATGCGTCTAAGCGCCTGTATTCGCTTGACATATTTTTATCTGCTAAAAATAGTATTAGGAATTGGAGCTTTTCCCTCATAAGTCTCACTTGCCGGAGGGCTTTTGTGTTAAACGCCATACTCAGGGTCGGCGATTAGCCGCACGAACAGTTAAACTTCGAGGATTCGTATCATGAGCAAGCCGCTTCAAAGATCACTTCAGCAGATCAAGCGATCGCTGCTTTCACTTGCCACCGTCGTCGAGGAGCAGTGCAGAGACGCACTTCGTTCGTTTCACCATTCGGACGAACAGCTTGCTGACATCGTGATTGAGCGCGACAACGAAGTCGATTTGATGGAAGTCGATATCGAGGAAGACTGTCTGAAGATTTTAGCGCTGTATCAACCTGTGGCGTTTGATTTGCGCTTCGTTGTTGCAGTCCTCAAGATCAACAACGATTTGGAGCGAATCGGTGATTTGGCTCTTAATATTGCGGAGCGCGCTGTAGCTCTAAGCTCGAAGAAGCTACCCGAAACCACTACCCAATTGGAATCAATGGGAGAAATCGTTATTGCTATGGTTAAGCGCTGCATCGACGCGCTGATTAATAGAGACATTGAGTTAGCGCGCCAAATTCTAGCAATGGATGTTAAAGTCGACGACCTGCATCGCGAACACTTCGAAACAATCAAGGAAGCGATAATCGCTTATCCGGTTCACGCACTCGACTTTATCCAGCTGCTGTCAATCTCCCGTTATCTAGAACGAATCGGAGATCAAACCACAAATATTGCTGAAGATGTTATCTACTTGGTTGAGGGCGAAATTGTCCGTCACCGTCATTCAGAGACTGGGTATAACGGGGCGCTCGGGGTAGAAATATAGAAAATGTTGAGCCTTCGCCAAGGGTGCTCTTAATATTCACCCTTCCTCTGTGAGCGATCGCGACGTGTTTTACGATCGCCAATCCCAGGCCAGTACCGCCTGGTGATGAATCTCGCCCTGTGCGCGTTCGGCCTCGGTCTACCCGGTAAAAACGTTCGAACAGCCTCGAATGGTGCTCCGGTGCTATGCCGACTCCGTAGTCCTTCACAGAAATACCCACTTCGTCGCGAACCTCATAAGCACTAATGTCAACCGTCGAACCTGGTTCGGAATACTTAATAGCGTTTTCGATTAGATTGATTACGGCCTGCTCAAGCAGCGAGTTGTTCATCGGCACTCGAAGGTCAGCAGAGCAATTTAAGTTAATGATAACCTTGCGCACCTCAGCCTGAGGAAGGCAAACCTGCGCGGCATCCTGAAGCACTGTTAGCAATTTTCCTTCGGCCAGATCGATGCCGCGATGCTCGACGCCCTGCTCAATTCTAGCGAGGCTCAGCAGATCTTCGATAATCATATTCAAGCGATCGGCGTGGTTGGCGATAATTTGCAGGAAGCGACGGGCATCCTCTTCACTCGTTAAAGCTCCGTCGAGTAAAGTCTCGACAAATCCTTTGATCGACGTAATCGGAGTCCGCAGCTCGTGAGAAACGTTAGCAACAAAGTCACGGCGCATATTCTCCAGGCGCTGAATTCTAGTGACGTCATTTAAAACCACTACGGCACCAACCCGCTTGCCGTCTGAATCCTTCAGGGCGGTCCCATGAACAGCAAGAAACATTTCATCACCGGTTCCCCGAATGACAATATCGCGTTCAATCGGTCCAAACTGCTCTAAGGTTTCGACGACTAGGCGCTGCAGCTCTGAATTTCTGATTACCTCCGTAATCGTCCGACCGAGAGCTCGAGCCACATCAGTGTTTATCAAACGGGCCGCTGTTTGATTGATGTTGATTATTCGCTCATCGGCATCAACAGCGAGGACCCCTTCGACCATACTGGAAAGCACCGCTTCCTGCTCGGCACGCTGCTCAACAATCGTGCGAATCCGCTCGTCGAGCTGCATAGCCATTTCGTTCATTGACTCGACTAGTTCTGCTATTTCTTCCGTGTCAGGGACTTTCAGCCGTGAACTAAAGTCACCCTTGGCAAAGCGCTGCGCCACTATTCGAATCTCGTCCAGCGGCTTGCTGACTCTACGAGAAAACGCCAGCAGGCTTAAAGCAGCTAGAATTGCAACAACAATACCTCCCAGCAGAACACTCGAAGTGAAAGTTGAAATCTGATCGTCAATAGCATTGGTCGATATCGCGGCTCTAACGATAGCAAACGGCTTCAGTCCCCCAATCGGGTAAGCCACATACATTAAGTTTCTTCTTAAAGTTTCACTAAAACGGACCGAGTACCCAGTCTTACCACCCAAAGCTTCGACCACCTCCGGACGACCGCGATGATTGTCCATTTCTTCGGGGCTACGATGAGAATCGCTGATGACCGTTCCGTCTGCGCCGATAACTGTTACCCTGACGGCAGCGTCCACGGCGAGCTGTTTAGTGAACTTACGGACGGCCTCGAAGTCCCGATTAATCAGTGGTTCACGCAGGCGATCTTCAATGAACTTGGCGCGAATTGCTAGGTTTTCGTGTAATGATGCGAGGTAAAAACTTCTAAATGACTGGTACGAGTACCAGCTCACCGCAAACACCGCGAGTAGTGTAATCAGAAGATACGACGGATAGAGCTGCCAAAGCAGCCGTTTGCGGGGCATGCATCACTCCTTAAAGCGATACCCAACACCCCGAACGGTTTCTATGTACTCTTCAGCAAATCCGAGCTTTTTGCGAAGTCCTACAATTTGGACGTCCACCGAACGGTCGGTGACCGGATAGTTCTCTCCCTTAACGGCATCTACAATTTGATACCGCGTAAAGACCCATCCCGGGTGGCGCGCCAAAAAGTGAAGTACTCGAAATTCTGTTGGTGTCAGATCTAATCGCTTGCCCGACAACTCTACCACATGTCGGCGAGGATCGATCATCAGCTCGTGAACCCGCACCACATCCATGTCACTACCGGGGCCCGAGGCCATTCTACGCAGTGCCGCCTTTACGCGCGCTACGAGGATTCTCGGACTGAACGGCTTTGTAACGTAGTCATCTGCACCAAGTTCCAGCCCTGACACGATATCTGCTTCTTCGCCCTTAGCGGAAAGCATTATGATCGGAACGGTTTCTGTCTCGTTGCGACGTTTAAGCTGGCGGCAAACCTCCAGCCCATCAATACCGGGGAGCATTAGATCAAGTACGACTACGTTCGGCGTATGCTCATTGGCAGCTGCCAAAGCCTCCTCACCGGTCGGGGCGCAGGTTACTGAATAGCCTTCCTTCGCGAGGTTGTACCTAACCAACTCAAGAATGTCTGCTTCGTCGTCTACGACAAGTATGTTTTCATTAGCCATGGGGAACTTAATGCCACCCTAATATTTTGAAACTGTTAGGATACGGTTAATTAGTAAGCTCTATCACCGAATATTCTCATTCAGAGCATTTTATTGGGCCAATGAAATAGTCGAAAATTGAAATTTCCTCAACCCGGCGACTTAGGCTAAGCGAAATTTTAACAAAGGAGGATCTATGAGTGATTACTACAAACGGGACGATTTAAAGCGCTTTTCGGAAATCGGTAAATTCGGCCCCGAGCTGGCTAACAAATTTTTCGACTACTACAACCAAGCAACCGGGACCGACAGCGCATTAAATCAGCGGGAAAAAGCATTGATCGCTCTTGCCATTGCTCATTCGAAACAATGCCCCTACTGCATCGAAGCCTTTTCTGAACGCTGCTTGGAAACGGGCTGTAGCCCGGAGCAAATGATGGAAGCAGTCCACGTAGCAGCAGCAATGGATGCAGGCGTAACGCTTGTCCATGGTGTCCAAATGCAGAACCATTTAAAAAAGCTCGGCGCTTGAGGGCAGATGATACTGGAAGTTATTGACGAATCATGTGGAAGCGGTGACGTTCAGCAGTTTGATTTCGAAGACGCCTGCTTAACAAACTCGCTGGAGCTAAGCCCGCTTGAAATATCAACGCTTCAAGTGAATATCACCAAGCTTTGCAATCAGGCCTGCAGACACTGTCACGTCGACGCATCTCCGAAACGAAAAGAAGCGATGACCCGAGCCCACATAGAGACTTGCCTCCAGATTTTAGAGTCGCACAAACAGATCGCAACTTTGGACATTACCGGCGGTGCACCCGAACTACATCCTGACTTCGATTTTATGGTTATTGGAGCGCGGCGTATGGGTAAACATGTCATCGCCAGACACAACTTAACCGTTCAGCTGGATGGACACCCCATTACTGGCGAAAGCAAGGAGTATCTTCCGCAGTTTTATGCGGACAATACTGTAGAAGTAGTATCCTCCCTGCCGTATTACGAAGAATATTTTACGGACAAGCAGCGCGGATCCGGCGTATTTGCAAAAAGCATAACCGCACTGCAAAGGCTTAACGCAGCAGGTTACGGAATCAACGAGAAACTGAAGCTTAACCTGGTATATAACCCTGCCGGCGCATTTCTTCCCGGGGAGCAATCTGCTCTTGAGCGGAAGTTCAAACAAGAGCTTAAGGCGAAGTTCAATGTGGTCTTTAATGAGCTGTATGTCATTACGAATATGCCGATTCACCGGTTTAAAAAGCAGCTCAAGCAGTTGGGGCAGTTTGAAAACTACATGACCAAGTTAGTCAACGCATTCAATCCCAGCGCCGCCCAAAACGTAATGTGCCGTTCACTGATTAGTGTGGGGTTCGACGGTCAGCTTTACGACTGTGATTTCAACCAAATGCTGGATCTGCAGGTTGCCCAAACTGAGCCGATGACTTTGGACAACTTCAATTACGAAGAATTGCTGAAACGCCGCATTGTTTTCGGCTCGCACTGCTTCGGCTGCACTGCTGGTTCAGGAAGCAGCTGCGGTGGAGCCACTGCCGGCTGATCCCTGTTCAAGCTTCAAAACCGCGGCAGCATCGTTTTCATATACCAAACGGTAATTCAGCTCTGCCAGCCTCTCAGGCTCATAGGGCTTAGTAATTAAAATGAAGCTGTAGATCGGCGACAATTCGTCCCATCTGATTTGTTCGTTATTTAAGTACCACTTGATATGCGGTGCGTAGGGGTATCGATATCTATAATGAAAATACTCTATTTGAGAACCAGAAGTATCTCGGCTGAATACGTAAGGCACAAACCCAGGGTTCTCAATCGCGTACAATTCCGGTCGGTGGAGACTGGGCTGGATTCTCCCAATGTCAGGCACAGTTGCAACTGGAAGGACCCTTTCTCCCGGCGGAATACTGCGCCATGCTTGGTCGACCGCTGCAACAAAATTCGAATGGGCGCGCATGAATGGTACAAGATAAAGCAGACTTACTACTGCAATGCTTGAGAGCAGGAAATTGGCTCTGCGCAGACGAAGTTCACCGCGTGACTTAATAAAAGCCGCCGCAATAAGCATTGCTGAAACACTCATGAACGGTAAAGCACGGCTATCTACACCGTATGCGGGTGCGGCCTTGACGGGCAAAACAAGATAGGCAGCCGTCAACGCAATTAATACTGTAATATCTTCCCCAAGCTGAACCAGGTCGAGTGGCTGTTTAGATTTAGTGGGCCACGCCGCCAAGGTCAGGATGCCAAGCGCCAACGTTGCGAATAGAATGGAATCCACCGCCTGATTGTAGCGGATATACATCGCACCGACCGCTAAAGGCTTTTCCCAAAGCGCGCGATGCTGCCACACACTCGCCATATCAGGAGCGTCAGGCTGAAGCATGACATGAGCGGCCAAAATCAACGCAAAGGGCAGCGCGCTGCAGAGGGCGCTAATGAAAGATTCACGCCCGCCTAGCACTCGAGCCACAGTTACTGCGCCAATCATTATCCCTGCAAATAAAAAAGCTGCTAGGTGGGTCAGATAACAAGCCAGCACTAATCCAATGCAGACGGCGTTTGAGTATGCTTTTGCTCTATCTCCTTCACGGTAGAGCCTCTCCCAAGATGCGGCGGCGCTAAACGCCAGACCGATCCCAAGGCAAAAATTGGCAAACCCACTCAGGAAGAACCAATTTGCGGACGCATAAGCTGCAAACAGCATGATAAGCTTTGAAGTGCCAGCATCGGCGTTGCGACTTTTTAAATACGCCCAAACACCCAGCGGCATAGCTAGGTAACAAACGACAGTCCAAAGCATCTCGGCCGCTTGCCACGACATTATCGAGAGCACTGCCGCCAGCAACAAATCTCCGCAAATGTATGGGATGAACATGAAGTCGAATACAAAACCGACTTGATGGCCAATTAGCTGTTCTTTGATAGCCCAGCAGCGAACGATATGGTTTGGTAGATCGAGCAGAGGAGATACGGGGAGGCTAAGGAAAAGCGCGATATGGCCAGCCAGCACAGCGGTTACCACCAGCGGCCGTTCGATGATGTTTTCTGTAAATCTCACAGCCCCCTTCATGGCCCAAAAATGTAACTTGCGAATATTACTGACTTTTAGCCCGGACATCAAGTTTTCATTTCCTTGACAAATTTACTGATGATTGTAAAATGTGCAGCGCGATTTGGGGGGCAAACGCAGTACGCGCACTGTTGTGGATAGTGCGTCAGTTTTGAGGTAAAACGAGAAAAATGGTTAAGGTAGCTGTAGTATTACCCGCATTTAATGAAGCAAACGACCTCCCGCCAACTCTGGCGCAGGTCTCCCAGTCGCTCGCATCATTACAAAATATTGAACCAAAAATAATCGTCGTCGATGACGGTTCTACCGATTCGACTGCCGATGTTGTTAGGCAGTTTAGTGGTAGCTGTGAAATTTCACTTGCCTCTCACAAGGTAAACCGAGGTCTAGGTCAGGCCCTGGTTACCGGGTTCCAACACGCAGTCACCGACGCAGATATCGTCATTACGATGGATGCCGACTGTTCACATGACCCAGCCTTGTTTGCCCAAATGATTCGTAAGATTGAAGAGGGCAGCGATGTTGTTATCGGCTCGCGATTTGTACGCGGCGGTGAAATGATTGGCGTTACCCTTCCCCGGCGAATGCTCAGTGAAGGGGCACGACTTGTTATGTCGACCCTTTTCCCGTATCGCAACGTTAGCGATTACTCCAGTGGATTTCGTGCTTACCGCTCAGCGATTCTCAAGGCGCTGATGGAATACCACGGTACGAGTTTCATCAGCGAACGTGGATTCGCTTGTCAGGTTGAAGTTTTACTTAAACTCCGCGACCTGGACGCAGCCTTAACCGAAATTCCTCTGGTTTTGCGCTACGACAGAAAAACCGGAGACAGCAAGATGCGTATCTGTCGAACCATTTCGCGCTACGGATGCGTCATCGCCCGCAATCTCTTGCCTGAGAGGCTGCCTCGTGCCACGGTGCATGTAGGAAGATAACCAGCGCAATTCTCAACACCAGCAAGTATATTCCTCAAGGGCTCCTGGATGGCCAGCGCAGAGCGAGTTGCAATCATTGGCGGCGGTATTACCGGCCTTGCCGCAGCACACTATCTTACCCGCGCCGGCTGCCAGGTGTCGCTGTTTGAAGCTTCCGAGCAATTCGGCGGACTAGGGACCTTTTTCGAGCACGAGCAAGCAACCTTCGAGCGGTTCTATCACTGCATGCTTCCCACGGATAATGACTTGCTCCAGCTGCTTACCGAATTGGCGTTGGAAAAGGAGACATACTGGAAGGAAACTTCATTCGGCTACCTTGATGGAAAGAAAATCTATCCATTAAATACGGCCATTGATTTGCTTCGCTTCAGCCCACTATCAATGCTAAGCCGAATTCGGGTCGGACTTACCGGCCTCTACGGTTCGCTAGTTTCCGACAAGGGATTGGACGACATCACGTCAGCTCAGTGGTTAAAGTCTCTTTCTGGAGAAGATGCTTTTAATAAGTTCTGGCTGCCTCTGCTAAAAGCAAAGTTTGGAGACAGGTATGATCAGATACCTGCCTTGTGGTTTTGGACACGCTTCAATCGCGAAAAAGGCAGCGCTAAAGAGCAAAAAGGCTATATCCGCGGCGGATATAAACGTATCGTCGATGCGCTTCTGCTTTCTATTGAACAGCACGGCGGAGAGATCTATGGGGAGTGCCCCGTTCGAGAAATTGATATTTCCCAATCCGGTGAAATCAATTTCTACGCGAACAATATGCACCACAGCTGTGACCGCATAATCATTACAACTCCGCTTCCACTGTTAAAGAACCTGGCGTCCGAAAATTTCCACAAACGCTGCCTGGAAGGCATCAATCTAGAGATAGATATGCAGGGAGTGTTGAACGTAATTTTGTTTCTAGACAAACCACTGTCGCAGCACTATTGGGTCGCCGCCAGCAGCCCCGATGTTCCGTTTCAAGGAATCGTCGAAACCTCCGACGTGATTGCTCCTGGCGACCGCTCAAACTTCCACCTAGTTCATCTCATGAACTATTGCCACAGAACGAGCGCCGACTTTAATCAGCCGCTAGACGAGTTTAAGCGTAATTGCATCGATAAGCTTTGTGAGCTTTTCCCACACCTTGCTCGAGAAAACATTAAGCACGAGTATGCGTTTAAGGCTCCGTTTGTTGAGCCGATCTACACACTGGGTTACGCTACGGCCAAACCACCGGAAGAACTGCTTCCTGGTAAGGTATATTTACTTACAACTGCCCAGGTTTATCCGACGGTCACTTCCTGGAACGGTTCTGTAGGACAAGTTAGGAAAGTCATTTCCCATATGGGACTAGATTCGGCGCAAAACTAATGGCTCGCCTCGCAGGAATCAGCATCGACGTAGATCCTGCACATACGCACTTGCAGGGATATGGTATTTCTCTTGGAAGTTCGGCTGCTCGCCCTGTTTACCAATATGGTCTACCGCGAGCCATAGCTCTATTTGCTGAAGCGAAGGTCTCTGCAACATTTTTCTTCGTCGCGGAAGACATTGCGCGCTTCCCCGAGATTCTTCGTGAAGTGGCAAACGCTGGACACGAAATCGGCTGCCATTCTGCGACACATGAGCTTCCTTTCGATTTGTCGAACCCAAGCAGACGCCAGCGAGAAATTGCTGACGCCCGCAAGAAACTGGAAGATCTCTCTGGTTCCGAAGTTGTTGGGTTTCGCGCACCCAGCTGGGATAGCAGCGACGATTTGTTGAATGGACTTTTGGACGCCGGCTTCAAATACGATTCTTCGGC
>JAGRAN010000049.1 GCA_020434585.1 Bdellovibrionales bacterium
TTGTCGCTGAGATTATTGAGTAAGCGTTGAGGGGTTGAAGCGACGATGATCGGCAGCCAGAGAATTCGAATTCGGCTTTGCGGCTATGACCACCAGGTGCTGGACGCTGCAGTGCAGGAGATAGTTAAAGCCGTTCGGCGTACAGGCGGTAAGGTAGCCGGCCCGATTCCTCTGCCGACTAGGGTAGAGCGTTTTACGGTAAACCGTTCTCCGCACGTTGATAAAAAGGCGCGGGATCAGTTTGAGATTCGTTCGCACAAGCGATTGATTGATATTCTCGAGCCGACCCAGCAGACGATTGATGACCTCGGAAAGCTTGAGCTCTCCGCGGGCATCGATGTTGAGATTAAACTTCAGTAAGGGTTGAGGCAGAAGTCATGAATGCTCTCTTCGGTCGAAAACTAGGAATGACTCGAGTCTATGACGACGCCGGGCGCAGTGTGCCGGTAACAGTCGTTGAGCTTGGGCCGAATACAGTTCATCAGGTTAAGACTGAGGAAAAGGACGGCTATCGAGCTGTGCAGCTTGGTTTTGGCGAACAGAAGCCGCAGCGCGTGAACCGCGCACTCACCGGCCACTTTTCGAAAGCTAAGGCTGGGTTTCCGAAATTCGTCGGAGAAGTTCGACTGGACGAAATCGGCATGGAAGACGACGGCGAGTATGAAGTAGGCCAGCAAATTGCTGTGGCTGACGTCTTCGAACCAGGCAAAAAGGTAGATGTCCGCGGTGTAACCGTAGGTAAGGGCTTCGCAGGTGTGATGAAACGCCACGGTATGCGCGGTCAGCCCAGCACACACGGGACTCACGAATATTTTCGTCACGGCGGTTCGATCGGAAACAGAAAGTTTCCCGGCCGCGTATTCAAAAACAAGCGTATGCCCGGTCATATGGGCAGCACGGTTGTTCTGCAGGAAGGACTTGAAGTTTTTGCGATTCGTCCTGAAGACAACGCGATACTAATCAAAGGCTCTGTGCCTGGCCCCAAAAACGGCTACGTATTCGTGCGCAAGTCGCTGAAGCATTAGAGGATGTGAACTGTGGAAGCAGCTGAAAATATCGAATTGGAAGTTGTAGATGCCAGCGGCAAGAAAGTCGGGTCGCGCAAAGTGCCTGCGTCAATTTTTGCTGCTCAGATTAACGAGCATCTTTTGCACCAAGTAGTGCGTTGGCAGCGAGCCAAGGCGCGAGCAGGTACTCATAAGTCAAAAACGCGCGCTGAAGTGCGCGGCGGCGGCGCCAAGCCTTGGCGTCAAAAGGGAACAGGGCGTGCCCGCGCGGGCTCTAGTACTTCCCCGGTTTGGGTTGGTGGTGGAACTGCCCACGGACCGCGTCCGCGAAGCTACGAATTTAGGTTGAATAAGACAGAGCGCAAAAAAGCGCTGTGTTGCGCGCTAAGCGCGAGGGTTAATGAGGGCAAGCTTTCAGTCCTACAGGACTTTGGGCTGTCCGAGATTAAAACTAAGCAGGCCAAGCAGGTGCTGAATGCGCTTGGCATTGATGGTGAGAAGGTCGTGGTCATCATACCCGATGGCGACGAAACCAGCGCCAAAAGCCTAAGAAATATCGCTCGAACTGTTGTGCATCAGCCCGCTGGGCTCAACGTATACGATGTGATTAATGCTCAGTCGGTTGTCATTGTCGACGCCGCTCTGCCGAGCATTCAAACTAGGCTTGAAAGCTGAGATTTAGGCCGTTTTCGGTAAATTCAGGGCATTTGTCCTGAATCCGATTTGCGACCGCTGGGGCATCCTTCCGCCTGATTTGCCAATTTCCGTCCTTTCTAGTATCTGACTGTCCTTTTTCGGTCTTCCGAGGAGTGTACTGATGGCAAGTGTATTACAAAGCAATTTCGATATTTTGCGCCGTCCGCGAATTACGGAAAAAACGGCTATCGCGAATTCGATGAGCAACAGTGTCGTGTTCGACGTGCACCCGGATGCGACTAAAGGTCAGATCCGTGAAGCAGTCGAAAAGATCTTCGACGTTCAGGTTGAGGGTGTGCGCACCGTCAACTACCGCGGCAAAATTAAACGAGTCGGAAAGAATTTAGGCATACAGCCTTCGTGGAAGAAGGCCTACGTAACGCTGAAGGAAGGCGACGCTCTCAACATCGTTGAGGGGCTGTAAGTCTCGATTAGAGGGTAAGGCATGGGTATTCGAAAATACAGACCGATCACATCAGGGACGCGGTTCCGTTCGACTCCGGATTTTTCGGAAGTAACGGAAAGCAAGCCGCTGAAAAGCCTGGTTGCCACAAAGACCCGCATTAACGGCCGCAACGCCATGGGCAGAATCACTGTCCGTCGGCGCGGGGGTGGTCATAAGCGGAAGTACCGCATGATCGATTTTCGCCGCAATAAGATCGGCATACCGGGAGTTGTTGCAGCTATTGAGTACGATCCGAACCGCACCGCTCGCATCGCGCGCGTTCATTATTCGGACGGCGAAAAGCGCTACATCATTTGCCCTGACAAATTGGGGGTAGGTGACACCATTATGTCCGGACCGGAAGCTGATGTTAAGCCGGGTAATGCAATGCCGCTGCAGAACGTTCCACTCGGTGAACAGATTCACAATATCGAACTTCGCCCAGGTGGCGGCGGTTCGTTGGTTCGCAGTGCCGGTGGTTCTGCGCAGTTGATGGCAAAGGTCGACAAGTACGCTCTGCTGCGTATGCCTTCCGGCGAACAGCGTCGTGTCCTTTTGACCTGTATGGCGACGGTCGGAACCGTCGGAAACTCAGACCATGCTAACCGCAGCCTCGGGAAAGCTGGGATCAGCCGCTGGATGGGACGTCGTCCAAAAGTTCGCGGTGTCGCAATGAACCCGGTGGATCACCCGCACGGCGGAGGTGAGGGCAAGACTTCTGGTGGTCGTCACCCAGTTACACCCTGGGGTAAATCGACCAAAGGGAAAAAGACACGCAAGAATAAAGCGACTGATAAATTTATTGTTCGCCGCCGCAGCAAGAAGAAGTAGCACTTTCTATCGGCTGGGGATTAGGCAGAGAAATTTAGGAGAATAAACTGTGCCACGTTCAATTAGAAAAGGACCGTTTGTCGACCAAAGCTTATTGAAGTGGGTCGAGCGGGCAAAGTCCGGGGTGCATCGCGGTCCGATTAAAACTTGGTCGCGCCGTTCGACAATTATTCCTGAAATGGTTGGGCTGACCTTTGCAGTGCACAACGGCAAAAGTTTCGTGCCGGTGTTCGTTTCTGAGAACATGGTCGGTCACAAACTAGGCGAGTTTTCACCGACTAGAACTTTCCGCAGCCATGCGGGAAGCGCGAAGAAGTAATCGGCAGGGAGCATTAATCTCATGGCTAAGAAAATGGACGGATATATCTCTAAGGCGACTTTGCGCAACATTCGCGTTTCTCCGCGCCGTGCTCGTCTCGTTGTGGATATGGTTCGCGGAAAAAAGGTCGAAGAAGCGATCAATATTCTTGAGTTTGCAAACAAGAAGACTGCGCCGCTGTTGAAGAAACTGCTGATGTCTGCAGTAGCTAATGCGCGCGAACAGTCTTCGGTAGATATCGATGAGTTGATGGTTAAGTTGGCCTGGGTTGATGAAGGGAGAACGCTTAAGCGCTTCACTCCTCGCGCTCACGGGCGAGCAACACCAGTATTGAAGCGGCACAGCCATATTACTGTTGTGCTTGATGAACTAGGAACTGCATAAGACGGACGAAAGGAAAACGGTATGGGTCAAAAGGTACATCCATTTGGGTTTCGCCTAGGAGTGACAGAAACCTGGACGTCGCGCTGGTATCGCAAGCGCGGCTACGCCGAGCAGCTGCATCAGGATTTTTTCCTGAGAAACTTTGTGCAAAAGCGGCTTGCTGGCGCTGGAATCTCCAATGTCGTTATTGAGCGAGCTGCGAACCGCGTAAAAATTAACGTTCGCACAGCTCGGCCCGGCCTAGTGATTGGCAAGAAGGGTAAGGACATTGAAGATTTGCGCGCAGAGCTTCGTGAGATTGTCGGTCGAGACGTAACGATCAACATTATCGAAATCCGCAAGGCAGATTTGGACGCTCAGCTTGTTGCTGAAAACGTCGCTAACCAACTTATCCGTCGCGTTGCATTTCGCAGAGCGATGAAGGACGCAGTTGGACGTGCCGTTCGAATGGGAGCTGAGGGAGTTAAGATCCAAGTATCAGGACGTTTAGGCGGCGCTGATATCGCCCGTACTGAATGGTCGAGGGAAGGTCGAGTTCCTCTGCATACCCTGAGGGCAAAGATTCATTACGGAACAGCTGAAGCTCTAACAACCTACGGGATTATTGGAGTGAAGTGTTGGGTCTTCCTTGGTGAAGAAGAAGAAGAGCTTGAAGTAGTTACGCCGGTTCAGGCCGCAGCCAGCTAGCGCGAGACAAGGGGATAAACAATGTTATCGCCACGTAAAGTAAAACACCGCAAGCAGATGAAGCAGTCGCAGCATCTGCACCGCGGCAAAGAATCGAGAGGGACGCACATCGCTTTCGGAGACTTCGCTCTGATGTCTACCGAGTCCGAGTGGATCACGAACCGCCAAATTGAGGCGGCGCGTATTGCGATGACCCGTTACATTAAACGGGGCGGAAAAATTTGGATTCGAATTTTCCCGGATAAGCCGCTGACGAAAAAGCCGGCTGAAGTCCGAATGGGTAAAGGTAAAGGTTCGCCGGAGCAGTGGGTTGCGGTGGTGCGAGCTGGACGGATTATGTTTGAGCTTGCTGGCGTTGAAGAGCCTATCGCTCGGGAAGCGATGCGCTTAGCGGCAGCAAAACTGCCGGTCAAGACTCGATTTGTCGCTCGAGGAGGCCGCTAAACTGCGGATAGCAAGATGAAAAGAAGCGAAGAGATTAAAGAATTGCGTGGTTTGGAAGTAAGCGGACTGACCGAAAAAGTTCAGTCGCTTAAGGAAGAGTTGATGCGACTGCGTTTTCGCAAAGCCGCAGGCCAGCTTGAGACCTCCGCCCGTCTGAAGGAAGTGCGGCGCAGTATCGCTCGTGCTGAGACGGTTATCACGGAAAAGAACCAGCAGTCAGCGGCGTAGATTGGGAGTTATTTCGAGATGAGCGCACAAGAGGAACTAAAACCTGCACGCGGCCTGGTAAAGGTTCGTGAAGGGTACGTCACCAGCAATAAGATGGATAAATCCATCGTTGTTCAGGTTGCTACCAAGGTGCAGCACCCGCGTTATAAAAAGTTTATTACCCGAACAAAAAAGTATCATGCCCATGATGCGGAAAATACCTGTCAGATCGGTGATCGTGTTCGCATCATCGAGTCGCGCCCGCTTAGCAAAACCAAGCGCTGGCGCCTGCAGGAAGTGCTTGAACGGGCGGTATAAGGAGACTGGACGATGATTCAGCCTGAAAGTTTATTGGACGTAGCTGATAACTCCGGCGCGCGAAAGGTGATGTGCATTAAGGTGCTCGGCGGTTCAAAGCGCCGCTATGCTGGTGTGGGCGATCTTATCGTCTGCTCAGTTAAAGAGGCCATGCCTAATTCTAGAATTAAGAAAGGCGACGTGCATCAAGCGGTAATCGTGAGAACCACGAAGGAGATTCCGCGCGAAGACGGCTCGTTTATCCGATTCGACACTAACTCTGCGGTGCTCATTAACAAGAACACCAAAGAACTAATTGGCAACCGTATTTTTGGACCAGTCGCGCGAGAGCTGCGGTCCAAGAACTACATGAAGATTATTTCGCTAGCACCTGAGGTGTTGTGATGGCTGAGAAGCGCAACCACAAAACGGCAGCACAGAAGAAGAAGCTCGATACGCGTTTGCGCCAGGGTGACCCAGTAATGGTTCTCGTCGGCGGTAACGCAAAAAAGAATCGCGAGCTTAAAGGCCAAACCGGCAAGATTCTGCGGTTCATTCCTAAGCGCGACAGAGTGGTTGTCGAAGGTCTGAACATTATTAAACGCCACAAGCGTGCGTCGATGATGAATGAGGCCTCGGGCATTCTAGAAAAGGAAGGCTCGGTCCATATTTCAAACGTCATGTATTACAACGAAGAACTGAAGCGTCCGGTGCGCCTTAAGGTAAAGCGCCTAGAGGATGGCAGAAAGGTTCGCGGATTTATCAATCCGGAAACTAAGAAGTTTGAACAGCTGGACGCGTAGTCTCAGCGAGAGGTAGGTGAAAGCAATGGCAGCACGATTGCAAAACTATTACGCCAAGGAAGTAGTTCCGAAGCTTAAAGATGAGTTTAATTACTCAAACCCTCATATGGTGCCCCGGTTGAAGAAGATCACTCTCAACATGGGCCTGGGAGAAGCTGTTCAGAACTCGAAAGTTATCGATTCCGCGTTGGACGATATGACTCGCATTGCAGGTCAGAAGCCAGTCGTTCGCCGCGCGCGCAAGTCAATCGCGAATTTTAAACTTCGCGAAGGTCTGCCCATCGGCGTGTCGGTTACTTTGCGCAAGGACCACATGTATGAATTTCTGGATCGTCTGATCACTATCGCGTTGCCGCGTGTTCGCGACTTCCGCGGTATCCCCAAGGGATCGTTTGACGGCAACGGAAATTACTCGCTTGGCATCGCTGAGCAGATAATTTTTCCGGAGATTGATTTGGATAAAACTACACTGAGAGGTCTCAGCATTTCGTTCGTTACATCAGCGCGAACAGATGACGAAGGACGCTCATTGCTCAAGCATTTTGGAATGCCGTTTCGGCAATAGGTGCAGGTAAACGGATAAAGAGGGACAATGGTAACTGATTCGATAGCCGATATGCTGACTCGAGTTCGCAACGCCTCTGCTGCGGGACACCGCAGCACGCAGATTCCTTTCTCCAAGCAGAAAGAGCGAATTCTCTCCGTACTGGTTGATGAAGGCTACGTGGAGTCGTTCGAGCGTATTGACGAAGACCCAGCCAAGCCGATGCTGGATGTTCAACTGCGTTATCAGCCCACCGGTGCTCCTGTTGTGCGCGAACTGCGCCGGATGAGTTCGCCGGGCCGACGTTGGTACGTAAAGAAGGACCACATCCCGCGTCATAAAAGCGGTCTGGGAGTAATAGTTGTTTCCACCTCGCACGGTGTGATGAGCGACCGAGAGGCGCGCAAGCTGGGTGTCGGCGGCGAGCTAATTTGCTCGGTATTCTAGGCGCGGCTGCGGGTAAGAATTAACGAGAGGCAAAAAGATGTCACGTATCGGAAAAATGCCAGTCGAGCTTCCAGAAGGAGTTAAGGCGGAATTGGCAGGGCAAAAGCTGAGCGTAAGCGGCAAAAACGGCAAGCTTGAGCGGACCGTTCGTTCGGAAATTAAGATTTCGATTGAGGACGGGGAAATTGTATTGACCCGTAAGGACGACTCGAAGAAGAGCCGCGCATTTCACGGAATGGAACGCGCTCTAATTAATAACATGGTCAAGGGCGTGGCTACGGGCTTCGAGAAGGAGCTTCAGCTCATCGGTGTTGGCTACCGTGCTGATACTAAAGGCACCAACCTCGAGCTGGGCTTGGGTTATTCGCATCCGATAACATTTCAAGTCCCTAAAGGAATTAAGGCCAGCGTGCTTAAAGAGGGTCGCGAGATCTTCGTTAAGCTCGAAGGGCCGGACAAGCAGCAGGTTGGTCAGGTAGCGGCTCAGATTCGCAGCCTTCGTCCACCGGAGCCTTATAAAGGTAAAGGTGTGCGCTACCGCAATGAGCAAGTTCGACGCAAGGCTGGTAAGGCCGGTAAGTAGGAATAGCAGAGAGGCTTAGTAGATAATGAAGTGCGCAGCTCAACTCCGTAAGCAGGCTCGCGATAATCGCCGGGCTCGTGTGCGCAAAAAGATTCAGGGCAGCGATGTGCTTCCCCGCCTGAGCGTGTATCGCAGCGGCAAATATACCTACGCACAGCTCATTTCGGATGAGTCGGCGAAGGTTATTGCTTCCGCGAGCACTCGTTCGATCGTTGCAGAAGGCAAATCGCCGCAGTGCACCGAGAGCGCAAAGGAGCTCGGCAAGAAGGTCGCAGAACTGGCTAAAGAAAAGCAGATTGAACGCGTTGTGTTTGATCGCAACGGATATATTTATCACGGGCGCGTCAGGGCAGTGGCCGAAGGCGCGCGTGAAGCAGGATTGACGCTCTAGCGAGCAAGGCCCCCGTTAGGAGGAGAAGAGACGAGATGGGATCAAAATATCCGCGTCCAGCAGATAGAAAAGCAAGCGCTTCGGATTGTGATGAGCTGAACGACAAAGTCGTCTTCATTAATCGCGTTGCCAAGGTGGTCAAAGGCGGCCGCCGGTTCAGCTTTAGTGCGCTGGTTGTTGTCGGTGACGGCAAGGGTCACATCGGCTACGGCTTGGGCAAAGCGAATGAAGTTCCAGAAGCGATTCGCAAGGCCAAGGAAGCAGCAACCAAAGGCTTGATAAAAGTGCCGCTGGTTAACAACACGCTGCCGTTCGAAGTGATGGGCCGCTCAGGCTCGGCCACCGTTCTGCTCAAGCCAGCCTCTCCGGGGACTGGAGTTATCGCAGGTAGTGCGGTTCGTGCTGTTCTTGAACAACTCGGTGTTCATGACGTGCTGACAAAGTCGTTCGGTTCGCAGAATCCGCACAATGTCTTGGCAGCTGTTTTCGACGGTCTGTTGCAGCTTGAGCCGCCAGAAGCTGTTGCGGCGCGGCGCGGCAAGCAGCTTGAAGATTTGGCGTACGCTCCGTTCGGATAGTTTTTAATTAGAGGCTTATCATGGCTGAAAGAAAGAAAATTGAAATCACTCAAACAGGCAGCGC
>JAGRAN010000050.1 GCA_020434585.1 Bdellovibrionales bacterium
TGCCGTATGACTTGTCTTTTGCAACGTCAAAGTAAACGTTGCCGCCGCTTATGTAGGCAAAGCCGTTATCTTCAAGTTGTTTAACCTGAGCGATCATCTCTGCGATATGTTCGGTCGCTTTGCAAACAATGTTTGGGCGCTGAATATTAAGCCAAGCGCAGTGTTCGAAAAAAACATCGGTGTAATACTTGGCGATTTCGAGGGAGGACTTTTTCTCTCGCCGCGCAGCTACGAGCATTTTGTCTTCACCTTCGTCGGCATCAGAGACTAAATGGCCCACATCGGTGATGTTCATTACGTGCGTCACGTCGAAGCCGGCGCGCCGAAGCACCCGGACCAGGACGTCCTCAAAGATGTAAGTTCGGAGATTTCCGATGTGCTGATAATTATAGACAGTGGGCCCGCAGCAATAGAGCCCGGCCTTCCCCGGAGTTATCGGCTGAAACTCGTCTGCCGAACGGGTCATGGTGTTGTACAGCTTAACTTTGGCGGTCGTCATCCCCTCATCTCGTCCTTAGCGTCCCTTTAGTACTACAGCTAAACGCCTAGGGAAACGAAGTTATCGACTATTTTTGAGCAAGAATCCGTAAATTGGCACCCGAGCGGATGGGTGGGTCATCTTAAGGTCACAGGGGTTTGCCCATGCAGGCAGCATCAGACTGAGATTGCCTGGAACACTAATAATTGTCAGGGCTTCAATGCGGGAGTCGCAGCGTGTCTGAAATCTCACAGTCCAAGTCGGGGTTGATCGAGGGTGAGTCGACAATAGCTGAACGTTTGTCGATCGGCGGCCTGCTGAATCGAGCGGAACAGCTTGGGCCTGCGCTGACCATGCGCGAACTGCACGACGCCGATGGATTCGGTGGTGCTGTCAGCTGCAAACCCGGAGAAATTACGGTACTTGAAGCGAGAGGTGTTGCGGCACTTCGTGAGGCGCTTGCGCATCGTGATACGCGCTCGAAGATTACATTGCGCTACGGCAATCGTGAGCTGCACCCTTCAGAAATTCATGTTGTCGCTGCTTCACGCTATATGTGGAAAGAGGCGACAGCAGCGGATGTCTTGCGAACAGCAGGCGCAGTTGAACGAGTTGTCGAGCCGCTGCTTGAGCGCGTGGGGCTTTCAACTGCCGCGCAAAACGCACCTGCCGACCTGGATGACGACCATCTACGGCGCTTAACCATCTGCGCATCTTTTTTCTCTCCAGCTAAAGTTGTCGTTTTTGATAAACCGTTTAATCCGCTGGACGACAAATGGATTAATGCTATTGCTTCGCAGATGCTTGAAGCTGTGCAAACTACCATGAAAGTCTTTGTCGTCACTGAAATTTCACGTGTTCCCGATGTTTGGATTAACAATCCTGGCGTCGTGCGCGCTCAGTTTGAAGCGATTCGGGCTGACGAAAATGAGCTGAGCCGCGGCGAAGAGTCCAAGCGTATGTTGACGAGTATGCGCTCAATGATGGACAGCAACCGGACTGTCGAAGAGTCGGGAGATTTTATCATTACTCGGCCGCAGACGATTCACACTAAACGAACTCGAGCAATTGCCGGCGAAGCGCTTAAGACTGAAATGATCATTAACCCGGAAGTGTCGGAACTTGCGATAGAGGACACTGCCCCACGGCCCAGTGAGAACTCCAACACGCCGCGGCGGCCGCCTACCGGGAAGCAAGATCTAACAAGAGTCTCATTGATCCAGCGTCTGTTTCGCGATTCGCCCGTGCTGCGCTACTACAACCGAGCCAAATTTCGGATTCGCGGACTGCTTCCAAAGAAGTCGCTTGAAAGTGAAGGCATGCTGCTTGGGTCAGCGAAGCTTAACAAGGTAATGAAATCCTATGCTAATCAAATGCGAGTCCGAAACGGCGTGTTTTTGCCGATGCTCGTAGTAGTCGTGGCCATCTGTTTGATTCAATTGATGTTCACTTTCCTTGCCGCAATGTTCGGCTGATACTTTTTGCTCGTCCGAATCCAGCAACTTAGCTATACTGTCCACATAATGGACTTGTACCGCTACTTCCATCCCCATCATAACCCCAGGCTGCGCAGCAAGCCGGTG
Source organism: Bdellovibrionales bacterium (assembly GCA_020434585.1). Lineage (GTDB taxonomy): Bacteria > Bdellovibrionota_C > UBA2361 > SZUA-149 > JAGRAN01 > JAGRAN01. Next base: position 2,062 of record JAGRAN010000050.1, read on the forward strand.
CGCCAACTTGAACTGGCGGAGCTCGAACAGGCGGCGAGCGAAATGCATAAAGCTGTGCGTCGCGCGCAGATTCGAACCACAAACGCCCCAGCGGGACCAATCCGTGCAGAGCACTTTGAGGAGATGCTAATCGCGCTGAATTATTTATTGGAAACCTTGGGTACCTTGAATGACGCTCATCCCGGCGACGATACAAGTGAGATGTATGAACTGCTCGCTGAGAGGGCGGAAGCTCCCGGGTGGGAAAGTTGGACGCAGCTGCTGCGTCAGCGGCTGGAGCTCCTTAAATCCTCAGCCCCACAACCCGAAGTGCCGCCTCGTCGGGCGTCAAACGGCTGATTTAATAAGTCCCTGAACGAAGGATTGCGATCGATCGAGCGGAGGTCTATTCTCAGCGGGTCGGATTTCAAATTAATCGGAGACAGAACAGTTGTCCTCAAAACCAGACAAAGGTGCGCGTCGCCGCCGCTTGACCGAAAGATTGGAAGCTCTTCGTGAGCGGGCCTTTCTACTCGAGCAAGAGTTAAAAACTTATACAAAAGATTATTTCCGAGTTTGTATTTTTGGCAGCGCCAGAATTAAGCCGGAAGACGAAATCTATCAAATGACTCACGAGCTCGGCCGACTGCTTGGGCACGACGGTATAGATGTGCTTACCGGCGGCGGACCTGGTCTGATGGAAGCAGCGAACAAGGGCGTGCTCCTAGGGAAAGAGCAATCTGGCAGCAAGAGCAAGAGCTTCGGAATTTCAATTGAGTTGCCGTTTGAAAAAGACGACAACGAGCACTTAGATATAAAGCATCATCACCGCAGATTTTCGTCTCGCCTAGATGACTTCATGCGCCTCTCGAACGCGATTGTTTGTATGCCGGGCGGTATCGGAACTTTACTTGAACTGTATTTTAGCTGGCAGCTGCTGCAGGTTGGGCATATGGCCGACCGTCCGATAATTCTGCTTCAGCGTTCGTTCTGGGAAGGTTTGATCGAGTGGACCAAGGACATTCAAGTCGAAGGCGGCTTAGTTAGTCCCGGAGATCTGCGCTGGGTTACAATCGTCGATTCCCCTCAGGAAGCGATGAAAGTCATCAGCGAGCATTACCAACATTTCAGCGAAAGAAAAGAAGCGCTCGGCGGACCGCCTAAATTATAGGAAGCAGCGTCCCTTTATTTCCACTTAATCGTGCAGCCAATAACAGAAGACAGCTGCGTTTCGGGTACTTTTCCGCTCAGTGCCGCATCAATCGCATCGCGCAGGAAGTGATTCGATACGTTGTTTTGATCGATATGATTGTCATCGACGGCACCGTGATAAACCAATATCTGGTTTGAGTCGAACACGAAACATTCTGGTGTGCAGGCGGCGTCGTAGGCTTTTGCCGCAACTTGGGATTCGTCCTGAAGGTATGGATAAGGATTGCCGAGCTTTCTAGCGCGCTGCTTCATGTGGTCCATATCTTCTTCAGGATAACCAGCGGCATCGTTCGCGTTAATTGCTACGAAGCTAACACCTTGCTGCGAGTATGTTTCAGCGATTTGGCACAAGCGTGGTTCGTAAGCCTGGGCGTAGGGGCAGTGGTTGCAGGTGAATACGACCACCAAAACTTTGGAGTCCTTGAAATTCGAAATGGTGTAAATACGGCCGTCGGTGCCTGGAAGACTGAAGTATGGCGCTTTGCTTCCGAGCGGCAAGGCGCAGTTGTCGGTATTGCGTTCCATCAGCTCCTGCGTTTTCGATTAGGGCCAGACCCTAATGTCGGGATATATCTACCACCCAGGGATCTGTGGGCAAACGATGTTTCGCATATTCCCGCAATTACCCCCCTACCAAAAAATAAAAAAAGGCCGAAGATTGAGGCGATAATCTTCGGCCTGGTAAGTGTAAGGCATAAGGACAGGACACGACACCACTTCGTGTCTTGCTTGGCTGGTAACATGCGGTCGGTTAATTTTCATTTATCTACCTTGCTAGTAGCGTGCCAGCTTTTCGCTAAGGAATTATCCAGGCATGTTCACGCAATATTGGGTTACCTAATTGTTTTTTAATATCAATGTCTTATCTAGTTTTGAGCTTTCTCTGCGAGTAGGGGGAACACGCCGCTGGGCTGGCATCGATTCTTTTGCCTTAGACTGTGGTGACAATTGCATCTAACTCGCTATTGTAGGGTACCCAAAGAGCGCTGTCGCAGAGGGCAGGGTGTAGAAATGTAAGGATGTGAGGAGTTTAGTTGATGAATCTTTCATCAGTACCGGCTGAATCGCTTAAGCTGGCGGCAAACACTATTCGGATGCTTTCAGCCGAGGCAGTCGAGAAAGCGAATTCAGGGCATCCCGGCATGCCGATGGGAATGGCCGAAGTTGGTGTCGCACTTTGGTTGAGTCATTTGCGCTTCAACTCTGCAGATCCCAAGTGGTTGAACAGGGACCGCTTCGTTCTTTCGAACGGGCATGGTTCGATGTTTCTGTACTCACTGCTGCATCTTTCGGGCTATGCGGTTTCGATGGATGACATCAAGGCGTTCCGGCAATGGGACAGTATTACCCCGGGCCATCCTGAATCGCACATAACCCCTGGCGTAGAGGCAACAACTGGACCTCTAGGACAGGGTGTTTCCAATGCTGTTGGAATGGCGATCGGTCAGAAATTGATGGCGGAGCATTTCAACACCGACCAACATTCGATAGTTAACCACCGAATTTTTTGTATCGCAGGCGACGGCTGCATGATGGAAGGCGTAAGCGGCGAGGGTAGTTCACTAGCCGGTCATCTTGGGTTGGGTAACCTCACTGTAATTTATGACGACAATCATATCAGCATAGCCGGATCTACTGAGCTGGCCTTTAGTGAAGATGTAGCCAAGAGATATGAAGCATACGGCTGGCATGTGCTAAAAGTCGACGGCCATGACTGTGTAGCTGTTGATCAAGCGATTGCTGAAGCAGTGGCAGAGGATTCTCGTCCGAGTCTCATCTGCGCTAAAACGATTATCGGCAAAGGCAGCCCGCATAAAGCTGACACGGCTGGTGTGCACGGGTCACCGCTCGGTGCTGACGAGCTTCAAGCGACGCGAGAAGCACTCGGATGGAACTACGAACCTTTCACTGTTCCCGATGAAGTGCGGCAGCTGTTTGCGGCACGAGGTGATGAACTGGCGGCTGGCTACAGCGAGTGGCAGAAGGAGTTTAAAGCATGGCGGGAAGCGAATGCTGAGCTTGCGCGCGCACTCGACGATCAGCTTGCACTAAAGATCCCAAGTGACATTCGCGCCAAACTGATTGGCGCATTGCCTACAGACGGCAAGCCCGCCGCGACACGAAAGCTCTCCGGCGGCGTCATTCAAGCTGCTTCGAAGGAAGTGCCTGCTCTTGTTGGCGGCTCGGCCGATCTGGAGCCTTCTACTTATACACTGATCAAAGATGAGACAGACTTTGAAAAGGGCGCATATTCCGGGCGCAACCTGCGTTTTGGTGTTCGTGAGCACGCAATGGGTGCAGTAATGAACGGTTTGGCCTATTACGGCGGCTATATCCCTTACGGCTCAACTTTTTTGTGCTTTGCGGACTACATGCGTCCTACGATTCGGCTCGCGGCGCTGTCGCATCTGCCGGGTTTGTTTATCTTTACGCATGATAGCATTTATCTCGGTGAAGACGGGCCGACCCATCAGGCGGTTGAGCATGTTTCCTCGCTGCGAATGATCCCCAATTTATGGGTGTTTCGACCCGCAGACGGAGTTGAAACAGCTGTATGCTACGAGGCCGCGCTCAAACGCAGCGACGGACCGAGCGCACTTGTTTTTACACGGCAAAACGTACCAATGCTCGAACGGAGTTCCGATTTTAGTCCGGATTTAGTTTTGCGCGGCGCATACTCACTAGTTGATTCTGATCGTTCGCCGGAGCTTGTGATTGCCGCTACCGGCTCTGAAGTCGAACTCGCCGTGGAGTGCGCGGAGCAGCTTCGTGGCTCGATATCCGTAAGAGTTGTGTCTATGCCGAGCTGGGAGTTGTTCTGTTTGCAAGACGATGCATACCGTAAGCAGCTGTTCCCAGGCGGAGTAAAGACCGTGAGCATCGAAGCTGGAATTACTTTCGGATGGAGGGACATGATTCCTTCAGGCACAGGGTCCCACCTTTCGATTGGGGTTGATAAGTTCGGCGCATCGGCACCGAGTGAAGTCGTTGGAGAGAAGTACGGCTTCACAGTTGACGCTGTGATGGAAAAAATTCGCGCTCATATGCAGCAGTGATGACGCTTAGTGCGCTGATTAGATTGCGGCAAGTGCTGCCCGCCGCAGTTTACGCTAAACTGCTCAGTTCTTTTTGGCGCAGACATTGGAGGCGCGAGCAGGACAGAGAGACGCTGAAGCATGGCCGACCTGCTCCGAATCTTGTTAATTCCGAACGTGCGGTCTTATGCGAAGCGGTGGCCCGTCAGTTTCCGTTCAGCAACGTTCTGGAGCTGGGCAGCGGCTTCGGGCAGACCTTCGATACGATTGCCCCGCTATTTCCTACTGCGTACTTTGTCGGAATAGATGTCGATGCTGAGCGTGTTGAACGAGCACGGGAGCTAGCTGAAATCTCAAAGCTAGGTAACACAGAATTTATTGCCGCAGACGCGGCAGATTTAAGTCGTTTTTCAAGTAATAAATTTGATCTTGTAATTTCTAGTGCAGCCCTCTTATTCCTAGACCCGAGTCAGCTTCGCGCTGCGCTTGTCGAGTCCGCACGCGTCGGCAGCGGCACGATGCTTTTTCTGGAACAGCACGAAGCTGGAGCTGGCCTTGGTTATGTCACCGAAGTGAACGATACTCGAGGCCCGTACTGGATACGAGACTGGATTTCAGTGACTGCAGAAGCAATTCCTGGTGCAGAGGTTAGGGTCGAAAAGATAAAAAATCCCCTGTGGACCACAGAGTGCTGGCAGGATTTAGGTTGCCTAGTTGAGATAAGGCTGTGAGATACTAAATCTCAATGATTGAAGATACCGTCGACATAGCAGCGAAAAAGTTTAGCGAAGATTGGTCCGTCGCTGGAAGGTTTGCGCCAGTGCTCAAGCTTGATTTTACCTGGCCTTCGCTTGGAGTAGTTGATCTGCTGCTGCTTCCGCTCAGAGGCCAAAAGGAAGTCGACGAGGCGTCGGTCAATGTTTTACGCGGCGCGTCAGCTTATCTCGGAAAGATCGCTTACGAAACGTGGAGCGCCTTTTGTGGAGATGTAACCTTGACCGTAGGAGATCGCGGCGTGCGTCTCGATGCGGGAAGCGGTCCGCTGCTTCGTGAGGGTGAAACCTTTTCAGTTAATATCGAGCATGACTTAACCAAACTTTTTTCGGAGCTGACGTCTCCGATGCCAGTGTTCGCCAACTATGCGCGGCAGCTCTCAACGGAAGCCCCAATTGTTTCACTGTATGCCAGCGGACTTTGCACTGGACTCTGTCCGTACGGCCGTGGGCCTTGGTCGAGTGCAAGGCTCGCTCAGTTTTCGGAACCGCTGCAGATTACTCGACGCATTCTTGCTGCGCAAACTGCAGATTTTTACCGCAGAGTGTTTCCAGATGAATCGCTGGGACAGGTTGCGGAGCTTTATTTAGATAACTTTTTATTTCCACCTCCCCTAACCGCAGAAATTCTCCCTGGAGTGCAGGCGGTTGAAAGTCTGGGGATATTTCTAGAAGAGTACACAATCAAGCCTGAATCGCCCTTGCCGATGTATCGCAATATGGCACGGATGCCGGATGAGGCAGCTTCGAATGCAGGACTGGTGATGTTTGCCGCATTTGCAGACCAAGGAATTCCGGCAGATGTTCTGGCGATTACTCGGCGCAAGGGCATGATGATGGGCATGCTTCGTGCAACGATGCATGCGGTAAGGGAGCGCTACGGCCTAGGAGAGGATTGGCTGCACACGGAAAGTTTAAGTAAGAGCGATATCCCAAAGTTCGAGCGCGAGAAAATTTTAGGGATGCATCCCTGGATCAGACTGCGCGGCGACTCGATTATTAAACCGGGAGTGCTGAAAGTGCTGCGAAGTGCTGCGGAGCTCGATTACGCAGCTGCGAAATATGAATTCGGCAAGCTTGTTGAGGAATCGCCGAGTGATATTGATTTTCGTCTACAGAAAATCTTTTTTCACGTTCTGGATGGTGATGCAGAGCGAGCAGAGAAGTCCTGTCGCGCCCTAGTAACTGAGCCTGCTGCTGAAGGAGATCCTCGAGTACTGGAGTATTGGGGTGTTTCGTTGCTTGCGAAGGGTGAAACCGAAGAAGGGCTTAAGTTCCTTGAGCGGGCCTATGGTTATATCGGAAAAACCGAACTTGATCCTTCAGAGTCTCTAGCCGGCATAATTGCCAGTGATTTCGGACTTGGGCTGCTGCAAGCTGGTCGGATCGAGGAGGCGCTCAAAGTGCTCAACATGGCCATTCGTTGGGATCGCTGCCCGCTGGACGCAATGATTAACAAATACTCTGCCCTTGCAAGCCTGGAGCGATACGATGAAGCGGCTCAGGTGCAGTTGGGCTTGCTGGAGTTGGCTCCCTTGGATTTCCGTGTCTACCACAACACCATCGCCGCGCTGATGTCTTCCGGAGAATCTCCGGCATAGCTTAGTTCAACTTCGCCTCGAATAATCATTCGTTCTAGAGAAATCACTGAAGTTTTTTGCGTTTCGATTCTAATCTGAACGCAGCGAGCCTCATTTCGATTAAGTCCCTAGGGAAGCAACCCATTGAAAAGACGGGACAAAGCCCATTCGCACAATGCGGCGAACTGAGCTATCTAGCTGAAGTTACAGTTTAAATTTAAGCGCACGGCGTCACGACTGCGCCTCATAATATTAATGATGGAAGAGGCTTTTCTCCTGGATCAGTTTGCGTGCACGCACTGATAAGGGGAGGGAAGGCAACAGTTCTGGTTTTTATAAATGGGTAACTTCAGGTTTACTACCATTCTAAGCGCGTTCAGTGCGCTGACCGTTATATTCGCGGCATCCCCAGCCGTATGCGACGGAAACCGCAAACCTCCAAGAACAGCATTTAATGCATTAACAGTTTTTTCCGGTGAAAAACATTCGCCGATGAGCATGTTTAACGGCAGATTTTCCAACGAAGTAAAAGTAGTAGATGTAAGCGAAAAGGAGAAAGAAGCGCCCGAAGCGGCCCCTGAGGCCAAAGCGGTTGAACCAGACGAAAACGCTAAGTCCGCAGAACCAGAACAAACTGCTGAGGCCGATGAAGCCGCGGCAGACTCTTCCACATCATCAGACAAGGACATAGTTTTCGTCGGCGACGACCCAACGGCGCATATTCTTCCTCCGGATCAGGATGTTCCGCTTCGCTTCAACAAAGATGCGCCGAGCTCGTTTGTTGCCATGGCACGTGCACATGTCGACGGCGACCACGAGACGGCGCGCGCGTACGCTAGACAGTTCGTTCGATACCAGAAGAACATGCTGTTTGAAGTGCGTGAACTGACCAAGCTGATTGGAGCGGCTTTGGTCGAAGAAGGAGTGATTGATGAAGAAGATTGGGATGGCGTAGAGCAGTACCTCAATTGGGAGTTTGCCAACTCTCGGGAGGAAACAGGCGCTGTGCTAAAAGCCACCCATGAAGATGCGCTTAAGCGTATTAAGGCTGATCCTAACCATCAGGCCGAAATCTATTACTTCTTCACCATCAACAGCAGCTGGGCGCGCACGATGGCTCCAGATGTTGAGCGGCTCTGGCAGGTAGCCCAGCGAGATCCCAACATTAAGATGGTTGCGCTTTCGATGGGACCGCTTCCGAACAAATGGGTCGAGTCCTACCGAAATTATACCGGCCTGACCGTGCCTATATTTGAAGGCGCTGAGGTAGCCAAATCCTTTGATGTTGCTTTTACACCGGCGTTAGTTGTCGTGTCGCCGACGACCAAGACAGCTTACCGTAAGACAGGTCAGCAGTCGTTTCAGCGAATGTATGAATTCGTTCGAACAGTTCAGGGTAAATCTACGGAAATTTCGCCGCAGCTCGCGTCCGTTCTGAATAAGCCAATCGGGGAAGTAGAAAAGTTGTCCGATCCGAACGGAACGCTGCCTAATGGCGGAATAGTTGTATATGACAGCAGAGCGTCGGGGGAAGACGCTCGGGGTTCACTAAAAAGAGTAAATCATCTTGGCAGCGTCAAGCGCAAGCCGAAGAAGAATGATGCACTCGAGAGGTTCTAGAATGAAGAAGGATGACAGTATTGGAGATCGCGTCATGAAGTTGAGGATGCAGTGTTCGTTTAAACTATGGCCCGTATTCTTCGCGGCAGCGTTGATTGTGCCTGCAGCAGCGTTTGCTCAAAGTGTAAAAGGTACCGATGAAGGTGCCGCGGTGATGATGGATGATTGGACGCAGAGCTGGGCAAAGGCGAATGCGCTGGGTGATGCGTTCGGTGGTGACTCTACGCTCAACCATGGATATAAACGCTCACCAATTCTTTTCGATAACTGTCGGGTTGACAATTACGGCAACAAAAGCAACTGCCGAAGAAAATATCCTAAACTTCATCAAGATACTGCTTTAGCCGGGGTGACGGGCATTCCGGAAGGCCATTCACTACTGGGCAGTGGTGAGATGCCGGTGCCCGATACGCGCAGCCTAGTTCAATCGGTAAGCACGGACGATGAAATTACTCGCGCGACAATGGCGGTTTATCACCCGCTGTTCCAAATTAAGAACGGTGTTGCGGAAGATGTAAAGAAGCGCGACGACTACCTAGATTTGTTTAAGACCATTCGCGGAGTTGCCAACCTTACTCTGAGTTATCTTGATAAGACTGTTGCCGCGGGACTTGCAACAACAGAGTCTCAAGTTAACCAGGAAACGCACAGCCTGCTGCTTAAACAAATCAGCTGGACCAACTCTCGACTTGCCAATCCGCAGCGCAGCCAAATATATGTCGATGCTGATGAAAAGCTGCAAGCGTGCTTGAACACTTTTGGTGGAACCGGTCCGGGCTTAGGGCCTCAGATGGGAGCGGGAAGGTTCAGTGACATGAGTCCAACAAACTGTGTTACCGAGTGCGGCATTATGCCGACAGACGCAACGCTGCGCTATGGATTTTGTGTATGCTGTGTGCAGCACCCAGATCATGCCACTATATCTGCCGGAGTCGATGGCATCACTGGTTCGGTTCCGCCTGACAAGTGGAGTTTGGTTGACAGATACTTCCACGGAGTGAAGGCACTGCAAGCTGGGCAAGGACTGCAGGAGGTGCTGAACTTCGCTACATTTATCAAAGAAATGTACGGAGATGTTATTGTTGACAAGAACGGTTACCACTTCGTGTGGCCTAAGTTTGGAATTGCGGACAAGATTCACGCCATTCGCGACGGTTGCTCATGTACAACAAGTTGTACTGCACCTACTTTTGGAGGTGCTAGTTCGGGACAGCCGTGTCAACCGCCAAACAAAGGCTCAAGTGGAGGCACGCTGATTTGCCCGTTTACCGGTCAGCAGACAAGTTTTGGAATCAAGGCGGCAGTTAAACATGTGCTGCGTATGAAGGATGCTCCTTGGGATTCAATGAGCCCTGAAGAGCATCGAGTTTGGGTCGAAGCTTCTGCGGGAACTTTAATGACGCCGGCTATTAAAAAGGCGGCTCTAATGCTCCAAGACGGAACAGAAGAACCGCTTGGATGTAACGAGGAACCGGAAGGCAAGCTTTCTCGCTGGATCCTTAACTTTACCGACTCTTCTGCTGTGTCCGCATTTGAGAAGCTTCACTACCGGACCAAGGCGCTGTTGGCCAACCATGACGTGCTGAACCTGCGAATGACGCCGAATGATCGCAGAATGTTTTGGACGATGATTGACCGAGTTGATCGGTTTATCCAAATGGCCAAAGCTGACACTGCTTCCGACAGAGCCGCGGTGCAGGCGGTTACTGAAGCTACAATCTCTCGTGATAGACGCAAGCAGGCAGATATGGCTGCTGCAATCGCAGCAAACGTTGCTTCGCAGAACATGTCTGAGGCGATTGCCGGAACAGCGCGATTCGGTGACTTTACCGATATCTGCACTGGAACGACTTGTTAAGTATAACGACTGCGCGGATGCAATAGTGTCCGCGCAGCATATGGTTTGGAAAGATTTTTGTGCGGTTTTAGGAAATAGGGAATGCCAGCGGACGTAACATCGGCGGGAACCATGATCGCAGCTGTTCTTGAAACAGCAGGTCAGGTTACGCAGCATCACATCCTGCAGGATTTCAACAGCTTCTTTCACCAAGCTGGCGCATTTCTTTATATTCTGGCAGCCATGGGCGGCATCGTTTCGTTCGTGCTGTTTAACAGCTTCCGCATGGTCCGCTATATGCTGATCGGACCGACAGTCTTTTGGTTTCTTGTCGGGGTGAGTACCGACAGTCAGGGGGTTGTGTGGGAGCTGGCTGACGGGACTCAGCACTCCACGGAACCTGTCTTCAGCGGGACAACACCGCTTTCCGCGTTTAAGCCTCCTTCTGGAACAATGCGAGTCTCTTACGTCTTCAGTCTCGTCACGGAGACCATTAATGAAATAGTGGCGGAGCTTACTAAAGTCGTACTGCATCAGAAAAAAGACAATCAGTTGATGTTTGTTGCGCGAAACCGCGCCTTTGAAAGCCTAATTGGTGCAAAAGTCGACCAGCCGCAGCTGTTGTCAATAATTGAAGACAATTTGCTGTCCGAAAACTGCGGCCAGATGATGAATTATTCACTCGCGCTGTCGAATAAAGCGCTCAGCCGGATGCAAATTGGAAGCGATGATGACATCAACTTTGGCACCAACGGCACTAACGCACTGAAATCTACTCACCATGTTTGTGATGTGGATGACCCCAGCTCTCCGGATTATTATGTCGGCGAGCAGGAAAAGTACTTAGAAGCAGCTCAGGCAGTCGGTAATGCCGCGGAAGTCGCCAGGCTAACCAAATCGCTTGAGGGGTATCTCAAGCTGAGACAAGATTACTGCGCCAAGTATGATTTTTATAAAACTCAATTTGTCGAGGCTAATCCGAGTACGCTGCAGTTTTTTAGAGAAGTCCAAGAGGAGCCAGGATATGTGCAGCAGTTCCTTGATAGCTCGGCGGGACCACCGAACTATGGATACAGTGGAAGAAGAGTGTGCGCACCATCGGATCCACCGCAGCTTAGCTGCACTAATGCGATTTACATGAGCTGCGAGCAAATGTGGAATGTCACCAAGCAGGCTATTATGAAGCAAGCTGACTGGTTCAGCACTCAGCTGCTTGGCAAGATAGAACCAGACGGCTCTACTGACAATGAAGGTCAGATCCTTTGCCGAGAGTTGTGGAAAAAGGTTCATCCAGATCAAGCAGCTCCACCGCTTGGGAACTGCGACCTGGTAAACTCTGCTGCTATATTCTTGATTCGTAATTCGATAACCGAGCGCATGGGCGACAGAGTTAACCAAATGGTTAAGAACCGCGTACCGTCGCTGGGAATGATGAAGACAGTTGACGACGGAACTATAGTTCTTGGTGATGAGTACGGGGACGTCACTGAAGGTGCTAGGAAGCACTACTTGAAAGATCCCGTAAATATTGAATTCAGAGCCAGCGGGGAAGATGACCCAATCGGATTAGGACATGTGCTCGTAAAGGCATATGAGCTTGGCGAGAACGGAGAGAAAACGAACAACGTTAAGTGGGTACCCTATGCGAGGATGGGGCAAATCTCCGGTCAAATGGATGCGGCGTTTGACGAACATCAAGCGTACCAGACTCGTGGTTTGCGCCAGAAGATTTTCACCTGGGCGATGCAGCTTCCTTACTATCAGGGTGTAATCCTGTATATGATTTCCGTCGCCTATCCATTCATGTGCTTGTGCGTTCTGATTCCAGGCAGGGCTGGAGCAATCCTTGCTGTTCCCATGGCATGGCTTTGGGTTAAGAGCTGGGACCTTGGCTTTGCAATGGTAATGGTGCTCGACGACATCCTGTGGAACATGTTTCCAAAGCGAGATATCGGTGTAGATCTAGGGTCGGCATCAGTCCAGGTCGAGGAGGTCTTGACTGAAGCGTTTAAGATCGACCCAAGCTATAACGTTCACGGCTACTATATGTTTGTCAGCATGTGTCTGATGGCGGTTCCAGCGATTACCGGTTATGCAACGCTTAAGAGCCGAGCCAGTGTGCTTGCATCATTTGTTGACGGACCTAGATCGCAAACATCTGATGCCGGTGATAAAGCTGAAGGTGCCTACGGTATTCAGCGAATGAACCAACGGGTTCAGCAACAGAACGAAACTCGCGGTATGGCGCAGCTGAGTAAATCGGGCAACTTCGGTGCGATGGTGGGGCAAGGCCGCGGGATGACCGCGGCTGGATGGGCTATTGCTCAAGGCGCATCGAAAGGCCTTGCGGGCCTTACCAATGGCAGTCGCGATACCGGCTTAAGCAAAGAAGAGCGCGGTATGTGGAGTCGCTTAAATGAAAAGAATCGGAAGCTGGGCAAACCGCCTATTTCGCAGCAACAGTTCCTATCTGAGCGCAAACGCGCCGGAAATGCTAAAAACCTTGTTGGAGCGCTTACTGACGGTGCAGCTGAGATACCTCGTGCTTTTGCCAGCATGCTCGACAAGGAAGTATCCTTTGCTTCGAAGAACGCTGCGGCATTTGATGGTACCTTCGGACGCTACGGCTCGTACCAAATGATGCAAGACGCTGCGGCTGCTGCGATGGACGGCGCTGGTGGATTTGAGGTCAACAGCTCAGACAGGCCAGGTAACTCCGCAATTAACGAAAGAATAAGTCTCTATTCGGCGCGGCTGAGCGCTTTCCAGAATATCTCTGGTAACGCAGTTGAGGCACTAACAGGGCTGATGGGCGGTGGAGCCTCAGGTGGCAGCAATATGATGGCCGAAAGGAACGGCTATTCCAAACGTGATCTGCTGATTAATGCTGCTCCTGCTGCCTGGGGGCTGGCTGACAGATTTGCGCCAGAACTTACCCATGCCGTTGGCGATGCAATTGAGGATGGGGCGAATATGATTTTTGACAAGCTCGGAATCGGAAGTTTCCAAACAATTGACCCAGGCCACTTCAATCATACGACATACAATCGAACTTATGGTGATATAGATTTGTATACTCTGGATAGCGATTACGATTAGTCGCAAAGAGATTAGGGCCTGCAGGGCAAGCTAAAGGGTTTATGAAGGTTTTGAGAGCAACATTGAGAGCAATTCAGACGGCGCTTACAGCGTTGGTTCTGTGCGTGTTGTTTGCTCCAGAGGCATCCGCTCAAATTGTTGCAGACCTGCCTGCTTCTACCGGAACAGTTATGGCAGCTGCGATGGAAACCTCCGGCTACAAGGCCCAGGAGGTAATTCTTTCGCAAATGCATGACATGCTAGGCAACCTGGCTTCGTTGATTTACATCGTTTGCGCTGTGGTAGGGATTTTCAGTGTTGTATTTACTGGCGGCTATCGCCTCGGCTTATGGCTGCTGGTTGCACCGCATCTTTTCTACTGGACCATCGATAACCGAACTCTTGCTTCTGGTGTCGACTGGCAATTTGGAGCGTACCAAAATAACAACGGTGCTGTTGAAGAAGTGTTAGGTTACACCGCGCCGAGTCAAGGCGAATCGAATGTCTCCTGGCTGTTTCATCAGTATAACCGTCTGGTCTCAAGCATAATTCAAGAAACAATCAAGGTTGTTACCGACGATCAAACCAAGCGTCAAATGAAGTTCATGACGCGCCAGCATATCATGGACGATTTGTTTGCCGCTGAGCCAACGGATCCGGGTCTGTGGGGTTTGGTTAAATGGTCTACGGCCGTTTGTTCTCAGGAACTGCAGGATGCGCGCATGCTCGCACTTGGCGAGCGAGATTCGTCGTATAAGTTTACTCCTGAGTGGGATGCAGCAAATGATCGCCTTAACGGAACGAACTCCGTTCACCGGCTTGATACTAAGAATAAACCGCTCTACACAACCAGCGGATCTCTTGCTTACGCAAAAGAACTGTTGGACTCGTTCGCATCAAAATCCGATGGTGAGTTGGATGCCTATACGAGGCACCGTGGCAGCGAATGTTTAAGGGATGCAACCGGCTACCGCTACGCCACAATTCGCAACAGTAGCAGGCTTGATGACGAGGGTGTGAGTTGCAGCCAACTTTGGTGCTGGATGCACCACGGTTTGAAAGAAGAAGCTGCAAACGCGCTGGCTCGTTCGATGGATAAGCACCTGCAGGACGATACTACTAACGATACGTACTCGGAAATCCTGCAAGAAATAGCAACTAAGCTGCACGTGTGTCAGCCGTCTTCAAACCCGGATGATGACCCAGATGGTTGTGCACGAGACGAAGAAGGTAAGCCGTTCCAAACTGTTCAGCCGGATGAGTCGGTGATACCGACGATTATGGCAGGCTATCTGCTTAGAAAAATCATGACTTCGGACCGGCGCAGCGACATGATGACTACTTTTGGCCAGCACGCTGGTATCTCGGGCAAGGCGTTCAACTTCAATTCGAAGATGGATGCTAATCAGCGCCAAGAGGTGGGGCAGCGTATGCGCCAGCATCAGATGGCAATGACTGAGCGCGCCAGAGTTTATTCACTCGCCATGACAATTCCGTATATTCAAGGCGTGCTGCTCTACGGATTGGCGATGCTGTTTCCGTTTTTTGC
>JAGRAN010000051.1:0-12779 GCA_020434585.1 Bdellovibrionales bacterium
GGGTTGTTGATTTCGTGGCGCAGGGTGGCGACCAGAGTTTTGATCGTGTCGAGCCTCGCGGCTTTAACGGCCGAATCCTTTATCTGCTCCTCGAGCTTTTTTCGCTCAAGGATTGCCTCGACTAACGGAATAAACAGCGGAGCTGAAATGTTGCGCTTTTCGAGGAAGTGATGTGCCCCGGCGCGGACGTTTTGCGCGGGAAGCTCAGGAGCGTCGTCGGAGCTGACTGAGAGAACGGCTGCGTTTTCAAGTCCGCTGTGATCCATTAACTCAAAGCCGCTGCCGTCGGGAAGATGATTGTCTAAGATTGCGAGGCGGTAGTTTGTAGAAGCGTTTTCTAAAAGTTTGCGAGCGCTCGCGACATCGGACGCTGTGTCGATATCAATAGACTCATTCCAACTTTTCAATCGAATTGAAACAAGCTTGGCGAATGACTCGTCGTCATCCACAACAATTGCTTTAAGCTTCTCGCTCACTAAGACCTGCAAGTTAGGACTAATAAAACCCGTCTGTTTCTTATTAATCGTTATGTTTAGACCAAGCACTTAAATAGCCTTTTAAGGCTCGCGCATCAATTCGCTAAAGGGCTAATTTTTATCAATAAAATCGTCAGCTAGAAGGTGAAGTCGTTCCTGTGTCTTGCAGTTGTTGACGAGGTGCGTGGCGCTACGTGTTTGCGCATAAAAAAACTGCCCCATTGTTGCCTGCGAAAAATTTTTAAAAAGAAAGTTCATTTTAGTTGAACCCCCAGTGCGTCTGCCAGCTTCTTAACCAATGTTCCAAGCAAATCTATTTTGGAACGCTCCGTCCTAGACGGTTTTTAGGGGATAGGTCTTTGTCAGGTTTTCTTCGAGTAGAGCACACCTCAAACACATTTCTATATTCGCTCTGCAGCTAAGCTGCGAGTGCTTCGTGTTTTGAATTTTCCTACGAGTCTTTATCTGAGCGCATGAGGCGCAGCAATATTCGTGCGTCCAGATAAGGGATCCGACAAATCAAGGGATTTTAATTTTTAGCGGCAGCGCTGAACTTTTCAGACTTGTCGATTGAACTCCATCCTGGAGCAAAGCCGAGCGCTTTGTTTCAGGATGGAGTTCAAAGAGTTCTCTGTCTGTTTGCAGATCCTCTGCAGACAAGTCTCCGCCAATAGCCCTTTCCCACGGTGGGAGAGCGGTGAGTTGGCACGGTTCCTTTCCAAAGGAGGTGGCGGATGTTTCGCCTCTCTATCCTTAGTGCTGCTGCTGCACTGTTTGTTTGCTTGCTGTTGGTGGGTTGTGTGACTTCTCCGCGAGTCGGAGTTTGTCAGCACACTCACGGGTCTCCCGACGAGTCTGCCCACGGGCAGTACTACTTCGTCGTTCCCCCTGCTCCGAAGCAGGAGGACGGCACGTCTGACCCGCTCGATGACCGAATGATTGTCATCGAGGACGAGAAGTTCACCCTCACGTATCCGGCCTGGTTTACCCGGCGGGTGCCCCTGGAGGTGATCCTCAAGCACATCGACGACTCGTTCAAGCGCGTTGAGGCGCTGCTTGGCAAGTTCGATCGGCGTGTGGAGATCTTCGTGCCGGGTTCGATCACGGCCGACGGTCTTCCTGAGGGTCTCATGATCCTGGGTCTGTGTTGGATGGACGATGGGCAGATCAAGGTTGCCGTGTCGCTTCCGGCGGCTCGCGTGATCGATACCTTTGCCCATGAGCTGCTTCACGCCCGACTGCGTGACCTCGGTGTCCAGCCCCCGCGCTGGTTCGAGGAAGGCATGGCTCACATGCTCGAGTCCGAGGACGGCTTCAACGCGGATCTGTTCCAGCTTCTGGAGCAGGTTGGCATGATGACGAACGAGGAACTCGAAGCGGCTGCTCGCGGCATCACCTCTGATGAGATGCGGCTGCGTGCGACCGGTTGGGCCATCGCTTACTACCTTGTGCATGTCAGGAACACTCCGCTGAAGGACGTTGCCACCAGCAGCGAGTTCCCTGATCTGGACGAAGTGTGGAAGGCTGTCTCTGAGGCGGCCAAGCTGCGCGACGTTCTTGCACGTTTGGCTGCGTAAGCTAGTCTCGTCTGACGTCAGACAAGGGAGGCCCACCTACAAATGGCAACGCAAACAGTAACAGCAGCAAGAGGACCGGGGTGATGCGATGCGGTTTACAAATCGTGTCGCATCACTCTAGGTCTTTTTATCTTCAGCTTTGCCAAATGGTTTTCATGAAGGTTTTCACGCGCGCTCAACGGTTCGTGATTTGTCGGTTCCTTCACATTCTATGGTGTTTGAGGTGTGTTTTAGCTCTGACTAGTTAGCTTTAAAGAGCGACCAGGCAAAATTCTTGGCATTCTCAATCGGGTCGAAGCTATCGCCGGTTTGATGGCCGACCTTCCCGCCCAAGTCATTGCTGGCCGAAATCAGGCCATGCAGCATGCCAATGCCGAAAACTATGAGAATCAGGATCTCGTATGGAAACCTGCCTCGCTCATCCTGTCGTAATCTGTTTAAACGTGTCATGATTATCCCCTCAGTTATCCTCTAATCAGCCCGAATAAAGGTCTTGCTTCAGAAAATCTGGGTGATTAGGCTGAATTTTGAGGCTAGCAGCTCGGGAAATCCTCGTGGCGGAACAAATACTTATAATCGAAGACGAACCCTCGATTGCCGATAATATTACCTACGCCTTATCCACTGAGGGCTTCGGTGCACATTGGTGCAATACCGCCGCGGCTGGCCTGGAGCATCTGCGTGAAAATGAAACATCGCTGGTGGTTCTCGATGTAGGTCTGCCGGATGCAAGTGGATTTGACGTTGCCAGAGAGATTCGCAGCTTCTCGGAAGTTCCGATAATTTTTCTGACGGCAAGAGCGGAGGAAATAGACCGGGTAGTCGGGCTCGAGCTAGGAGCAGATGATTACGTAGTGAAGCCGTTTAGCCCAAGGGAGCTTGTGGCGAGAATAAGGGCTGTGCTCCGGCGGAGTTTAAAGCGCGAACAGGAATCAGTAGAGGCCGAGCACTCCCAGTTTACCATCAATGAGCAGTCCTATTTAATTACTTATCAAGGTGAGAAGCTCGACCTAACGCGTTACGAATTCCGCCTGCTGAGAATCCTGGTGAAGAGTCCCGGTCGGGTCTATAGCCGCGAGCACCTGATGCAGCTGGCATGGGAAGAACCTGACATGAGTCTGGAACGCACTGTTGATACCCACATTAAGACCATCCGACATAAGCTTAAAAAGATAACCCCCCAGACGGATCCGATCATTACTCATCGCGGCATTGGGTATTCGCTCAAGGAAGACGAGTGAAAATTCGCACGCGAATAATCATTGGTCTGCTACTCGTGGTGGGAGTAGGTTTCTACTATCTTATCGACTGGATAATCAGCGACCTCGAGCCGCAATATCGGAAATCGACCGAAGATCCTTTGGTTGATACTTCGCGAGTACTTGCAGCAGTCGCGGGTCGGACTTTAGGGCAAAACGGCGAAATTGATACCGCGCTATTTCGCTCAATCTTTGATGAAGTTTACTCCCAAAAATTTAGCGCCCAGATCTATGACTTCACCAAAACGGAAGTAGACTACCGAGTTTACATTACGGATGAGACGGGGACCGTGATCTTTGATTCCGATGATGGGCGAGATGTCGGAAAAGATTACTCGGAGTGGCGCGACGTGAAGCGTACTCTTGAGGGCGACTACGGTGCAAGAACCTCGCGAGATATCCCAGGAGAGCCTAATTTTAGTGTGATGTATGTTGGCGCTCCAATCGTTCATGACAATAAAACAATCGGGGTACTAACTGTCGGGAAACCGACCTACAATACGAACACATTTACCGAGAACAGCAAGAGTCGAATTGCTATCGGTGGGACAATTACAGCTTGTCTTGTAATTCTCGTCGCACTATTCCTTTCTCAGATGGTGACGGCTCCGATTCAGCGCCTGATGGAGTACACCCAGCAAGTTCGCGATGGTATGCGGGTCCAGCTTCCGGAGTTGGGCGGCAGTGAAGTTCGTGATTTGGGTCGTGCATTTGAGGAAACACGAGATGCGCTCGAAGGCAAGCAGTATGTTGAAGGGTATGTTCAGGCGCTGACCCACGAGATTAAGAGTCCAGTTTCGGCAATCAAGGGAGCGGCCGAACTACTACGCGAGAAAATGGAGCCTGAAAGGCGACAGCGGTTTATCGACAACATTGAAAATGAAGCTGGAAGAATTCAAACCATTGTAGAGAAGCTGCTGCTGCTTAGTTCGTTGGAGAATATGAAAGTTCTGCAGGACGGCGCGCGGATTGAGCTTAGCAAGATTGTTAGAGGGGTCCTTGACCGTTTCAGGCCTGCATTGGAGGCAAAGCGATTATCCCTTAAGGAGAGCTTGCTAGATAGTTTAGAGTTTTTCGGCGACTCCTTTTTAGTCGAGCAGGCGATAAGTAATGTCCTTTCCAACAGTATCGATTTTACGCCTGAAGGCGGTACTATAAACGTTGAGACAAAGCATGGGGACGGCGTAGTCCAGTTCGAAGTTGTCGACAGCGGAACTGGCTTTCCGGAATATGCGCTAGAGCGGGTATTTGACCGCTTCTATTCACTGCGCCGGCCCGAGGGGGGTAAAAAGAGCTCCGGACTTGGTCTCAGCGTGGTAAAAGAAATCGCGGAACTACATCGCGGTGCGGTAAAGGTATCAAACTGCAGTGGACGCGGAGCTCGCGTAATTGTCGAATTTGCTGCTTAAGTTCCCGCATTTTTGCGACTTCACATAAAGTTCACAAACAATTCACCCCCAGTTTCCTGAAGCTTCACTTCTCGGCGCTAGACTGAAATTAACTTAGATTCATGCCACGCCCCAAAGGAGGACTGAAGTAATGTGGACTACGCGATTTTTACGACCTGTGATGCTTGTGTTGCTGCTGTTGGCGCCTGCAAGCTCAATGGCTTCGTTTGAAGAACATTCCGATGACCAAACACTATCTCCGTATTTTTTCGTTAATCACTCGTGCGACGAGGGTCAGGAGTTATTGCCGCTAAAAAGCACTGACGTGGACGTAGACATTGTCGGCGTTATTGCTGACGTGCGCGTTACGCAAACGTATAAAAACACCGGCACATCACCGCTTGAAGCGATCTATATATTCCCCGGTTCTACGCGCGCCGCGGTTTATGGGATGAAGATGACCATCGGCGAGCGAGTGCGAATTGCGAAAATCAAGGAGAAGCACGCAGCGAAGCAGACGTATGAGCAAGCCAAAAAGGAAGGGAAGAGTGCGTCCCTGCTGGAACAACATCGGCCGAACGTTTTTAAAATGAGCGTCGCCAACATCATGCCTGGCGACGAAATCAAAGTTGAGCTTTCGTACACGGAGCTGCTTATACCTACTGATGGGACTTATGAATTCGTTTACCCAACTGTGGTCGGCCCACGCTACTCCAATCAGCCTGCCAGCACTGCTCCAGAGTCAGATAAGTGGGTGTCTAATCCTTACTTGATGGAGGGCGAAGCTCCTACTTCGACTTTTGATCTAACACTAGGTTTGGCAACAGGCATTCCTTTGCAGGATTTAGCATCAAGCTCACATGATATCGGAATATCATATTTAGATAAGTCGCAAGCTCAGGTTTCGCTAAAGGCAAACGAGAAAAACAGCGGTAATCGCGATTTCATACTGCGCTACCGGCTTGAAGGCGGAGCGATCGAATCGGGCTTGATGCTCTACGAAGGCAAGGACGAAAACTTCTTTTTGCTGATGATGCAGCCGCCGGAGCGAGTTGCGGAAAAGCAAATTGCTCCGAGAGACTACGTCTTCATCGTTGACGTCTCGGGTTCAATGAACGGCTTTCCGTTAAACATTTCGAAACGTCTGATGAAGGATCTAATAGGGAGTCTACGCGAAGTCGACACGTTTAATGTGATGTTGTTTGCTGGACGCTCGGCGCTCCTATCGACGAACTCTGTGCCAGCAACAACCGAAAATATTAACAAAGCACTACAGTTTATTAACAGCCAGAACGGAGGAGGTGGGACAGAGCTGCTCCCAGCTTTACAACGTGCGTTGGCTCTGCCACAGGAAGAAGGCGTGTCTCGCAGCATCGTAGTTGCTACCGATGGCTATGTGAACGTCGAGCCGGAGACTTTTGACTTAATTAGAAACAACTTAAACAACGCTAACCTATTCGCATTTGGGATTGGGTCTAGTGTGAACAGACACTTAATTGAAGGGATGGCACACGTTGGTTACGGAGAGCCGTTTGTTGTGACCAAACCGGCGGAGGCTCCGGCGGCCGCGGCAAGGCTTCGCGCACTGATTACGCAGCCTGTGCTAACCGATATCGATGTAACCTTCGCTGGCATCGAAGTTTACGACGTAGAACCGCCGTCAGTGCCAGATCTGCTTGCTGAACGACCAATCGTCATGTTCGGCAAGTATAACGGAAAGCCCGCAGGGAGCGTGATTGTCGAAGGCTTTCAAGGTGCTCAGCCTTACAACGATTCGATTGATATTTCTAAGGCTGACATCAGTGCGGATTTTGAAGCGCTGAAGTACCTGTGGGCAAGACATCGAGTTAAGACTCTTGGGGAATATAATAAGCTGCGCGCGGATGACAAGCGAGTGGAGGAGATTACGGCATTGGGTCTCCAGTACAACTTACTGACGGAATACACGTCATTTGTCGCTGTTGACGAAGAGGTGCGCAACCCCGCGGGAAAGCAGAACACTGTCAAACAGCCACTGCCGCTCCCTAAAGGAGCGACGAACTTGGCGGTCGGTGGGATTCCCACTGTGCCTGAACCTGAAACCTACGCACTGCTTGCACTTGTTGGAGTTATGCTTCTGTTAGTCGCAGCCAGACGTCAGAATTTCTCTTGCTGATTGGTTTTTGTCCGGGGGCATAGCCCCCGGACATGTTTTGGAACGGAGCTTCTGCAATGAACAAGAAAGTATGGACCGTTACCTGTTTCGCGGCCTTTCAGCTGATTGCGTTTTGGCCAGTGTGGAGTTGGTATGTTCAGAGAATGAGCGATGGTTCTGACGAGCCTTGGGGAATAGTGGCACTGCTTACAGCCGCATTCTTCATTTTTAACGCTAAGCAAAGAGAAGAGATAAATGCGTCAGCTTTAATGCTCAGTCTAGTCGCAGCACTTCTCTATGCAGTCGGATACAGCCAAATGCCAATGCTGCTTCGCGCTGTGATTGCTGTAGTTGCATTGGCGTTTGGCGCCAGTGGGTTCTTTGAGGGTCGCACTGTGCGTGGAGGGGTGTTGGGGTTGTTGGTGTTGTCACTTCCAATAATAGCGTCTCTTCAATTTTACTTGGGATATCCAGTTCGGCTACTGACCGCGGCCGTGTCAGCAACAATGTTGACCGGTCTGGGGTATCCAGTCGACGCCGATGGAACACTCTTGCTCTGGGCGGGTGAGCTTGTCTCAGTGGATGCGCCGTGCTCCGGCATTAAGATGCTTTGGACCGGGATGTTCTTAAACTTTACGATCGCTTGTGCGAACGATTTAGGTATGCGCTCGACATGGCTCTCTTATGTCTTTGCTGCGATCTGCGTGTTTATCGGGAACGTCGTGCGGGCAAGTATACTCTTCTTTCCGGAAGCCGGAATATTTGAGGCGCCGCAGTGGTTTCACAGTGCAGCGGGGATAGCAGTATTTGCTTTTGTTGCGGGTGCAATCTTGCAGGGACATTCTATGTTAAGGAATGCACGAATATGAAACTGCGAATTTTGACGTTGTGGATTTGTGTGCACGCGATAGCTGCATTGGCCCCGTTTGTCGGCGGAATTAGCTCCGCAGAAAAAGTTACGGGTAATGCAAAATTTCCTGGCTGGCCAGAGTCTTTTCGCGGAAGTTTATTGTCACAGCTTGAGTTAAGCGAGCGAGAACGCCTGTTCATCAAAGATTTTCCAGGAAAGATTGCAAGGTTTAGCGACGGGGGTCGAGAAATAATCATTCGCTGGGTGGAGCATCCGACTCGCAAACTTCACCCGGCCGCCGACTGTCTCAAGGGAGCCGGTTATAAAGTTTCCCCACTGCCGATTGCAATTGATGCCGTAGGTGACCGCTGGGGCTGCGTGCTTGCGGCCCGAGGGGCTGACGCCTCACGCGTGTGCGAACGAATCGAAGACGACGACGGACAGGGCTGGACAGATGTCTCGTCTTGGTTTTGGAACGCAGTGCTGCGCAGTTCAAACGGCCCGTGGTGGGCACTTACAGTAGCAGAATCAGTCTAAAGGTAATTTGGGGTGCGGCCGGAACATGCATGAACGATGCTGAATGACGTATCAACCTGAGCGCAGCTCAACACCCGGAGGGAAGGAGTTCAACACATACCACCTTGTTTCAGGGCCAAGGGGAGAGGGATCGTGGAACTCGGACGTTCGCCCATCGGCGATTAGACATCCCGGTTTAGCTGCAAGCCAAACCGACTTCCCTGTACTGTACAGCGGGCAGGCAGTTCGAGGGGTCTGCTTCGCTCTCTGCTTTCTCGACACCCGAAGGGAAGGAGTTCGCATGGTGCCCCGGTCTGGAAGAGGGGGGTTGGAGGAACCATGGTAGAACTCAGATGTTCGCCCAGCGGCGATTTGACATCCCGACTTACCGGCCGCAAGTCGACTTCCCTTGGTGCCATCACGGGGGGGGAAGAGAGAGGACAGTCAATCGCTGCGGCGGCCCAATGGACACGCCGCAGCTTAGGAGGGAGAGTGGGACGTGAACGGATCAAAAAGGAAGTACCGATTCAGTCATGGAACCGGTACCCCTTTCTCTGTGCTCGGTCCTGGAACACAGAGGTCCGCCTTCGATCAATTGCCTGCGACAGCCGGAAGCCATCGCAGGCAAGCACCGCATTGCACGGTGCAGGGAGGAGAGGGAGAAGAGAGTCGCTAAATTGTCCAAAATGAACTTAATGATCGTCGAGTTGGTTCTAGGGCACTTGGTGAGCCAGAACCAACCCGACGAAAAATCCGTAGGTCATTCGGAAAAACTAAATAAACAGTTGTGAACCATTATTGTTCCGGCCGCAGCCTGGCGCAGAGATAATCTCCGCACGACTGCAGCCACGCATCTAGCGGCGCGCAGCGCGGCGCGCCAGACTCGAAACAAATGGGCAAAGATCGACTGGCGTGTAGAATATGCAGTAAGGGGTAACACAGATTAATTCATTCTTGAAATTGTATACAAGGCGATTTGAGCGTGGGTGATGCCTTTTTCCTTTGGAAGTTCGGGCACATGTATCATATGCTGCGAGGCGGAAATCTTGAATTATGTGCGGAATTAACTGCGTAATAACGAAAAACAGTCGCTCAGGCGGCAGGGAAGCAATTGCTCGCGCCAACGCTGCCTTGGCGCATCGCGGCCCCGACGATGCAACTGAATATGTCTGGGAGAACTGCGCTCTTGGTCATACTCGCCTGAGCATTGTCGACATCGCCGGCGGAGCGCAGCCATTTTTCAACGAAGACAAAAGTCTCGCCTTGATCTGCAACGGCGAAATTTACAATTATCGCGAACTTCAGAAGCAGCTGCGCGACACAGGACACCGCTTCATGTCCGACTGTGACTGTGAAGTTATTTTGCATCTCTACGAAGATGATCCGCAAAATTTTGTTTCCAAGCTTGAGGGGATGTTTGCATTTTGCCTGCTCGACCAAAAGCGCCGCCAGGTGGTGTTTGCGCGCGATCGAGTTGGCATGAAGCCCCTATTTGTCTACCGGGATGCAAACAGCTTTGTTGCAAGTTCAGAGATCAAAGGAATATTGGCAACAGGTCTTGCTCCGGCAGCGCTCGAGCCGCAGTCGATTTACGACTTTTTTAGCTTCGGCTTTGTTCCCGGAGAGAGCACCTGTTTCAGCAATATTAAACACCTGCCTGAGGCGTCCGTGCTTACCGTCGGTTTGGATGATCTAGACACTCAGCGTCGAGAGTACTGGGCAGTTGAATTTCCCAGCGCTAAACAGGGCAGTTCTTTGCGCTTTGATTTGTTTCTGAACGTATTTCGCAAGAAGTTTAGGCGAGCTGTTCATTCTCATTGTATCGGGGAGGTCCCGGTCTCGTCGTATTTAAGCGGTGGGATGGATTCGACAGCGACTACTCTAATGCTGCGCAGCCTCGTGAAGGATGACGTGCTGTTGCGAACATTTTCGATTAAATTTGCAGATCCGGAGCTGGACGAGTCGGAAGTTTTTGAAGAGACGGCGCGACTGCACAATTTAGACGCAAAGGTGCTTACCGTGACAGGCGCGGATACTGCACTATTTCAGCGAGTGATGTACCACATTGAGCAG
The DNA here is from genome assembly GCA_020434585.1 of Bdellovibrionales bacterium. Classification (GTDB taxonomy): domain Bacteria; phylum Bdellovibrionota_C; class UBA2361; order SZUA-149; family JAGRAN01; genus JAGRAN01. The sequence continues at coordinate 10,274 of JAGRAN010000051.1, forward strand.
CCGCAATATTCGCCAATCGATGTGCCGCTGTTTCAGTTGTCTGAATTTGTTCGTCAGAATGGGATTAAAGTCGCTTTTGTTGGAGAGGGAGCGGACGAGCTGTTTGGTGGATATTACTATTACACGTTGAATCAAGCGAGGCGCACGCTATCTATTCCTGTTCTGCGCCCGATGCGTAAGCCTCTGCTGCGCAGATTCTTAATGCAGTATGTGGGTGCGCAAGATCTGCGAGACATACTTTACGGTATCTACACTGACGACGCATTGATTCAGCGTCTAACCGATATGTTCGGCGTATTCCCGCCTTGGTATCCGGTATGGAAAGTGCTGGCAGACTTTAATCGTCCATTATTTGCCGAGCCGGTTGAAGATAGTTTGCGCGAAGGCGGTGCTTACCACCAGCTCGCTCAGCCGCTTAAGTCTAAGTACAAAAATATCGCGGATTTTAATAAAGCACTCTATCTCGAAATGAAGACCAGGCTGCCAAATTATATTCTTTTGCGAAGCGATCGAAACTCCATGGCCAACTCTGTCGAAGCCCGGCTGCCGTTTCTTGATAATCAAGTTATCAACTTCGCCACCACGGTCCCGCCGATGCTCAAAATGTTCGGCCTGAAGGAAAAGTATATAATTCGCCGTGCGTTCAAAGACTATATTCCTAAGCACGTTCTGGAGCGACGTAAGTTTGGATTTAATGCACCGAATGACTGGGTCTGGAAGAAGCGCGATGACTTCGCGCAAGACTTACTCAGCGACGAGTCAGTCAAAGAGGCAGGGGTTTTCAAACCAGAAGCTGTTCGGAGCACGCTTAAGGAAATTGATTCAGGTGTACATGCGCCGGGCACGCACCGTCACGGACTGCTGACAAGCTCCTTGACCGGGATCCTAACAACTCAAATGCTGCATCGCACCTTCGTGAAGGGCGAGCACCGCTGGTAGTAATTTAGCCATTGAGATTTGGGCAGCTGCTGCAATGTGGCGGACCTTGGTGTGAAGTCTCGGCAGAACCGAGCCGAGACTCCACACCTACGAGCCGAGTCCCTACCTCCTGTGCGTGTTAGCGCAGGTCAGGGGGCAGGGACCGCAGCTTGTGAAAGAACCGACCCTCCAACAGCTGCATCAGACGCACGACATCTCGCGCAAACGCGAAGCGATGGTTCTCGATCGACAAGAGGTTGGAATCCGAGTCGATCGTCACGATGATGTCAGCGCGTTTGAAGCGCGGAGCAGGCCTTCCGTGACGGCTGCGTACGCTGCCATCTGGGTAGGCGATTGCTCCTTGGGCACGACGCACGCCGTGGTCCTTGATGCTGCGCGTCCAGAGCAGACGGAACTCGACCCACTCCGCAGGAGTGAATTTGTCCGCCGGCATGTGTTGCGACAGCGAAGGGCAGGGAATCCGAAGATTCACCACGCACGAGAAGTTGCGCCCACGCGCGAGATCCACCAGGCGGTGGGTTGCTCCCGCGAAGGTCGGCAGCGACGAAGCTGGACCTTCGAGCAGAACGTTTCCGGATCCGTCCGATGGGGTATAGGTCAGAGTGACTTCACCCAGGCGGTAGACGACCTTGTCTCCGTCCCTGGATTTCGTCGGCCGCTGTCCTCCGATCTCGCGTCCCGCCCAAGTGCGGACCACGCGCTCTCGAAGATCAGCGCTAATAGACAACTCAGCTTGCATTCTCTTGATGCTCCGTTAGACTTTGAGTTGGCTAGGGGAGAAAACTTACGTCCACACGATGCAGACAGCCCCGTCCAGCGCGCGAAAAGGCGCCGCTCGACGGGGCTCAATGTCGGTGAACTTTCGAAACCTTGGATTGCAGCAGCTGCTTTAGGCGCATCGCGCCGACAGCAGCTGTACTGGCTCAGACAGGAGAGAATTGTCGACAAAGAACAGCCGCAGAATTATAGCGGTTTTAGTTCTAAATAGCTAATGCCAGCTCCGGCGGTTACAGTGAAGTAGCTGAAACCAAAAGGTTTTTATGAAGATCTCCCTTCCCTCAGCTTGTCTGGTTAACCGAGGCGCAAAGAAAATCGAGTGCCTTTTCTGCCAAAGTAGAAACAGAGCTGCTCGTGTCGATTTCAAGCAAAGGGATTCGTTCGTCAGGGGTTGGAAGCTGGGTGTGATCGAGCTGCTTGTCGTAGAGTTCGGCGCGACCGTCAGACACATCGGTTCCTAATTCTGTTCGGGCTTTTAAACGCGTAAGGGCAGTGCTGCGGTCAAGTTCGCACCAGATCAGTGCTACAGGGAGTTTAGCTTTACGCGCAAACTCAAAGAACACTGCTCGATAATCAATAGCGGTAAACGAAGCATCTACAATTACTGAACGACTGTGAATCAATTCGCTCTGTGCGCACTGAACCAACGCGCGATAGGTGTGGTCCGTAGCTTCGCTGGAATATTTGTCCTGACCAAATTCTAATGACTTGTCTTTCGCATCGGTACCGTAAATTGTTTTTCGCAATACGTCAGAGCGCAGAACTCGAGCATGAGTTTGTTTGCTGATAT
>JAGRAN010000051.1:12884-36827 GCA_020434585.1 Bdellovibrionales bacterium
TTCCGCGGCTGCAACCGCGGTAGAATGTTTATCATCGTCTTGCGGTAAACTGTCCGCAGTTAGCAGCGAGACCTTGGCTCTAACCATTGCACGATAGGCTTCGTAAAAGAAAAACAGGTCAGGAATGAAGCTTTCATTTAGGCATCGCGCATATGACTCAATAAACGCGGCGCTCAAATCGGTTCGTCCGCGTATATCAAAATCCATAGTGAGAAATGCGATGTCGTTTAGGACATCAACGGTCCTCAATTCAGAGCTAAACTCCAAGCAATCGATTACTTGCGGCTCGTCGTTGATAAAGCAAACATGCTCAGCCCTGAGATCACCGTGGCCATCAATCACGTGGTGACCGTTTATTCTCGCGTCGAACAATGCGCTGTTTTCAGATAGGAACGAATTGGTGAATCTCTCTACTAGTGAAGAGCTGCTGCGCGATGCTTCGCACAGAAGTTTACCGTGCGAATTAACTATAGCGAAATTGTCCCGACACGCGCGAACGAGGGCGCTATGAGAATCAGAATCGCGAATTGCTCGCTTAATCTGTGTTAAGTGAAAATTGGCAATTTTATTCGCGGCAGGCACGATGTGGTGTTCAATCTCAATGTTGCCATATTCGATGAGCTTGTCTAGTCCTGCGTCATCAGGAATTCGATGCATGACCACTGCCACGTCGGCACAGTCTTCTGTAGGCTCTTGGGGATTGAAAGTCGTTAGAAGATTTTGCTCGATAATTGATTCGTCAAACTCTATGCTTCGTTCACTCCCGATCGGCAGAATTCCAAGGTAAATGTCACGGCTTAAGCGCGAATTGAGCAGTACTTCAGCGCAAGCGGACTTCCACCTAGCGGAAAAGCTAGTGTGGTTAAGGAAGCCAAAGTCTACCGGCTTCTTAAACTTAAGAACGAGTCTGTCGCCCACCACAACAGTAGAAATATGGGTCTCGATGATTTTGGGTGATTTGAAGCCGCAGCCGAATTGACAAGAGAGTCCGAGTTTATCAGCTAGCGACTTCACGGTTCTATGAGCTGAGAAGTATCCCAACATTCGGCTGTTGAAGTGCAACTAAAGTAGTGCTGCCGAATATTCGCTCAGCGATTTTGCCTGAGCCGAACGCCCCTAGGGCAAGAATACTTGCATCAACTTCTTCCGCGTAGTCTGGAATAACTTGTTTTGGGTCGCCGCGAAAAAGTGCGGGAACCGTAAGGAATTCGTAGTTAGACAGGTATAAGACAGCGCTGCGTTGAGTGCCTCTAGCTTTTTCCACATCTTCACCGACTGTGACGATATGAACCTCTTCGAGTCTCATCACTGAAGCGAGTTCCGCAGCCGCTCGAAGTACTCGTTCTGAAGCGCTGCTCCCGTCATAGGCAACCACTAGACGCGACAAACCGGCAGGTTCCTCTGGGACTACCAGCACCGGTCTCGTGGTGTTGTGGAGGACTGCGTTAGTCGTAAGGCCGCTTTCTTTGTGCTCGACTCCGATGTGTCTGCCGCAGTTTCCTATTACGATTAGGTCAACGCTGCGCCCCATCTCGCTGATTTCTTCTGCAGGGTTACCTCGGCGGCATAAGAAGCGACTTCGAGTTCTGGCTTGGTCGCAGTGAGACTGAAACTCCTGAAATAAATCGAGTGATTCGGCTTCTACGTTTTCTTCTGCTTCCAGGAGTTTTGCAGGAGGAAGCGGCGCCTCGATTGCTGGCTGTGCACCGATACTTGCTGCCAGAGCAGAAGCAAGCGGGACATGCTTAAATCGATCTGCGTCCTGAACGAACAATCCAATCACACGTGCATCAATTAAGCAGGATATGCTGCAGCTAATGCTAAGTGCGGCGTCCGAAGCTGGCGAGCCGTCAATTGGAACCAGGATGCTTCTGATCACTGCAATCCTCCCTGAGGTTTAAAAGCGAAACGTATCTGGAATTACCAGCTCTGGCTTGCCGAAAGCTAAGTGTCTCAACTCACGTAGGCGCTCCATATCTTCTCGTTCGAGATGGACCCCTCCGCTACCAGAGTTCATAAATTCTATGTACTCTTGGTACATGACAAATGCTTTCTGTGCTTCAGGAGTATTCGGGAACATACGAATGGTTCGCTCGAGATAGAGAGGTCGATAGACTTCGAATGAAAGTATTGGGACGCAGTTGTAAGCAACGGCCAGCAGGTACGTTGCTGTTCTCCTATGATTTGGTGACAACTTGCCGGCAAGCAGTTCGTGCAGCTCGCTGGTTGCCCACAAAGTTGTTACGAGGTGTGCTTCGTGATCCTGAACGGCGGTTGCGCCGATGACTGGTTCAAGCAGCTTCTGAGCAGATTTTACACTTGGTTCCTTGGGTTGAGGTGAGCCCAAATCTTCGATCCACTGCTGAATCGCTGCTTCCTGATCTTCCGAAAACTTTTCCTTTTCCAATAGGCTTTTCAGCTTTGAAATTGATGTGGAAGGCCGATTTTTGACCCGAGCTTCAATCACAAGCCACATTTTGAGGGCACGGAAAGCGTCGTGCTGACCGGGAAATTTGTTGCCGGAGCCGGATGCCAAGCGATAAAGGGCGTCACTAGCCTTGTCGAACTGACGGGTTGCCATCAAGAACTCGGCCGACGCAAAGCGCGACTCGAAGGAATCATCATCAGGCAGCAAAATCTTTCCGGCAAAGTCGGATTTAACGTCCATGCGCGAATGACACGCAATGCAGTTTGCAGTTAGGCCGCGAAGCTGCCAGCGGGCGTAGTCACGATCGCCCTCACGGAACCTGCGCTCAATGTCAGAGAGGGTTTGTTCGGTGGTTTTTAACACCTCGGCAAACCCAGGTTCAAACATGGTAATTGGAGCGTCTGTGCGCACTTGGTGGAAATCCGTGCTCAACGTATTAAGAAGTTCAATAATTCGAGCGTTCGAACGAGGATCTTCAAATTTTTTCTTGTCCCAGGCGTACCCAAAAAGTTCGCTGGCCACTCCGTAAAGCTTTTGCATGTCATCTCGAAGTGTCTGAGAAGAAGCAGCGCGAGGGGCGCAAACTAAAAGCAAAAGAAAACACAGTGCAGTTGAAAAAAATTTATTATTCATGTTCCTCAATCCATCGACTTATGAATTTTCAATTTCACCGCCGCCCGAACCACCGCACATCTGTCGTTCAGCTTCCTCAAAGAATTCTGTCCAGTCTGTGCCTTCGGGGCTGCCCGCGTCTTTCCACAATTCCTTTGCGCGTGCGCGAATTTCACCAAGCGGATCAATTAGGTCAACATTGGATGGTAGTTTACTCATTTATTTCGGGCACAAGCTCTAGGAAGATCAACTGCAGCGCCTAGTCTAGAATGGCGCGCCCTCTCACGCAAAGGGTCGGTGTAGTTTAAGCACGAATTAGCCTGACCGCCAGCTGCGAAATATAAACTTAAGTAAAGTGTTAAAGATTAGAGTTGCCGTTTTGCTGGAGGTGCTCGATTTGAGAGGCAAACACTGCAAATGGCTGAGCTCCACGGACGAAGACCCCGCGAAAACTACCGCCAGACTGGCGCTTACCGATAAAGAAGCCTGGGGCTCCCTTAGCTCCCAGCTCCTTTGCCGCCTGGATATCTTTGTTTATTTCGTCCTCGTAGCGGCTACTCGCACTGCAGCGCTCGAGTTTGTCTGAATCTAGATCGGGAGCAGCTCGATACAGAGAAGACCAGTTGCCTTTATCTACCGCTTCCGAGTTCTTGATGAGTGCGTCGTGCATCTGCCAGTAGTGACCTTGTTCACCAGCACAGTGGGCTAAGGCGGCAGCTCGGAGTGCATGCGAGTTGCTGGGAAGCGGATAGTCGCGCAAAACGTATTTCACTTTTCCCGGTTCAATAAAGTCGACCATTAGTTTGGGCAGCGTTTGTTCGACAAAATCTCGGCATGGCTTGCACTGATAGTCGCTGAACGCCATGAGGAGAATCTCTGCGTCGGCGCTGCCCTTGAAGGGGTCGTTCTTCTCAGAGCCGTCTGGTTTGAAATTTGCGGCGACGATCGGGGCGGCTTTGCTCGGCAGTCGGCTCAGAATATCTCGTATATTGCTGATTTCAGCTCTGAGCGCATTCTGTTCGCTCCGGACCTTTTCCAGTTCGAATTTTAAGCGGTCGACTTCGTTTGACGATGCGTGAGACTCGGGGCCGGAGCAGGACACGGTGCCCAATAGGATAGTGACCAAAAAAAGCAATGCTTGTTTACTATTCATCCCAGCCGATGGCCTTGTCCGTTTGGAAGTCTGCGGTGCCGGAGCGAATTAGTCTGAGAGATCGAAACTTGCGTGAACGGGCAATGGTTATAGCATCTACCGAGCGTGCACCGGCATCGAGCAGTGCTGCGGCAGCGCTTGTAATTGTTGCACCGGTGGTCAAAACATCGTCCAGCAAAAGTATTCTCCTTCCCTTTATTCGGCTGCTCTTGGCGCCGAAGCAATCTGCTACGTTGTGGAAGCGTTCTTCCGGGGAGCAGTCTACCTGGCGCTTCCTCGACCTTATGCTTCTTAGGACAGTTACGTCGGCAGTGATATTCAAGGCATAGGCGGTTTTTCTAGCGATAAAGGCTGTATGGCCGTAGCCTCGATTTTTCAAACTCTCGAGGGTTGAGGGAACTGGGACAAGCAGATCCCAAAAGTCACAGCACTGTACCTGCGAGCCGCCTGCGTCGAACATTGTGCCGGGAAGGGCTAGGTCGTCAGCCAGGTGTTCCGCGAAAAATGAGATCAGACGACGCTGACCGTTATACTTCATAGCTTTAATTGCAGCTTCGATGCTGCCTTCGTAACAAAACTGTGATCGGAGCTGGCCTATCGGAAGCGGCCAGACCGCGCACGCAACGCAAATTGCAGCCGAAGAATTATGGACGGTCACTTGCTCTCCGCAGCGGGAGCAGCCTCTCGCAAAGCCGCTCATCATTTCAGGAAGACCGTAGGGCGTAGATTCTGAGGCAGCTACGCTTCTGCGAGGATAGCAGCTAAGGCAAAACAAACCGTCTGAAGACAAATTGTGCTTACTGCCGCAAACGGTGCAGCTGGACGGGTATAGAAATTCTAGAAGCTTTCCTAACATTTAACCTTCAGTCGGGTGAGCGTCGGCAGAAACGGACTATTCAATCAGGCTTCGACCGGTCATCTCGCTAGGTTGCTTAAGCTGCATTACTTCACAAAGCGTCGGGGCGATATCGCATAGTGCTCCCCCCATGCGCAATTTTACGCCAGCGAAATCAGCGCCGACAAGCGAAAACGGAACGGGATGCGTAGTATGGTAGGTATGCGGTTCGCCGGTATCGTAGTCAATCATTTGATCAGCATTGCCGTGATCGGCGGTAACAAGTGAAACACCGTTTTGCTTTTCAAGCGCCTGAAGGATTCGGCCGAGGCAGCTATCGACGGTTTCTACAGCTTTTACAGCGGCTTCGAAGCTACCGGTGTGGCCGACCATATCGCAGTTGGCGAAGTTGACTACAAAAGCATCGAATGTCTGTTTATCGATTGCGGCGAGGAGTTCTTCAGTAACCTCAAGAGCGCTCATCTGAGGCTTTAGGTCGTACGTCGGTACATCGCGGGGCGACGGGACGAGGATACGTTCCTCTCGGGCACAGGGAGTTTCGTCGCCACCGTTAAAGAAATAAGTTACATGAGGGTATTTCTCAGTCTCTGCCAATCTCAGCTGTGCCAAGCCGGCAGACGCAACCACCTGACCAAAATGATTCTTAATTTCCTGAGGTCTAAACAGAGTCGCGATGGGAAAGTCGTCTTCATACTCAGTTAAGCCGGCAATTGCTGCGCACTGGGGAATCTTGGCACGTTCGAAGTCGCAAAAAGATTGATCAAAGAAAGATCTAACGATTTGCCGCATCCGATCAGCTCGAAAATTAGCAAACAACACTGCATCCCCGCTTAAGACGGCGGGAGTTCGGGAGCTGTTCGGGCAGTCAATGGCAAACGGCTCAATAAATTCATCCGTTGTTCCGCCGTTGTAGCTTTGATCAAACGCGTCCTCTACTGACTGAGCGGAGACACCAACTCGATCTGTGAATAGGTCGTAAGCACGCTTGGTTCTGTCCCAGCGCTTATCTCGGTCCATCGCCCAGTAGCGGCCGATGAGTGAGGCCGTGCAAACACAAGCTCCGTATTTTTCGGCCAGATGGTTGAGGCTGGTGACTGTTTCGAGAACCTCTTCTCGGCCTATGGTCGGTGGTCGATCACGTCCGTCAGAAATTGCGTGGAGGAAAATGCGCTTCACTCCGTTTGCCAAACAGGCTTCAACTAAGGCGAGGATATGCTGACTTGAGCTGTGGACTCCGCCGCGGCTGACAAGGCCGACGACGTGCAGCGCCGCGTCAGGATTTGAGTTTAAGCTGAGGCAAACTTTCTTTAATTCGGGGTTGCCGCGGACAGAACCGCTCTCGACAGCCTCGTTAATCAGAGTCAGCTCTTGCTTGACTATGCGGCCGCCTCCGATATTCAAATGACCGACTTCGGAGTTGCCCATTTGCCCCTCCGGCAGGCCGACGCGAGAGCCGAATGTAATCAGTTCCGTATAGGGACAGCTCGACCAGATTCGATCGAGAGTCGGTTTCCGTGCGCTGAATACTGCGTTGCTTTCGGGGTTCGGATTGTGGGCGAGCCCGTCTAGGATGAACAGTGCCGTTGGGCGTCTTTCACTTGCCATTCAAAGTTCCAGTGTTTGCAGCGAAACTACGGAGTCGAGAGGCGTGGTGGAGGCGCCTCCAGTCTCGGCGTTCTTCGACCGCGCCAGATGATTTTCTTTTGGCCGTTTACGGCTCGGCGATCAATGCAGCCGACGTAGTCAGGAAGCAGCCCGCTTGATTCAATTAAATCGCTTAGCAAAGTGTAGGCGTTCTCAACTTCGCCTTTACGGTTGTTAAGTTTGGCGTTGAGAAAAGACTTGAACAACTTCTGCTCAGGAAGCATTTCGCCCGCGGATATTGAATTCAGCTCAGTATTTGCCTCTTCTAGCATTTCAAGACTGAGGTAAAGGTGAGCTAAATATAGCCGGCCTCTAGTCGAGCCGCCCTTTCGGCTGTTAACGGCGTTCTTTACGCTAGCGATCGCCTGATCGGGATTATCGACTTCAAGCCACATAAGTGAGAGCTGATCAAGGAACTCGGTGTTGTTCGAGTGCTGAAAAGCGCGCGCCCACAATTTTGCTGCAGCAGAAAGGTTGTTTTCCTTCTTTTCTAGTTTGGCTAGCTCCCCAAACGCCGGAGCGAAATCTCTGTGACGCCGCAGGACTCCATCAAGTTCTTTGCGTAATGCTGCGGGGTCGGACCCGTGCTTTTTCCCGGCTGCTTCAACTTCAAGCGCGGCTAGTTTGCTTTGATACTGCTCGCGTTCTTCGTGGGGAAGAAAGCGCAGCAGAGAGTTGCAAAATTCTATACCTTCATCAAAGCGTCCGAGTTTTTCTGAGAATTGAATTAGCTTTCGCAGTGCGGGGATATTGTCCGGCTGAACTTGCAACACCAAATTTAAATTGTCATACGCTGCTGTAACATTGCCGAGCTTTTCGTTGATATCGGCGGCTCTAAATAGCAGCTCCAAGTTGGAAGCGTTGCTTCTGCGGGCGCGATCGAGAATTTTTAATGCTTCGTTTACGCCGCGAGCCTCTTCCGTCGCGTCAGCCAGCAGCAGCCAGCCGAGAGTGTTTTTGTCGTCTTCGTTGGTGACCTTGCGGAACTTTTCGCGGGCGGAGTCGAAGTTCTTTACCGCAAGATCGGAACGGCCTTCTAACAGCAGCTTCTCGTGGGCGCGCTGGCGGCGGTATTTCCTTCGCTCTAGCCAATCGTGGAGGCTGCGTTTGGTGCTGAGATAAACTCCGATCAAACCGACGAAAGCCGCCCCAAGAAAAAACACAGTTATGATCACAACTGCGAGCGGTGCTTCCCAAGTATTGGCCCTTGAGTAGTGCACGGCGATTGAATCCGGATTCAAGTAGAAAAGATAGCTGACCGTGCCTACCAGCAGGAGCGCTATCAGAAATATACTAATCCGCTTCGCCATCTCATCCTCCATAAAGGCGGTTTCAGGTGAAAATCACCATTTAACTAGAGGCTGAAAGATACACCAGAGCTGCGGATTAACCAAGTATCGGGAATTAAAGGCCGGCTTGAATTAGTCGCTGTGATTCTGCAGTGACCGAGGCCAGCGCAGCTCCCAGGAGGGGGAGAAGTTCAGCGGCTTTGCTCATGTCACTGTTTTTTCCAGCACGTTCGATTTGCATGGCCAGTTCCCGAGCTTCAACTGCAGAGATGTTGGAGCAGGCACCTTTAAGCGTATGGGCGGCTCTGTCTATTTGGTCCGGGTTGCCGGAAGCGACAGCTTCTTTAACTGCACCGTACATGGAGTCTGATTCGTCTTGAAAAACTTGCAGCAGTTCGAGGTACAACTCTTTGTCGTCGCCAAGCCGTTGCAGTGCGTCAGCTTCGTCTAGCACCTTGCTCATAGTGCGGCCTCAAATTACTTACAGTATTAATGTGATTGGCAAGATCGTAGCTGATGAAGCCGTAAAGATCCAGATAAGTTCTAACCCGACAAGGCTGGTAAACGAAATTGAGTGGTGCTGCTGCGGATCAACCGAGATAGCTGTGTTTGGCATCACTCGGACCGGAGTGGGCGGGATGACAGTACTGAGCCTGTCATCCCGCCGCGGAGAAGATGGTTTGCCTACTCTGCAAACCCTCTTGCTCCTCACTCGAGGTCCATGTCACACACGGTGCCGTCGTGGGTGACGACGCAACCGACGAACTCGGGTTCGACGAGCGGTGAAGGCAGACTACTGCGGGTGGGCAGAAGTCTCTGCTGGGTGCTGGCCTCGGCGAGGATCGCGAGCAGGCTCGGGGAAGGACCCTCGTAGCCAAAGCCAGCCTCGAAGTCGAGCTGGATTGCCTCAACGAACCCCTGCACATGCACCGGATCAGGGCTGTACACGAAGCAGAACCTGATCATCCTCACCACGATCCCCAAGTCGATGACTCGTGGGCCATTCAATTTGCTCACTGCTGGGCCTCCCAGAAGGTGTAGTGGAGCTGGGCTCCGGGTTATGACGAGATTGCTCTCGTCAGGACTAAGTGCACAGGCAAACGCGGGTCGAAGCTGCGCTTGAATGTGCACTCAGTTTTTCTAGGGGGAATGGCAAGTGAGCCAAAAAACCTTTCAGGTGCAGCAGCACCTTCCCTGCAACATGCGCGAACGTATAGCAGGGAAAGCCCCTACAGACCGACTAAGATACTGCCGACAGGGGAAAATGTAAATCGCGACTGAAAAGGTGCCGAAACTATTCGGCCTTGTCGTCTTTTAGGAAGGGTGCGCCATGACCGGGCCAACGTGATAGGTCGACCTCTGGCTTAAACAGTCTAACTCGCTTGCGACGCGGCGCGTCTTTTCGAACAACGCTGCGCTCTTTCAGCAAAAGCCAGGGAACCTGCTCGTTAAAGATCTCTACTTCATCAAGCAGAGCCGCATTGGCGACTGCTCGCCGCCTTAAAACCATGGAGTTAAACCAAGAAAAAAAATGTCTCATGTATGAGCCTCACAAGTTGCTGTCTTGGTTTGATGCTCAATGTAAACGTACAGGTTCCTGGGGCCAAGAGGATAAATATTAGTTTCCTGCATCGAGTGAGTTAGGGGAGATGTGAACCTGCCAGGGAAGCTGGTGTGCTTAGTACATTCCTGTGCGGAGCTTTTTGGCCTGGGATTCTAGGTTGGATGGGAGACTTAGTGGCTTAGCGCGCTGCCACATTTCATCCAAGTTATAGAAAGTCCGCGCTGCTTCGAAGAATACATGAACGACTACATCACCATAGTCTAATAATACCCACTCGCCGTTTTCCATTCCGACGACTGACAGCGGCTGTTCGCCAACCTCTTTCAGTTCTTTGCGGACGCGGTCAGCAATACCTCTGACGTGGCGATCTGACGTGCCGCTGGCAATTACATAATAGTCTGCAACGTAAGTATGAGGACCTACGTGTAAACCAATGACGTCGTGGGCTTTTTGTTCAAGAGCAGCCTGGATGGCTCTCAAGGCGACCGAGTGGCTCCCGGACTGGACGAGTTTATTTTCCGCTACCAGCATAAAGGCGAGTTCTAATTCCCTCCTGTGCTGTTCAGAAAATCGCTAATGTTTTGAAAACAATAGTTCATATCGTATGATCCAATTTTACCAAATCCGGCCGGCTCGGGCAATTAAATCTAAACACCCGTGCGAACTAGGTTGTACAGGGCCTCTAAGCTCTGTTTGACGCCAGAGCCGGTTACGCTGGAGATGCCCAGGACCTGATGTCCGCGCCCCTCGAGGTTTGCCTGGCAGAGGTCGAGGGCCCGTTGGTTTAATTCTAGGTCGCATTTTGAAAAGACCACGAGTCGCGGGCGTTCGGCGAGCTCTACGGAGAAAGATCGCAGCTCGTGATCGATCGCGTCAAACTGCTCAAGTGCGGCGGCCTTCAGAACGTCGTCTGTGATCTCTCCGCTGGCCTCAGCGCGTAGGACTTCTTCGCTGGATGCAACATCGACAAGCTGCATTAAAGTTTTTGTTCGCTCGATATGTTTTAAAAACTGAATTCCAAGTCCCTTGCCTTCATGGGCGCCAGGAATAAGTCCGGGAATGTCTGCAATGACGAAGCGCCGATTGTCGTCTAATACTACAACACCCAAGCTAGGTCTGATCGTCGTGAAAGGATAGTCTGCAACTTTTGGCTCTGCGGCAGACACTGTCGAGACGTAAGTTGATTTTCCTGCGTTGGGGAAGCCGACAAGTCCGACGTCGGCAACCGACTTGAGCACGAGGCGAAACTCGAAAGTTTCACCTTCCTGCCCGGACTGAGCAAAGCGCGGGGCGCGATTTGTTGGAGTCTTAAAAAAGGCGTTGCCTTTTCCACCGTGACCGCCTCTTGCCGCAATCCATCGTGCGCCGGGCTGTGCAATGTCTGCGATTAGTTCGTCGTTGTAGTAAACTTGGGTTCCGACCGGTACGGCGACAACTGAATCTTTGCCCGAGCGACCAGTCTGTCCGTTGGGTCCACCGGGAAGGCCGTTTTCAGCCTTAATTAGCGGGTTAAACGAGAAGTCGATTAGAGTGTTGAGTCCGGTATCGGCAGCGAAGACAACTGCACCGCCGTTTCCTCCGTCGCCTCCATCTGGTCCGCCCATTGGAACGTGCGCTTCACGGCGCCAGCTTATCGCCCCGTTTCCACCGGAGCCGGCAATCACGCTTACGCGGGTTTCGTCGATGAACCTCATAACTCACGCGCACAGATTTTGATGCGGCAGGCCGCGTGCAATTCAACGAATCTGCAAGTTGGGTGGAGCGAGCTGATTACTGCTCTGCTGGTTCAACGTTTACGAATTGGCGGCCGCGTCTGGCTTTCTCAAACGAAACATTGCCGTCAATCAGAGCAAATAGGGTGTAGTCTCGACCCATGCCCACGTTTTTACCCGGGTGGAACTTTGTTCCAAGCTGGCGAACGAGGATATTGCCCGCTTTCACGAACTGACCACCAAATCTTTTGACTCCGCGACGCTGACCCGGTGAATCCCTGCCGTTACGCGAGGAACCACCTGCTTTCTTATGTGCCATTTAAGCGGTTCTCCTGTTCGAATTAGCCTAGCAGTTGATTGATGCTACACGCACCGAAGTATACTGCTGCCTGTGACCCTTTTTGAGCTGCTTGCCGTGCCGACGGATCTTTTTGAAGATCGTCACCTTCGGACCTTTGAGCTGGTCCAGAATTTCCAGCTGCACTGAAGCGCCTGCAACGGTCGGACGGCCAACTTTCGTTTCCTTGTCGTCCGACACTAGTAAGACCTGATCGATGGAGACAGAATCTCCTTTCTCGCCGGGGAGCAATTCAACGTTTATTACGGCACCCTGCTCGACCCGGTATTGTTTGCCGCCTGTTTGTATCACCGCGTACATATTGCGATTTCCCATTCGAAGTGAAACTCGGAAGCGTATACCTACACGCTTCTCAGCATCTTTTCAAGTAGATAGCGAGTTTTGGTAGGCCCTTGAGAGGCTACTTTTTTGGAGCAGGCTTACCTTTTACCATTTCCAGCACTTCCGGCTTATACAGACCCCACAGCATGGAGCCGTAAGTCAGCGCGCCCACTGAAATAATAGCTATAAACCTATAGATTTGGTCTGCATCTTGAAGCAGCGCGGCCGCTGCAATTGTCGTAGTCAGCATTGCGCCAGAGCAGATGATTGGGATTTTCAGATTGTAGATATAGTCGAGCGGACGCATCCCGATTTCTTTGCCGGCGATAGTTAGAGCGACAACGGCCAGAACTGGAAGTCCAATTAACCAACCGCCGAGTACTCCGAAAAGCCCGTAGACTTTTCCCAACAGATAGAACAGCGGCGGAAACATTAGGGCGCTGATGAAATGAATTTGCAATTCTTTCTTTGGCAGGCCTAATGCGAGCAGCAGCGGAGGTGCGTTGTCAATGAATGCGCGAAACAAACCTACGACACACAGTACCTGAAGTACGACCACCATCGGCTCCCAGGTTTCGCCAAGCACCAGCGGAACAAAATCCGGAGCTACGACCGCCAGACCGAGCAGCGCTGGGAAAACCAGCGCGCAAACACCGCGAACAGTTTTTAAGAAACCTCGCTCCAGTGCATTGCGGTCGGTCTTGATGCGGCTAAAGAAAGGTATAATTACCGGCCGAACAACTTCGTTGATTTTGGCAAGCGGCATATCAATCAACATAAACGCAAGCGCATAAAGACCAAGCGTTTCGACGCCAAATAGCCGACCGATTACAACTTCATCAGCAGTTGAAAAGACAATCCAGAATATGTGTCCGCCGGTAGCTGGGAGGCCGAAAGCAAGTGCGCGCTTGAAGAGTTCAGGTTTCCAGCAAAATCCTTTAGGCAGTCCCCGAATAGCCGAAAAACAAACTAGCCAGCCGAATTCTCGAATTAGCATTCCGATCACTAAGGCCCAATAACCGAATCCCTTATAGGCAAGGACTAGCTGCACAACAGATCGCAAAATTCCAATCGAGAGCTTAATTAAGGCGACGGGTTTAAACTGAAGGTCGCGCCGAAGTAAGGACTCGGGGACTGTGTAAATTCCTTTAAACAAAAACGAAATGGAGAGAATCCTAAACGGCATTTCCAATTCGGGAGTTTGATAAAATTGCGCGACATATGGAGCCGAGAAGAAAGCAATACTCGCGATAATTGCGCCGAAGATCGTGGTGAGTGTCAGAACAGCTTTTTCGTCGTCGGCATCAAGCGTTTCTGTTTGTATGATCCAGGTGTGCAGATTGAGGGCGGCAATCAGCGCTAGGTAAGGCGCGACTGATTCGATCATCGCGACGAGCCCATAGTCGCTTGGTGCGAGCTGCCTGGCCGTAAGAACTGTCAGGACCCATGAAAAAAGCTGCCAGACGGCGTTAGTCGAGCCGAGCCATATCAGGCCGCTGCGGGCCCGCCGAGATACTGACTCGACTTCTTCTGTCATGCGTCTTGTCCTGATTCAAATAGTTCCAGACAGATGATGCTACCTAATAAACCCCAGAAAAAGTGCTTATTTGAAGGCGGCGGGACTTATCTCGCCCGAGCAGGTGATTTCGTCAATGGGAAGGTGCAATCGAATCGATGCTAGAGGGTGCTGGTCGAAGCGCAATAGTTCTATAAAAAGTCAAGCAATACAGTAAGTTATAACCAGCAAATAAAGCGTATTTTTTAAATTTTTCTTTGAAGCAAAGTCCGGCAAGAGCCTGATAAGAGATTGCGTGCTGGTACATGCGGGTTGGTTAATTGCATTGGTTTTGTCAAAAGAGGATGACTCGGGTGACTTCGAATCTTACTCAGAATCTCAGAATAATTTGCAAGATTTCACTGTGGGGCCGTTGGTGGAGTGCTTGGGGCACACTGCCGGTATGGTCTTGGATTTTCGCCGCACGTTCCTTTCGTGACGGAGACTTTCGCACGGCGGCTGCCAATTACGAACGCGGCCTGTCAAAATATCCCAATCATGTTGCTGCAGAGTCAGCTAGATTCGACTACGCGTATTGTTTGTATCGTCTCGGTGAGCACCACAAGGCTTCAGACGAACTTGCAATCTTGACCGACAAGGGCTCAAGCATTGCGGAGTCCTATCTGCTGCGTTCGGAAATCCTCATGACGATTGGTCGGGCAGCGGAAGCAGTTTTTATTTTGCAGAAGGCACGAAAGCGATTTCCGAAGCACGCGCGTATTGCCGTGTGCTTGATGTTCGCTTTGATTGAGGCAGGAGAGTCCAGCGAAGAAATTCTCGAACTCCGCGACGGCCTGCTTGCTCATAGAGCAGCAGCTAGCTTAGACGATCCGATTGTAGGCCACATTAATACTGCAATTGCCAGCTTTGAATTAAACTACGGAACCCCATCTATTGGAGAGCGCCTGCTTGCACGAGTAATCGCCAGCGGGAGTTGCTCAGTTGAGGCAGTCGTGATTCGTGCATCATGGCTGTTGCGCACCGGCAATTTCGCTCAGGCGAGACGCTTGGCGGCGCGAGCTGTCGAAGCTGCTCCTCGGCAGCCGCTTGCATACTCAGTTCTTGCAACCAGCCTGCTTGCAATTGGCAGCCCGAGCGATAAGCGCTGGGCGCTTCAGCTTGCACAGACTGCATGTAAGCTGTCTGCTTGGGAGAATGCCAAATATTTAGAAGTTCTGGAGCGGGCCTATCGAGCGGTTGGAGAAGCGGATGCCGCTGATTTGATTGCAGAACGCGGAAGGGCGATTTCCTTCAGACAGCAGCTTGTGGTCGAGAATATCGATAATATTGAGACAGAAGTATCTAGGCTGCAGTCGCTTGAATTCATTCCGCCTCGTGAAGAATTGATGTAATTCCATTCCCCTCGCCGCAGGTCACTTTTCAAAGCGCCGGACGAGCGTTATAGTCCGCGTCTATGACCAACCCAGCACAAGCAGCAGATGTATTTGATTCCTGGAGACGGGTTTTGGAAGTTCGACCTGAACTGGCCGCCCAGTATCCCGGGACTTACAAGTTCATTGTTGAAGGAGGGGACAACGAAGCTTGGCTGCTCGACTGTGCAGAATCGCGGTGGGACATCCTTCAAGTTAGCCCCGATAGCGAAGCGCAGTTTACCGTGTCTGCTTCGCCGCGAGTATTGAGAGACCTTAGCTCCGGAGCGGCGTTCCCCGCGCAGTGTCTTGTTGAGGGAAGCATCAGTGCTTCTGGAGATGTGGAGGTTGGAATGCAGCTAGGGATGCTGCTGAAAGAGTTCAGTCAAACCGGGCACCGGATGTATCACTGAGATGATTCACAAGATATTCGTAAATCAAGAAACCGATCCGGCTGCTCTCAAGAAGCTTTATCGTAAAAAACTGATGACTGGTGGCGCTGTTATCAGACTTGAGAGCGGAATAGAACTGCCGCAGCTGTGTGAGTTATATGAGAAGTTTTGCGAAAGCGCTTCGCAAACGAATTTGCAGACTGAGGTGCTAGAGCAGATCGCCTGCCACCCTGATTGCAGCAGAGAACTTGCGGGCAAGCTGGAGTCTCTTGGGCTGCGTCGTGTCAGCAAAGTACTTGCTGAACGTGAACTTGTAGCGCCGGGGAAATAGCTCGAATGCTTGACGAACTTTACCAAGAGCTGATCCTACAACATGCCAAACAGTCCGCGAGGCGAGGAGCCCTCGATGGCAGCAGCGTGCTCTGCTCAAATGTTCACAACCCCCTCTGCGGAGACGAACTGGTGCTTAGCGCAGAGTTTGATGGCGATGTTCTCAAAGCAATACGATTCGACGGAGAGGGCTGCGCAATTTCTCAGGCGTCTGCTTCGATGCTTGCGGAACTTGCTGAAGGAAAGACGCGCCAAGAGTTAGAAACTGCGATTAGCTCCTTTCGCGCGATGATTCACGGCGAAATCCCGCTTAATGATTGCAAAGAACTGGGCGATTTGCTTGCACTTGAAGGAGTGAAGAAGTTTCCCGTTCGTGTAAAATGCGCGATGCTCGCATTCGAAGCCCTGAGTAAACTCCTCTCTCAGTCCAGCCCTGAGCGGCACGCTTAGCTCGTATGTCGACATTTTCCGTAAAAGTTAAATGAAGCCATGTACGGTTAGATTAGTGTTTGAGGACACGTCAGTCAGGGAATTTCCTGACTGTGGATACGGATCGGAAATCTTCAATAATCACAGGAAATTTGGGCCGTAAAGACAAATGCAAAGTTTGTCGAAGCATACCTTCACGAGTCTGACCAAAGCAGTGTAGAATAATAGGAAGCGGGTTTAGGGCTTGAAAAAGCCGTAGGCGCCGTGTGACCTTCCTACTATGGTTCGCTCGTCCCTGGGCCGAAACAATTTTGTAAAAACAAAAACTGAGGGTAACCAATGAACCGAACAACTTTGCGCGCGCTTGCGTACCTTGCGTGTTTCGCGATGACTATATCAGTCCCGATATCTGCTTTGGCTGACGGAGACGATGCAAACTTTGATCGAAGCGGCTGTATGGTCGGAGAATCCGGCGGGAGCTGCGATGACAACAAGGATGATCTAACGGTTTATCGTCAATACCATCCCTCGATTCCGGGACTCGTAGAGGGCAATTGGTATATTCGGAAGTCGAGCGACGAGCAGCTGCTTATGGTTCAGTGGGGTATCGCAGGTGATATTCCGGTGCCTGGCCAGTACACGGACAATCTGTATCCTGATATTGCCATTTGGCGTCCCAGCAACGGGTTCTGGTGGATTCGCCCGACTGACGATCAGCAGGCTTTTGCGCAGGAGAACCCAATTGGAGTTCAGTGGGGCTTCCCGACTGACACACCTGTGCCATGCGACTGGAACCGCAACAGCAAAAGTGACTTAGGAATTTTCCGTCCGAGCACTGGGACTTGGTACATCAGGCCGAGTGACGACAGCAATAGCTTTGATGGTGAGCCGATAATTCAATCGTGGGGGACCTCGGGCGACAAGCTAGTGCCGAGAGATTTCGACAATGATGGTCAGTGTGACTTCACCGTCTTTCGAAACGGCGTTTGGTATATTCTGCTGTCGACGAAGGAAAGCCAGCCGGCAACCCTTGCGTTCGGATCGGCCAGTGATACCCCAATTGGCGGAGAGTTTGACGGCGATAGCTACGTAGACTTTGGTGTCGTTCGCAACATTGGCGGCGCACTGCATTGGTTCTTCCGCGAGTCCGAAGCGCAGGGTTTAACTACCTTCACTAAGCAGTGGGGAGTTACCGGCGATATTCCGATTTCGCTCGACTATAACGGAGACGGTGAGCACGAAATCGCTATATGGCGTCCGTCTACAGGAGAGTGGTGGATGTTGCTTTCAACCAGCTATAGCTCGGTTGTTACGCTTCAGTGGGGCCTGACAGGCGATGTGCCGATTGGTCAACGTGGCCCAACTCTGCCGTAGGCATGTTGTGCTCTAATACTAGCCCGGCCTCGAGCCGGGCTTTTTTTTGAGTGATTACTTTGCGCCGCGAAGTGCTGCGAGACAGGCGCTTGCAATGGCGGGGGCCACTTCAGTAGGGCTCTTTTTCGTATACCCATCCAGCCAGTCGCGAACAAAGCTCAGCGGAATACCGAACATGATGCTCCAAATTACTTCGGCATCGTTTCGCTGCATTTCGCCTTTGCGGACTGCGCCTTTGATGATTTTGGTGAGTTTCCTGCCGAGGGGGTCAAAGCCTACTGTGGTAGGTCGGGAAACTTTTTGATTTAGAAACTCTGTGTGTCGCGCTAGCCAGATGTAGCGTGAGAGCAGCTTGTTCTCTTCAGCGAAGCTTAAGAACGATACAACGAGATCGTTTACGGTTGTTTCGAGGTCGTCGTCAGAATTTATCGCTTGGGTCAGTCTGTTTCGAAACTGCTGAATTCCAGCCTTATAAAGGTCAGCTGCGATTTCTTCTTTGTTTAAAAAGTGATGATAAATTGAGCCGACGCTGCATCGAGAATGCTTGCTGATATCGGGGACGTTAGTATTAAAGTAGCCCTGCTCGACGAACAACTTGAGCGAAGCTTCAAGAATGCGCTCCCGTGGTCCGGCTTGAGGTTCGGAGTTAGAGACTTGTTCTTCCACTAGTTAAGCGATCCCCAGGACATTTGAAGAAACTTAAATCACCACGCGCTCTACGGGCAGCGACTACAACACCGGCAAACTACCAAACGCGGCGGGATCAGGCTAGCCGGCAGCTTCGACTTCGTCAGGCTCGCCGTCGTCAAAGCCGTCGTTCAGATCTTTGCGTAGTATTTGACTAGGCTTAAACTTAACCACGTTGCGAGGTGCTAGAATGATTCTATCACCGGTTTGTGGGTTTCTTCCGGGGCGGGCGTTTTTGCTTTTGACTTCGAACACGCCAAATCCAGAGATCATAACCTTCTTGTCGCGCACCAAGCCTGATTTAATTAGCTCGATCCAATCTTCGACCAACTGAGTGGCCTTCTGCTTATCAAAAGGAAGATTGTCATAAACAGCATCGACTAAGTCGGCTTTGGTTAGGCAACCTTTTGAGTTACTCATAAGCGTTTTCCCGACTAAATTAGAGAAAATAAAACTCCAACAGGCTTATCAATGTCGTAGCCTATTTTATCTGCAAACACAAGCTCTTACAACTTTAGCCACTAATTTACCCCAGCAATACCACATCAACTGCGTCAGTACGGGAGGCATTGGTTCAGATGATGTAGCGTCTCAAAAGGATTAAGATTTTTTGCGAAAGTCGGATTTATCCCGATTTCACGGTTCCAAGTTGTCTTGCTTGCCGTGATCCATTACGTTTTCAAATACGAAGACAGCAAGCCTTAGGGGTGCTTTTTGCTCTGAAGCGAGCAGAAAGCTGAGATCAAACCCTTAGAACCTGATGCGATTAGTCTCGCCGGAGGGAACAGGCCGCTGATAGCTTTCTGCTCCCACCTCGCTGTCTGTTTTCGTTAACCGCTTAAGAAACTCCGTCCCGGTTGCCGCTTCGACTGAGACGCTTAGGAGAAAAGATATATGGCTTCTCGCCGTCAGACGGATCACTCGCCCGACAAGAACATAATTTCGAGAACACCCTTTCCAGCTTCAAATAAAACTTACGTCGAAGGTTCCCGGTCTGATCTTCGGGTGGCGATGCGGGAGATCCAACTTTCTAAAGACGGAGCGGGTCCTGTTTATGTTTACGACACCAGCGGCCCTTACACTGATCCTAAAGTAGAGATTGACGTGTACAAAGGATTGCCTCGTCTGCGCGAAACTTGGATCGACGAGCGCGGCGACGTAGAAATTCTACCTGCGCAAAGTGCGGAGTTTTCCAAGCAGCGCTTCAGCGACGTTTCACTTGAGAAAATTAGATTTCCCGAGGTTCCCAAGCCGCGCCGTGCTCGATCCGGCAGCAACGTGTCGCAAATGCACTACGCGAGAAAGGGAATCATCACGCCTGAAATGGAGTACATCGCTTTACGAGAGATGCAGCAGCGTGAAGAGCAGCTTCAGTACGCCACGCAGCATGCTGGGAACAGCTTCGGAGCATCAATTCCGGTAAACGAGATTACTCCCGAGTTTGTTCGGCAGGAGGTTGCCGCAGGTCGCGCAATAATCCCCAGCAACATAAATCATCCCGAAAGCGAGCCGATGATTATCGGACGAAACTTCTTGGTGAAGATCAATGCGAACATCGGCAATTCTGCAATTACCAGTTCGATCGAGGAAGAAGTCGAGAAAGCCGTTTGGGCCTGTCGTTGGGGTGCCGATACGATTATGGATCTTTCTACTGGGAAGAATATTCATGAAACCCGGGAATGGATTCTGCGCAACTCACCAGTTCCAATCGGCACGGTCCCGATTTACCAAGCTCTGGAAAAAGTTGGCGGTGTTCCTGAAGAACTGACTTGGGAATTGTATCGCGACACGCTGATCGAGCAGGCAGAGCAAGGCGTGGATTACTTTACTATTCATGCTGGGGTTTTGCTGCGCTATGTTCCAATGACCGCAAAGCGCATGACCGGAATCGTATCCCGCGGCGGATCAATCCTCGCGAAATGGTGCCTGGCCCACCATAAGGAAAATTTTCTGTACACGCATTTTGAAGAAATTTGCGAAATCATGAAGGCTTATGATGTTGCATTTTCGCTAGGTGACGGATTGCGACCAGGTTCGATTGCAGATGCAAACGATCAGGCCCAGTTTGCTGAGCTGCGGACGCTAGGGGAGTTAACCAAGACTGCCTGGCAGCACGATGTGCAGGTTATGATCGAGGGGCCGGGGCACGTGCCGCTGCAGCTGATTAAAATTAACATGGAAAAGGAGCTTGAGGAGTGCAGCGAGGCGCCGTTTTATACCCTCGGGCCGCTGACTACTGATATTGCACCTGGCTACGACCATATTACTTCTGCGATTGGTGCTGCCAATATTGGTTGGTACGGATGTGCGATGCTTTGTTATGTAACGCCGAAAGAGCATCTTGGCCTGCCTGACAAACAAGATGTGAAGGAAGGTGTCATCGCCTACAAGATTGCGGCCCACGCAGCCGACTTAGCGAAAGGACATCCCGGCGCCCAGATACGGGACAACGCATTAAGCGAAGCTAGATTCGAATTCCGCTGGGAAGATCAATTTAATTTATCGCTCGATCCAGATACCGCCCGGGCCTATCACGATCAGACTTTGCCTGCCGATGGTGCCAAGGTAGCGCATTTTTGTTCGATGTGCGGTCCGAAGTTTTGCTCGATGAAGATAACTCAGGATGTTCGTGACTATGCTGCCAAGCACGGACTTGGTGAGGACGACGCTGCGCAAGCCGGGATGGAGCAAAAATCAAAAGAATTTAAAGATAGTGGTTCGGAGTTGTACGTGCGTGAGTGATTGCAGTTTCCAGCAGTTGGCGGCGGAAGCTGATGAGAACAATTCCTTAGATTTTCGCAAATTTTCACAATTGGTCGTGTTGCCGCACTCTGTGTTTGCGCTTCCGTTTGCACTTGCGTCGCTTGTGCTTGCACTGCGGCAGCCCGATGCGTTGGAGCTTACCGCGGTAAAAGCGGTTTTTGTTCTGATTGCTTTAGTCAGCGCGCGTACCGCAGCGATGGCGTTTAACCGTTTAGTAGATGCCGACATTGATGCCAAGAATCCGCGCACGTCAGATCGGCATATCCCGCGAGGAACCTTAACGACAAAGAGCGTGCGTGCATTGGTGATACTTTCCAGTGCAGTGTTTGTAATAAGCGCCGGGTTTTTGGGTCTACACTGCCTAGTTTTATCTCCGATAGTTCTTGGAGTGCTGCTGGGCTACAGCTTAACGAAACGTTTTACCTCGATGTCTCATTTGTTTCTTGGTCTTGCGTTGGCGCTGGCTCCCGGAGGAGCTTGGTGGGTTCTAGTGCCGCGAGTGGATGCGGTGCCTCTTTTATTGATGGGGGCCGTGCTGTGCTGGGTTGCTGGTTTTGACGTATTGTATTCCTGCCAAGACCAGGACTTTGACAGCCGGCAGGGGCTGCATTCTATTCCGGCTCGTTTCGGCTTGGCTGGAGCACTGCGTCTATCTATCGCTTTTCACCTACTTGCTACCGTATTGTTCTTTTCAGTTGGTTTCGCAGCCTCATTGGGGACAACTTACTACGTTGGGCTTGCCTGCATAACAGCCGTCTTGCTTGGGCAGCACCGTCTGGTATCGGCCGATGATTTGAGCCGTGTGAACCGGGCTTTCTTTACTTTTAACGGGATAGTCAGCGTTGCGTTCTTTTTGTTGGTGCTTGCTGCTTAAGGAGCAAACGCCAGCTCGACTTCGCTGCCAAGCAGGATTCGCAGCGCTTCGATGCAATCTTCGTCCATCCTGGCGGTGTCCGCGTTTGCGTAGCGCTCTAGGTACTCTTTAACGCCGGACTGTGATGTCAGATCGGCTTCGCGCGAATTATTAAGTTGTATCAGCTCGCCCAGTACTTCATCCCTATGAGCCAAGCCGTAGGCAATCGATCGCGAAAGGACTCGCGAGGCTCTTTCTATGGTTTCGTCTCCGATCGAGCGTTTTATTACGTTGATGCCGAGTGGGAGAGGGAGGCTAAAACGTTCCTGCCACCAATTGCCGATATCGACCACCTTATGCAGATCTCGAGAGCGATAGCTGATTTGCCCTTCGTGAATTAACAGAGCTGCATCTACTTCGCCTCGGTTGAGGTAATCGAATACAAGTTTAAACGGTTCGATTGGAACTTCTACACAATTTGCCTGCGGAGCAATTTTCTTAAATACCGCCGCTGATGTGGTGGTGGCGCCGGGAATCGCGACGGTTGCTTCGTTTAAGTCGTCGATTGAGAGTTTACGCTGGGAGACAACCACAGGTCCGTAATTTCGTCCCACGCTAGCCCCATGAGGAAGAATCAAATAAGTGTCCTGCAACTGTCTGTATGCAGCCGCTGATACTGCCACGATATCGTATTTGCCTTCGACGGCGAGTTCATTGAGCGTGGCGGTATCGTACTGTCGAAACGCGAACTCCAATCCCTCGCAGTCAATGCGGCCTTCTACGATTGCCCAAAACAGAAAGAAGTCGTCCGTGTCCGGGCTGTGCGCGACAGTTAACATAGGCCTTTATGAGTTCCGTCACAGAAAGGTTCCTTGTCCGTTGCTTTGCAGGTGCATAGCGCCACCCGCTTTTTCTCGGACAGTTCAAACTTAAGCGGTTCAATTCCGGTTCCGCTGTGTGACCCGTCACAATACGGCTGGTTCTTGCTTCGGCCACAGCGGCACCACCAATACTCTCCCGCTTCAAGCTCGATGACTGTTGGCTTAGTGCCGGCGACTACTCGATCGCTCATATGCTGAACCCTTAATAGAAGAGCAAAGTGCTCAAATTTACCGCTATCCTGTGAGTTTTTTAAACTACCAGACAGACGGTAGCAAAAAGTTCATGGAAAGCAACACTTGAACTGTCATTAAAGCGGTAGTTTTGGTATCTGTCGAGACAAGGTTGGCGACGACCTAGGGCTGCGCATTGTATGCAAGGGCCTGTCCAGCCGTGGGTATTCAATTGGGAGGACCAGACAATGCACATCTTGGTTCCAACAGATTTTTCGAAGGAAGCTGAATCTGCTTTTCCGACAGTCCTGAAGCACGTGGGGCTTGTGGGTAAGGACTCGGCGAAAATCAGTATAGTAACGGTGATCGAAGACCTGGTACCGATTAGTGTCCAGTTTGAATTCGGTCTGTCTTATGTCGATACCAAAGGACTGCAGGAAGAAGCGACTACTCAGGCGAAGAAGTCGATAGAGAAAATAGCTCTAGAGAAGTTTGCGGGATACAACGTTGAGGGTCACGTAATTGTGGCCAGTCGTCCCGTTCATCAAGAAGTTGTTGAATTTGCGAAGCATAACGGAGTTGATTTGATTATAATGTCAACTCACGGGCGAACCGGATTTCGGCATCTGGTTCTCGGCAGTGTTGCCGAACGCGTTGTGCGAGAAGCGAGTATGCCGGTCATGGTTGTGCCTTGTTCGGAGTAAATTGCTGCAATTTGCTGCTCTGGTGATTGAATTGAGAATTTTTATCCTACTCCTTCTGTTGTGCGCAGCCTGCGGTAAACCCGCGCTTCCCCCAGCTCAGCCTACCGAAGTTTACTCGACGACTTTGGAGTCGTCCTGGGCCGCCGCCGTCGAAACGAAGGGCTACGCAGCCCAGTGTCGAAGCGAGGCGGACGAAACAGCAAAGCTCGCAGCGGAGGCAAGAAAGGCACTGGAGGAAGCAAAGGAGCTGCACAAACAGTGTCAGGCAATCGTTAAACGTATCCCTCGACGGGTCGTCAAAGCCGAACCAAAACCAAGTGCCGAACCGACCGAGGTAAAAAAACCCAAGGCGGGTGAAAAGCCTAAATCAGAAAAAATGCCAGAGAAGATGCCGGAACCGCCTAGGAACAATGAGGGACCCCTTTACTCACCGTCGGACGCGCCGTAGCAGCGATTCAAATCCATACGTCGAGCGCAGTTTTCAGCACCCGGGTAGA
>JAGRAN010000052.1:0-3871 GCA_020434585.1 Bdellovibrionales bacterium
CGGCATGCCGATCGGTGACGGCGCGTGTGCTGCAGTCTATGTCCATGGGGCAGCGGGTGAGTCTGCCATGTCGGAGGAGGGCGGCAGCGTCGGAGTTGTGGCATCTAGTTTGATTGAGCGGGTGCCTAAGGTTATCAACTCGCTGCTGACCGTCGATGCTCCGGATAGAATTTTTCCGGGGAAGGCTTGCCCGGTATTAGATTCCTGTGCTCCATAGTAGCATGGACAATAAGCCCCCTAGCGGCATAACAGAAATATCAGTGAGGGTTAAAGACGAGCCTGAGACCTGCTCTCTGGCGGCAGCATTTTGTGAACTAGCAAGCCCTGGGACATTCATCGGTTTGCAGGGTGAGCTTGGCGCGGGGAAAACTGCATTCGTTCGTGGATTTGCCTCAGCCTTAAACGCCTCCTCCCAGGTATCAAGCCCGTCCTACGTGCTTGAGCACGTTTACACCGGGGATACTAACGGTGCGCTAAAGGCAATTAGTCACTGGGATTTATACCGACTTGCCCCTGAGTCTGCGATCGAGGAAATACTCGAATATCGCGGCTCGTCCGACTGCGCTGTGCTGATAGAATGGCCTGACCGAGTGTCGGCACTTGAGCCATTTCTCGATTATCTGATAGAAATACGTTTTTTACAGGAAGGTTCGGAGACTGGCCGGGAAGTAGTTTTTAAGCGCTTTCCGGTAGAGGTCGCCTCTGCTCTTCGCTTCCTTGCAGGTAAGAATTAAATCGTTCTACGAGGACGCCATGCCAGATTTGGTGGTGATGAAATTCGGCGGCACTTCGGTCGGCTCTTCTGAGCGGATCGGCGAGGTCGCCAAGCGTGTGGCAAAGCACAAGAAAGCAACCGGTGAGGATGTTGTCGTTGTCGTATCCGCGATGGCAGGCGAAACCAACCGTCTAATCGAGCTTGGCCGAAAGGTCGGCGGTGAGAAATACGCTCTGCGTGAATATCATCAGCTAGTGTCTTCGGGAGAACAGGTTAGCTCGGCCCTGACTGCGATAGCCCTCGAACGCGAAGGATTCAAGGCGAAGTCCCTGCTTGGCTCACAGGTTCCGGTGATGACAGAAATGCGTGCTCAACACGCAATTATCAGTGACATCCCCTGTGGAAATATTCGCTCGCTGCTCGATAAAGGTATCACTCCAGTCGTTGCTGGTTTCCAGGGCATAGATGCTGATGGAAGCTATGTCACCCTAGGTCGAGGCGGTTCGGACACAACCGGCGTCGCGCTGGCTGCTGCGCTCGGAGCAAAGGAGTGCCATATTTTAACAGATGTAGACGGCGTTTATTCGGCCGCTCCGAATATCTGCAAGCAGGCACGTTTGCTGAAGGTAGTTTCGTACGAGGAAATGTTGGAGCTGGCTAGTGCTGGTGCAAAAGTACTGCAGACTCGCAGTGTCCACTTGGCAAGAAAATTTAAAGTACCGGTGATTGTAGCCTCTAGTTTTTCTGAGGGCCGGGGAACATTAGTAATCGAGGAGTATGAAGGAATGGAAGACAACGTCGTATCAGGCATTACATGCCTTCCGGACCAGGCGAAAATAACCTTGCGCAACCTACCTGATAAAGCTGGTATTGCCGCCGATATTTTTTCACACATCGGTGAGTCCGGAGCAGTTGTGGACATGATTGTGCAGAACCAGGGCTCTGCCGGGAACGCCTCAATTAGCTTTACTCTGCCAGAAGCAGAATCGGATTCGACTTATGCTGACCTAGTAAGCTACGTCAACGAGAAGTTCCCTGGGGTTAATATCGAAATCGATAAGAATATTGCCAAATTGTCTGTTGTTGGCGAAGGGATGCGGGTGCACTCCGGGATCGCCGCAAGGATGTTTGACGTCCTCGGCCGCGAAGGTATCAACATTGACCTGATCACGACCTCCGAGATTAAGATTAGTGTTGCGATTAAGCAAAAGTACTCGGAGCTTGCAGTTAGAACCCTCCACGAGCACTTCGTCGAGGCAGCCTAACTAGAAGAAAGCTTAAATTTATCTTTGAAAAGGCCTCTCAGTACACTAGAATGGCGTGCTGTAACTGGCTTATAGCCAGTTGGGCAAAGTCGTTCATTTGGTAAAAGTCTTTCTCAGGAGAAGTATACGTGGCTGCCAAAAAGAAAATTGCTGCTTCAGCAACTACAATTAAAAGCGCGCGAGTCGGCAAACCCGCCAACGGCACTCAGTTCAGCCAGACGGAGTTGTTCGACTGCATTAAAGATTGCTGCGAGCTCGACAATCGTCGAACCGCAAAAGACGTTTACACTGCGTTTTCTGAGATGATTCAGGACGCACTAAAGAAGGGCTACAAAGTGCCGCTTCCGGGCATCGGCAAAATGCAAGTTCGCCGCTCGAAAGCTCGCATGGGCCGTAACCCCGCAACCGGAGAAACAATCCGCATCGCTGCCAAAAAGCGAGTGCGCTTAACTCCGAGCAAAGCTTGCAAGGAAGCAGTGCTTTAATCGTTCGGTTGATGTACCTTGAAAACGGAGCCTAAGTGCTCCGTTTTTTTTTTGCCTAACCGACCATCCAAGTGTCGCCAGTCTGAAATAGATCGCTAAGAGTCGCGTCGATGTCATGCGGTTCTGAGGGTTTTTCTTCGTCAGATCCGTGGAACTGTCCCTGCATTACCGCGTCAAAGGTGTCACGTTTTTGCTGGTAAAACACACCCATCGCAACAGGGAATTCGGGCTTGCGGTCGATTTCCGCAATAGCGTGAGCGTGGAGTCGGTTGCTGCGATCGAAAACGGTAACACCCGCCGCGATTGCAGCCTGTTCGTCGTTGGCAGCGAAGCTAATTACCTCAGGCCCGTGGGCAGAAATGGAAATGCCGCGATCGCGATCCTTGCCGAAGATAAGCGGCTGTCCGTGTTCTACCAGAAGTTGATGTTCGACTCGGCTGGCGCGATCGCGCACTGAATCGAAGGTTCCATCATTGAAAATATTGCAGTTCTGGTAGATCTCAATGAACGAGGTGCCGCGATGATTGTTCGCTTCTTCGAAAATCTGCAGTGAATGCTTTGCGTCCACATCGAGTGTCCTTGCGACAAACGAGGCGTTCGCACCAAGCGCCAGCGTTAACGGATTAATCGGTTGGTCAACGGAACCAAATGGAGTTGACTTAGTGACTTTTCCAACTTCAGAAGTCGGAGAGTACTGACCTTTGGTCAGGCCGTAAATTCGGTTGTTGAACAGTAGCACCACTATGTCGAGGTTACGGCGGAGAGCATGAATAATGTGGTTTCCACCAATGCTCAGCGCGTCGCCGTCTCCGGTTACCATCCAAACGGACAAGTCCGGATTGGCGGTCTTGATTCCCGTGGCTAGTGCTGGAGCTCGACCATGTATCGTGTGAAAGCCGTAGGTGTTCATGTAGTAGGGAAAGCGGCTGGAGCAGCCGATTCCGCTGACGAACACGATGTTTTCTCGGGCGACGCCCAGCTCCGGCATCACCTTCTGGACGTTCGCGAGGATCGAGTAGTCGCCGCAGCCCGGACACCAGCGGACGTCTTGGTCCGTGGCGAAGTCCTTCTTGGTGAGCTTTTCCGTTTGAATCACGTTCGACATGCTCAGCTCTCCATCGTCTGGCGAATGCGGTCCTCGATCTCGTCGATCTTGAACGGCTGCCCTTGGATCTTCGGATAACTCTCCGCCGGTACCAGGTACTGACCGCGGATGATGTGGACGAGCTGACCCATGTTCATCTCCGGGATGAGCACGCGCTCGAAGCGCGAAAGCACGTCCCCGAGGTTTTTGGGCAAGGGGTTCAGGTAGTGGAGGTGCGCGTGGGACACGGACAGGCCGCGATCCCGCGAGCGCTGCACGGCCTCGCGGATGGCGCCATAGGTGGAGCCCCAGCCCAGCACCA
>JAGRAN010000052.1:4010-4225 GCA_020434585.1 Bdellovibrionales bacterium
GTTGTAGTCCTTCTCGAGGCCGCCGATGCGGTGGAGCAGGCCCGGCGTGCCGGGGATGGCCCAGGGCCGCGCCAGCGTCTTTTCGTCCCGCAGGAACGGGTGGAAACCCTCGGGATCCGTGCGGTAGCTCACCTCGATCTTGGGCAGCTCGCTCACGTCGGGGATCTTCCAGGGCTCCGCGCCGTTGGCGAGGTAGCCGTCGGTGAGCAGGATCA
>JAGRAN010000053.1:0-1126 GCA_020434585.1 Bdellovibrionales bacterium
CCATCGGCTGCCTTGACGGCTCTCGAGCAGCTCGATCACGCCTTCGTGTTGATTGCCAACAACTTCGTGCCGATTTATCTGAGCCGGCGCGCAGCCCTTTTGCTCGGCATTCGCGACCGCTCAGAGCCTGCGAATTACTTAAACTTGTTCCACGAACTGCTTAACGTAACGAAACTCGCAGCTCGCCGCAGCAGCACCAACCTGCTAGCGACCGCCAAGGCCCCACTCGTCAGACGCGTGACGCTCCGGAGCGAGACCGGAAGAGTATTTGATGCAATCGCCCACCCCAAAGCCGTTAGCGGCGCTGACTGGAAAATCGGAGAGCATCAAGGGGCTCATCTTTTGTCATTTCGCGACACGAGCTACCTCGAATCGTTTTTTCACATGCTCGAGCAAAGCCGCAGACTTCGGCCAATGTTGATTTTTGCATCCTGCGTCAGCGGACGAGATATCAACTCAATTCACGCAAGCGGCGAAAGCGTTCTGCGCAGTCTAATTGCAGATGACGACGTCCCGGTAGCGGACTTGCAGCAAAACATTTCTCGCGCGGTAGATATCGCAGACCCGCTTGTCCCGCCCAGTGTGAAAATCGTGATCGAAATGAAAAGCGCTGTGCTGCTCCAGATACCGGCGATGCGCTTCACCCGGCTGATTGCACATATGATCCTCGAGGGAGCCGATTTTATCGGCTTAAACGGAGAAATCAGGCTGCGCATGGAGGAAACTAAAACAAGCGAAAAGCGCGCCAGCGGAGAGCATTCAACCAGCGTAGGTGTGTTGATCGCCGCCACAAGAAAGCCGCTCGCCATTGATTCTCCCGACATGCTCGACAATTACATCCTGCGCCGCCTGCTGCCAAACATGCACAAGGTGACGGTCTCTGACAACGAGTCGACTGGTGTGGCCGTTTCTCTGCACGACGTATCGCGCAAGCACGGCGTAAAACTTAGAGAGGAAACCAATCACGCAGTATCGCCCGAAAGTTTGTCCGAAAATGGAACCATTTGCCTCAAGCTCGCAGAAGAAGTCGGAGCTTCAGTTTCCTTTAAAAAGCCAAACGACAACGTGCTAGCACTGCACCTTAAGCTGCCGCTGGCAACGGACATCGCTCCGTTTGCGTCTAAGA
>JAGRAN010000053.1:1211-5968 GCA_020434585.1 Bdellovibrionales bacterium
AGCAGGCGATCGGCCACAGCCGAGCCTTGATCGATTTGCTGCATCGTCGTCGAATAGCGATGCGGCAGCCCCGCGTAGGAGCTGAAATCTTCTTTGCGCACTGAAATGGTTCCGGTGACGTCTTCATCCACCGGCGGCGTACCAAAGACGAAGTTCTTTCCGCCATGTTTTGCCGGGCGATCCCAGTCGTCCTCGGACGGCCGCATATCGCGCGCGATGAATGACGCGCTGCGTTCTGGTGCGGACTCTACAGCCATCTCCTGCTGCGCCTGGACGTGAGCACTCGCGCGCGCTTCATCGTTGACGATAATTCTGTATGGGCCAACCACTATGTCGTCGCGGTCAGCAACAGCGCTTTCCCCGGCAATCGCCATACCGTTGACTGATACGGGAATACCACCCCTGCTAGCCGTTACTTCGATTAAACCACTGTGCACGGCCACAACGAGCTGCGGTCTATCACTGGATTCACCGTCAATTTCGAGATCAGCTTCCGGCCCGCCAATCACTAAACGTGAGCCTTCGGCAGAGAGGTCGATCTCCTGGTGAAACTGATTGTTAAAGAAAACTATCAGCGAACGATTAAGCCTGACTGAGGTGCCAGACCCAGCATCGAGATTTTCAAAATAGCGCACCACGAAATCTGCTAGCTGCAGCACGTCGCCGCTGCGCAGGAGTCTGAGCTGTCCCGGTTCGACTTTTACGCTGTTAACCCAGGAGCCGTTGGTGCTGTCGAGATCGCAAAAAATCCACTGACTGCCTGCATTGAACAGGTATCCGTGACGCCGCGAGAGCGCGTCGCTATCAACCTGAACGCTGTTTTCGGGCTCACGGCCAATCGAGATGGTCCCCGAGTCGGCTCGCGTCACTTCGTGCAAATCTTCGCCAACTTGGGCTTCGAGTCGTATCGGACAGGACATTTACATCTCCGGAAGCGCCCCTACGGCGCCGTTAAACCCCACTCCACGCATAAAACTGATGCCCATTAGAACACCCTCTCGGGGAGCTAGCAAGTGCCAGTTTACGGGTGAAACACTCGATATTTTGCGGGGTTATAATTGGCGTGGACTCGGCAAGACCGCCGTGTGGGATACGGCCGGAAGGTCCGGATGGGAAAAATTCCCATACAGCCGTCCCGCAATCCGCGGTATAATGAAGGTCTAAGGTTACTCGATGAGTTCAGCGAAAGAGCAGCTTTCCCCACCCTACATTCTGCGCCTCCTGTTGAGGCCGGTAGCCCGCTTTTGCCTAAGAAATCAGCTCGGTCTGCGCGACCTGCTTGAGGCCGCCAAAGCCGCCTTAATCGACGAAGCAGCAGCCGACATGGAGCACCAAGGCGAGAAGGTAAATCTTAGCCGACTCAGCGTCGTAACCGGCGTCCACCGCAAAGACGCCGCCCGTATTCATCGTGAACACGATGTGCGCGAGTCTGCGACGAGATTTTCCACTCGAGTAATCGGTCAGTGGCGTACAGATCCGC
Source organism: Bdellovibrionales bacterium (assembly GCA_020434585.1). Lineage (GTDB taxonomy): Bacteria > Bdellovibrionota_C > UBA2361 > SZUA-149 > JAGRAN01 > JAGRAN01. The sequence goes on from JAGRAN010000053.1 coordinate 2,692, forward strand.
GCTTTACCACAAAATCCAGCCGCCCCCGCGTGCTGAGCTACCTGGGAGATGACAGCGAATTTTCCAATCTCGTATCTCTTGTTAGTACCGATCTTCATCCCGGCACTGTGCTGTTTGACCTTGAACGAATCGGTGCAGTCGAGAAAACCCGCAGTGGAATAAAGCTTCTTGCAAAAGCATACGTGCCGCGCGGCGACCCAGCAGAGGGCTGGTATATGTTGTCTCGAGATGCCGTAGACCTGGTTGATGCTGTAAGCGAAAACATCGAATCAACCGAAGAAGAGCTGCCGAACTATCACGCAAGCGCTGTCTTCGATAACATTGCAGTTGAGGACGTGCCGAAAGTACGTCGCTGGCTGTTTCGCCAATGCTCGCGCTTTCATCAGCGCGTTGCGCAGTACTTAGCGAAGCATGATCTCGATTTATCGCCCGAAGCAAACGGCGAAGGCGGTCAGCGTATTTCGATGGGAATGTATACGAAGACCTAGAACTCCTCGTCGAGGACCCCGGCCAGCACACCAGCTACATCTTCAAATAACTCTACTGGAATTGCTTCGTCTTCTTCGAGGGAGCCTAGCCTTTCGGCAAGCTGAGTGTCGCGCCTAATTGGGATGCCATAGCGCCTCGCAGCAGAAACTACATTCGAAGCTGCAGCGCCTAGTCTGACGCAGCTTAGCTTCGGAACCGTGAGGCCATCATAGGAAACCGCCACGGCGAGCTCCGGATCAGGTTTTTTTGCGCTCCGTTGCCGGTAAGACGCGCGCGGTGCCTTTGCCACGTTTTCTCCTCAAATGCTCAGCAAGTGAGATTGGTTCAGCAGCTTGAGAGGATTTATCTTCGTCCTCAATTTCTTCCGCTGCGGCTTCGCTGCGAACAACTCGCAGGTCTGCGCCGCGAAATCCATCATCTACTTCTTCAGAAAAACTGTTGTCTTCGGTGCGGTTGGCCTGAGCTTCGCTCGGAACGTACATCGTAACGACTGTGCCCTGCCCCGGACGGCTTTCAACTACCATGTTGCCGCCATTGCGACGCGTGAGTGCATACGCGGCTGCCATGCCTAGCCCTGTGCCGGACATGCCAATGCCTGAAACGGGATCGACATTTTTTGTTGTGAAGAATGGTTCGAGGCAGCGCTTGCGGGTGTCCTCGTCCATGCCGCGGCCGTGATCGCGCACACTGATGCGGATGTATTCACCGTAAGGTACTTCATACAGCGGACTGCGATCATCGACGTAGATTTGCTCGGTTTCCACTTCGACGCAGGCGTCGTTTTTGACGGCATCAAAAGCATTAAGCAGCAAATTAGACAGCACTTGGCGCAGCTGACCTGGATCGACAAAGGCTTTTGGGACGTCCTTGCCGAGGGAGATGCGCACTTCTGCTTTGCTTCCAGAGACTTCTTGGGCCGAGCGCACGGCCGTCTCAACAAGATAATTGCAGTCGCATGGTTCGCGGCGCGGCTGCTCGAGCTGAGCAAAGCTCATCAACTGACGCACGAGTCCGGCACCTTTGGTTGCCGCGTCGTGAATCAATCGGGAAGCACGTTGAATCTTTTCAGGTGAATGACCTTGAATCTCAAGCAGTGAAGCCTGGCCGAGGATCGCTTGGAGCAGGTTGTTGAAGTTGTGGGCGATGCCGGCAGCCAGAAGCCCAGCCGTGCGCATTTTGTCGCCTTCTACGATTCGCTCTTCCAGGCGCTTCGCAAAAAGAACTGATGCAATTTCTGAGGCTAAGCTTCGCAGCAGAGCGATATCTTCTTCACTGAGGGCGCGCTCGTCTTCATTAGGCTGAACTGCGAGGACTCCGAGAGTTTGACCGCCGGATACCAGCGGAACCAATACAACTTGGTCGATATCTAGCTTACTAAAAATTCGGCCCAAACCTTCGAGCTGCATGACTTGATCGGAGGCGATGACTTTCGGGGACTGGGTTTGCACCACGGCGGCGATCGGATTCTCAGGAGCAGAGATATCCATGTTGATTTCGACTAGCTTGCGCTTGAGCCCCGGTCCGTAGGCGGCTTGGCCCACGAGGCGTGTTCCTAGTTCGTTGAGCAGGCCGAGCCATAAACGCTTCAGTCCGAGCTCGTCGCGAATAATCATAAACGCTTGTAGGAAAATGTCGTCGAGGGAAAGATTGCGGGATAGTTCGTGGCTCGCTCGGTAGAGTGCGGATAGGTTTCGTGCTTGGCGCTTATGCGCAGCGAACAAGTCGGCTTGGCGCGCGGCTAGGCCGATTTGGTTTGATGCGGCGCTGACTAGCATCACATCGCCGCCGTCAAAACGCGCTACCGAACGGCTAAACAACGCGAGCGTTCCCAGAACTTCGTCCTCAACTGTCACCGGCACAAGTACCGCGGAGCGAATCCCCTGCTGCGCAAGCACAACGCTGGCACGCGGGTCGTTGCGAATATCGGGAACGACTACCGGTTGACCATGTTTTGCTACGTAGGAAGAAAGGTTTGGCAGATTCGTGATGTCATTGAAGCGGTCGGAGACGTCGTCGTTAAATCCGTAATGAGTAACGAGCTTCAGTTTGTCTGAACCTAGCGGCGAGAACAGATAACAAGCTCCGGCGTCGGCACCGGTTGCGTCGCACAAGGCGTGCAATCCGCGCGACGCGATATGCACCGGATCGAGGAAGCCGCGGATTGCTGAAGAAACAGTATAAAGAGCTCGGACCTTCTTGCTCTGAACGACGAGTGCGTCCTGGGCTTCGCGGCGGCCGGTGATATCGATGCCAAATCCATCCCAGCCGGCAATCTCGCCCTTCGATCCGCGAATCGGCATCAATCGGGTCAGCAGCCAGCGCACCTGGCCAGTCACGCGGTTGATTACTCGAAACTCTTCGTCAAAACTCGAGCCGGCTAGCTGCATTTCGCCGAGCAGATTTTCAACGCGCTCGCGGTCATCAGGATGGACCAACTCAAGCCAGCTTATTGAGCGGCGCGCAATGAAATCCTCCGGCGCTACTCCAAAGAAATCCATCGCACGACGGCTGATGAAGGTTATCGAGTGCGAAGGATCGGTATGGAAAATAATTGCGTCGCTGTTTTCGACCAAACGGCGATAGCGCGCTTCGGATGAGCGAATTTCCTCGATTTCGTGCTGCCAGCTGCTGGTATCAAACATGCAGCTGACAAGCCATGCTCCGCGAGTCGATACAGTACCCGGCAGCGATGCAGGGCGTGAGCTCAGTTGATCCATTACCCAGCAAAGTTCGCCGTCAGCGCGCTTGATGCGGTAGCGAATTGGTTTGGGCGGCTGATTCTGCTCCA
>JAGRAN010000053.1:6070-16549 GCA_020434585.1 Bdellovibrionales bacterium
TCCTGAGCAAATCCGGTGATCGCTGCAATACCGGGGCTAATTGATTTGATTACGCCGTTTTCATCGAACACTGTTTCAGCAACAGCGTTATTTAAAAATGGTTTTGCTTCAACGCTCGGAGCCGTCTCAGGGTTGGCACGAGAGGTGTGCCAAATCGATACGCCGACGAAGTAAGCGATTTCTTCAAGCGCTTGAATCTCCCAGTCCTTCCACCTTCTCGGTTGACCGGATTGGTAGAGCAGCAGCGAGCCGTTTGCTACTCCGCGGAATCGGGTTGCGACTGCTACTAGTGAATGAACATCAAGCTTCTCGAGTTCTTCCTGAAGCGAGACAAATCGCTCGTCAGTCCGCACATCGTCAACTACCACTGGAGTCCGTTCGGCAGTGACTAGATGCTGAAGGGATGAAGCCAGTGAGACAGAATAGGCGTCTAGTTCTGGTTCGGGGAGACCAATGCTCCATTCCACAGGTGCACAGGCTGTTGGCGCTTTTTGACTGAAAGTTGCGGCGAGGCAGCGGCTTACGCGAAAAGCCTGACCAACGAGCTCCGTCGCGGTAAGCAGCACTTCGCGCGTGTCGAGCGAGGTCAGTACCGCGTCCGCAATTGATGTCACGACGCTGCGGTGCGAAGGAACTGATTTCGGGGCATTCAACATAACTTCTCGCCGGTTGCCTTCAGCCAATTACGCTCCTCGACTGTTTCCAAAAATTACTACCTTTGCGCTGCGCACCTTTTGGACGAGGTTTTGCGCGGCAATTTCGAAGTGGAGCTGCTTGCGCATTCCGCGCTGCTGAGCGTCACCTTCGTTTTCTCTGAGTTCCTGTTTAAATTCATTGGCGTCCATCCGCAGGCGCGCCGTTCTGCGTTTTTGCTGAATCAGGTAATCAGCAAATCCGAGAAGCAGTATCACCGCCGCCGCAGCGAAGGCCGCCGCCAGCAGCGAATAATGTCCAAACTGAAGAATCACTTCAGGCTGCCATACGGCGCCGCCGAGTAGCTCTCGGCACACAGCAATCGAAACTAAAGCGCTGATGATTCCTCCTACGAAAACGTACAGAGCCAACTTTGCGATTTCCACCGGGAGTCGTGCACACGCGGGCGCACTGCCGGACGAAAATCCAAACAATCTACAAAAACCCTTAGTAAAACTTAGACGAGAAAACCGTGGTGCTAATAAGTTAAATCTAACGAGCCAGCCGACTTGATAAACTTCTGCAATCAAAGCACAAACGAGTGCAGCTCCGAGAATCGGCAGTACCGTACTGCAGAATATCCGCAGTATGGTCGCGCTTAATCCTAGCATGCTTTCTGAGTCAAAGTCTGTAGTTAACCTAATAATTTCATCGGAAAATAACAAAATATTTCGGCCGCCTAGTCCGGCAAGGCCCATACATGAAAGGGCTCCTAAAAGTGAGGCGGCGGCGGTCAGATCGCGGCTTTTTGCTACGTCCCCGTCTTCTCTAGCCTTTTTGAGGCGTCGCTGAGTTGGGGCGTATTTTTTCTGGCCAGACACTGCCTAGCCCTCCCCGGCCCAGGCAATTGCATTGGGGCCGAAAAAAAGCTGCGGGCGCTCGAAGGCGGTCCAGATAACAAGGGAGCTAATCAGCAGTCCGAACACCAGCTTCAGCGGGAGGAATTCAAACACGATATTCACGCGCCCGAGCACCCTGGAGATCAGCCCGGCGCAAATATCGAAGACTAATGACGCAAGTAACACCGGACAAGCCAGCACTAACCCCAGTATTAGCGCTTCATACAAAGTTGAGAGCAGTTTTACTGCGTGAGACCAGTCGAGTCCTTCAGCAGGAAGTTCTCCCAACTTAAGTCCACTGGCCGCACTAAGCAGTGCCTGATACGCGCCGCCGGAGAAGATTAAACATGCACTCAGCAGGCGATAAAGTTGCTCCTGGGCGGAAGTCTGTGAACCGAGTGCGGGGTTCATCTGGCCGCCGATGTTTTCGCCGCGGCCCAGGTCAAGCAAGCGTCCACACACAGCAAGCGACTCCAGCGCGAAGGCCACCGGAGCTCCAATCAGCAATCCACAGACTGCTTGAACCGCGAGCACCAGCGTGAGCTCGAGCATTGTGTCAGCACTGAATAAATTTCCCTGCGCAAGATGCATCAGACCGAGTGCTGCGGCGAGTATCGTCATACCAGTGATGCGCAGGAACATTCGGATACAGGGAACTATCCAGAGGCACGCAAGGTACATCAGGGCCCACGCCAGCCAGCTTAAAAGAATTTTCTCTAGGCCGGGCATTGCTTAGTTCGCAATGAATGCTGCCGCGTGCAGGACGCCGGCTGTGTAGCTAACTGCCCAATCTGAAATCCAAGCACCGGCAGCTATGAAGACCAGCACAGCGCTCAGCAGCTTTGGGACGAAGCTAAGTGTTTGTTCCTGGATTTGAGTCGCGGCTTGAAAGATACTTACTATCAATCCGACCAACATGCTTGCCGCGAGCGGAAGCGCGGAAATCTTCGCTCCGACCCATAATGCCTGTGCTGCGTATGGAAGGACTTCGTCCATCTACGAGCCTCCCGGCGAGTAGCTTAGCAGCAAACTTTTAGTCAGGAGAAACCAGCCGTCCGATGCAACGAACAAAGCCAGCTTTATCGGCAAAGCAACAATCATTGGGCTTAACATCATCATCCCCAAACCGACGAGCACATTAGCGACGACTAAGTCAACGAGCAGAAATGGCAGGTATATTAGCACTCCGACCACAAAGGCTTCGCTAAGCTGAGACACAACAAACGCTGGAATCAAAGTGATAATTGATTCTAATTGTTCGAGACAGGTGGTGCTGTCTTGGGCGTTGCTGGAAGCGGCGCAGCTCCGAACAGAGTCCTCGGAACCGGCGCCGCGCGAGGCAAAGAAGAAGCGTTCGCGCGCGTGGGTATGAGTGCGCATGAATTGCATGAAAGGCTCGAAAGCGGCGGTTATGACCCCAGTGATGCCGGATTTCGGCTTGGACTCATATTGTTTTAGCGCGGCTTCGGTTTGCTTCAGAGCGTCTGCGCCGACAGGAGCCATGACATACACGCTTAAGACGAAGGCTAGTGCTGCAGAGATTGCAGCAGAAGGGACTTGCTGCGCTCCGAGGGCGCTGCGAAAAATTGAAAAAACTACGCTGAGCTTGATGAAAGAAGTCATGCTCAGCATCAATAACGGCAGCAGCGAAAACGCCACGAATGCCGCTGCTATCGCCAGCGGGCTGCTCCCCTCGCCCCCCAGCTGCTGAAACTGCTGAAGCAGGAGTTCCATTGCGTTATCCTTCTCGGATTTCTTCGAGGGTTTCTAAGGCGAGTCGCAGTCGCTGCTCCGCTGAACGTTTAAGGACCGCGGCATGCTCACAGCGCTTTTTGCTGGCGGCAAGGGCTCGGGAGACTTGGGCATTTTTGATGTTCAGTTCTCGGGACTCGGAGTGGAGCTGCTTTAAGTTTGCGCTGCAGGTGCGCAGCTGTTGGTGATAGAGGGTGCTTAGGTTCTTAAGCATTGATAGCTGAGGGCCGCAGATATTGGTGGAGCTGCTTAGGTCACGAACACGGGTAAGTGCTAAATCGCGTGTTCGGGCCTGGAAGGACGCGGATTTTGCGGTGGTGGTGGCGTGTTGGTTTAGTGCGGTTCTCAGGTGTTCGAGTCTTCGGTGTTTAGACGTGGAGAATTGCACAACGCGCTGCGCGCGCTTTACGGCAGATTGGGGGTTCATCAGCTTGAGCCCATTTGTTGAATCCGGCGGATTGAGCCGCTTACGGCCTCTCCGGCTTTGGCTGCAACGAGTGAGCGCAGATGGAGCTGCTGGCTGAGGAGCTGCAGCTGCACCAGGCGACGCGAGCCCTGTGGTACGGCTTTTACCAGAGAGTGCATTTGTTTTGTGCTGGAGAGCCATTCGCGCTGAAACTCGGTCCAGGCTTGGTCCAATGCGGCACGCGAACTCCCCTTACTGACAGACACTGTAGATTTATCCGCAGCTTGGGGCAGTTTTGCACTTGGTGAGGCGTTAATCTTCATCGGAATCCTCTCATTTTCCTTGTAGTGCTCGACCGCTCGCCGCAAATTGTTGCGCCGCGCACGACGCCTCGCATCGGGTGGCGCCCGCCGTGCTAATTGTGGTAGGAAGCGGTGAAATCACTGGGGAAAATAATGAACAAGTTTGCCGAACAAATCGCAGCCGCCGCTTTAAAAATTGGAGCAATTCAACTCCAACCCGATGAACCGTTTCGCTGGGCATCGGGCTACTATATGCCAATCTACAACGACAACCGTCTGCTGCTAAGCGAGGCGAAACACCGCAGACTTGTTGCTGAAGGCATGCAGTCAATTATTCGAGAACATAATCTGAAGTACGACGTGATAGCCGGAACCGCGACCGCCGGCATCGCACCCGCGACAAGCCTCGCAGATCTGGAAGAAAGCCCGCTGATTTACGTCCGACCTAAACCTAAAGACCACGGCAAACAAAACCAGGTCGAGGGCAAATTGACTCGCGGCGCTCGAGCATTATTAATCGAAGACGTCGTCTCTACCGGGGGAAGTTCAATTAAGGCGGCACTGGCCCTGCGCACTGAGGGCGCGGTCGTTGAGAACTGCCTCTGTATCTTTACTTACGGTTTTACGGCATCACAGGAGCTGTTTGAGAAAAACAACTGCAGCATACTCCCGCTGCTTGATTTTCCGAGTCTACTCGAAATTGCTCACAAATCCGGAAAGATAAGCAGCGAAAACGTGGAAGATTTGAAGCATTGGGCAGCCGCCCCGTTTGAATGGGGCAACAGTAGAGGCTTTCCCGCAGAGAATTAGCAGGCTATAATACGGGCCCGTGAGCATGTACGACGCGATTCGGCCGATTCTTTTTAAGCTAGACCCAGAAACAGCGCACAACGTTACGTTTTCCCTGGCTCGTTCCGCACAGGCAGCGCCCGGTGTGCTTAGCCTGCTGCGCTCAAATTACCAAATAGATACTCCCAAACTTAGCACCACACTGTTCGGCCTAGAGTTCGCCAACCCCGTGGGAGTCGCCGCAGGCTTCGATAAGAACGGACACGCACTCGGTCTGCTGGCTGCACTGGGCTTCGGCTTCATCGAAGTCGGTTCGGTCACAAATCTTCCGCGCACCGGCAACCAGAAACCGCGCCTGTTCAGACTCGAACCCGACCAAGGTTTAATCAATCGCATGGGCCTCAACAATGAAGGTCCTGAAGCCGCGAAACACAACATTGCCAAGCTGCGCCGCAAAGCTCTTGCCAGCAATCGCAAACCGATGATTGTCGCAGTCAACATCGCCAAAACTCACGACCCGCAAATTCTCGGCGACAAGGGCATTCAAGACATGCTCGATTGTTACAAAAAGATGGCCGCTTCCGGCGACTTCGTAGTCTTAAACGTGAGCTGCCCCAATACAGCAGAAGGAAAGACCTTCGAAGACCCCGAGGGCATAACGCCGCTGCTTGAGGCCGTAACCGCCGAAAGAAAAGCGAACAATCCGCATCAACCACTGCTAGTAAAGTTTTCCCCGGATTCGACTCCCTTCAATCTGGAAAAAACGATAGAAGTCTGCGAACGCTTCGACATTTCCGGCTACGTAATGGTCAACACCTCAAACGACCGCAGCGGCCTGCAGACCAACGGCGGCACAATTGAAAAAATTGGCAAAGGCGGCCTGAGCGGAAAACCAATTCACCAGCGCGCAGTCGAACGAGTAAGGTTTGCTCACAAACTCCTCGGCGGCAGCAAACCGATTATCGGTCTCGGAGGAGTAGACAGCGCCGAGTCCGCTTACGAATTCATTCGCGCCGGCGCGTCACTCGTCGAACTTTACACTGGCCTGGTTTATCAGGGGCCGCGCCTCTGTCGGGAAATTTTAACGGGACTTGCTGGTCTTCTGGAGCGCGATGGATTTTCAACGCTGACAGAAGCAGTAGGAACGGAGCATCACTAAGCATGGAATCAAAAATTATCGTCGCTCTGGATGGCATGAGCGAAGCGGAATCACTCGACCTGGCCGATCGCCTCAAGGGTGCCGTTTGGGGCTTTAAGGTCAACAGTCTGCTCATTTCTAGCGGAGTCTCAGTAATTGAAAAGCTGCGCGCTCGCGGCAAGGTCTTTGCCGACCCGAAATTGCACGATATCCCAAACACCGTCAGCAACGCGGTAAAGGAAATAGTCGCGGCCGGGGCAGACCTCGTGACGATTCACGCCAGCGGCGGCCGCTCCATGATAGAGGCTGCTGTTTCGGCCTCTGGCTCAGCAAAAATTCTCTGCGTTACGGCCCTCACATCGCTTGACGACAGCACGACTCAGGAAGTCTATCAGCGCTCACCTAGCGAAACAGTTGAGGCACTCGCTGCGCTTGCAGCAAGGAGCAACGCCCACGGCATCGTCTGTTCTCCGCTTGAGCTTGAAATGCTGCAAACGACCACTGCAACTAGGCAGCTGTATAAGGTTGTCCCCGGCATCAGACCAGCGAGCTACTCCACTGCTGACGACCAGCGGCGTATCGCGACACCAAAATCAGCAATCACATCAGGTGCAGACCTGCTAGTAGTTGGCAGGCCAATTACTCAGGCAGAAGATCCCGTAAGAGCAGCACAAGACATCAACAACGAGTTGACAGAATGAGCAACGTAAAAAAACTAATTGAAAAACACCTGCCGCGAATCATCGAAATTCGCCGCGACATCCACTCTCACCCTGAACTGGCATTTGAAGAAGTCGAAACCTCGAAAAAGGTGGTATCCGTTTTATCGGAGCTTGGCGGCTGGGACATTCAGCCCGGCGTTGCCAAGACCGGAGTAGTTGCGATTCTTGGTGCCGACAAACCAGGACCTTGCGTGGGACTGCGGGCCGACATGGACGCGCTGCCCATCTACGAAGAGACAAAAAAGCCATACGCCTCGAAGCGCCCAGGAGTCATGCACGCCTGCGGCCACGACGGACACACCGCATGCCTGCTCGGCGCTGCAATGGTACTCACAGAAATTAAGGACGAACTTTCCGGCCCCGTCAGACTTTTGTTCCAACCTGCAGAAGAGGGTCACGGCGGCGGAAAGCTAATGTGTGAAGAAGGCGCACTCGAAAATGTCAGCGCAATTTTTGGCCTGCACTGCTGGCCGGGAACTGACCGTGGCAATGTCGCGCTCGCACGCGGCCCAGCGATGGCCAGCTCAAATGCATTCACAATCACCGTCAAAGGCAAAGGCGGCCATGCGGCCTTCCCACATCAAACTATTGACCCGGTGCTTGTCAGCGCGCACATTATCACCGCACTGCAATCCATTTGCTCCCGCAGCACTAACCCGCTGGACAGCTCAGTCGTCACGGTAGCTCAAGTCAACGCCGGCACCGCTCACAACGTTATTCCCGACGAAGTAGTAATGAAGGGAACGTTCAGATCGCTTAAGCTGGAGACGCTTAAAATGTTGTTTGAGCGAGTTCCACTTATCGCATCAAAAACTGCCGAAGCTTTCGGAGCCTCAGCCGAAACTGAAATTTTCGATGGCTATCCAGTCTTAGTTAACGATATCAAAGCCAGCAACTATCTCGCTGGCATCGTGCAAGACACTGTCGGTAGTGGCCGTTTTCAGGACAACGAAGATCCTGTGATGGGCGCTGAGGATTTTTCGTTTTACTGCCAGAATATTCCAGGTGCGTTTTGGTGGCTTGGGATGACTCCGCAGGGACAAGAGCCTATCTCAGTTCATACGCCGCGGTTCGACTTTGACGACGAGATTATCCCGACCGCTGTCGAGCTGCACGTTGAGGTCGCACGGCGTTTTGCCGCTGGTTGGTCTTAGCTGTTAGGCGACGACGTTGAGATTTCCGCCTACTCCATCAACTCTCGGAGCTGGCACATCGTCAATGCCTTGTAGGATTGTACCGACTACTGCTTCGTGTTGATCTTCCTGGCTGGATGCCACTTTGACTGCTGCTGCTGTTGATGCCCCGCAGCATGATGCGGATGGAACGTCACCGATGTTCATCTACAACTCCTTGTATGCCTTAACTTCCTTGCAGTATTTTAGTCGGCATAATCTCGCAGGAGCTGAACCTTTTGGGTAACTGCCTGTAATTACGACATTAACGGTTATTAGCCCTGTCGGCCAGGTGCCCATAACGCTCGAACCGCTTCAGGACTCGCTAGGCTGAAAGTCGGCTACCAGTGAAAGCCGGCACCAACGTTAAAACCCCAGCCAGAAGCATCGTAGTCAGGGAAATTGTCGCGGCTGGCGTCCTTAATATAGCGGTAGAAGAGTTCTGTGTTGATGGAGAAGCCGCCAAGCATATCTGCCATGCCGAAGTTGGAACCAAGCACGGCATATCCTCCCCAAGAGTTATCAACGTTGAATCCAGAAGAACCGTCGAAGAAATAGTAGCCAAGACCCAGGGAGCCGTAAGGATCAATCATTGAACCCGGGAACATGTGCAGCCGAGCACCGGCTTCTACCGGCAGAACAGTGATCTTGGGGTCGCTGGCTACGGAGATGTTATCGTAGTAGGAGATGCGCCCCTCAAGCTGCAGTCCGGGTGTTCCTACGTCGGCTGCACCGTGCAGCATAAGACCGCTTGCAGCCTTACCGTCGCTCGTATTCCAGTAAGAGTAATCAACTGCAAGATCGCTCGCCTCTGCCGAGGAAGCCGCAAGGACACCGAAGATCAACATTGAAAGTGCGACTGAAAGTTTCTTAGTGCAGTTAAACACCGGCGCCTCCTCAGATTAGATTTCGGAATACCTAATGAGCTTGGCTCAGGGGCTATGATAAGACAAGAAAAAATTCCACCGCACCCAGCTGCGACTAATAGTTAATGCCGAAACCGGCGAGCCAGCCGTAAAAGCTATCCCCCCAGGTGTAGCTGACGCTTAGAGCCGTGTTGTCGAATAATCCGTCCCAGAACTTTCTGGTATCTACGACAAAGCGCAGGCCGGTTGTGTGGGTGAAGTCATCGTTAATTGCATCGCGGATATCACCCATTAGCAGCGCGAACTCGTAAAAAGCTCTCGTACTGAGCGGGTAGTCAAAAAGATCGAGGCCAAGGTCACGACCCGCCTCGACCCGATATTTGCTTAAGTAGCTCTCAGAACTTACATCGATTAAGGGATTTACACTGTGAACAGTCTCAGACCGCAGGTAGACAAAGTCACCAGCAAGCTGCAGCAGTCCCCAATCGTAGTCACCCTGCCACTCGAAGTCGATTTTCGGCAAAATTGACAGCGCATTCATTTCCCAATCAAAAATATCTGGTGGCACTTCAATTGGGGCAGCCTGGGAGAGCGCCGGAACATTCAAAGTATTCGAGAGGTGGGTATAGACAAATCTCGCACCAAGATAAAAGTAGAATTGCTCCTCAACATCAATTCTGACGCCGGCACCCGCTCCTAGTGAGTAGCCTTCAATCAAATAGTCTGAATCCGCCTTCTTGCCATCGAGAAGAATTTCATCTTCGAGAGTGACAGTCGAAGCTAGACCTTCGATTGTGGGATGAATTCGTGTGCCGATATTTTCAAACGTGTAACGGCCAGGAACCTTGACGATCGTCATCGTGCGGCTAGCACCGGAAGCATCAGGATCGAAATAAAATTTTCCGCCGGATAGCGTACGCTGAGCCGACCAGAGAATCGTCGAGGCTAGCGTTTGGTTGATGTTGTCAGCATTGATTCGAAGCTGCAGGGCACGTGTGTCCTGCGCAGCTGCTGATTGCGGGCTAAGCGCTAAAACAAAGAACAAAATCGAGGCAGCGAACTTCATCGGGGGAGGCCGGGTCAGCCCGGAGACTTATCTGAGGACTTCACGCTCGGCGGATAAGCCGCTAGTATCTTAGAGACAGCTTCGTTTACCTTTTGCTCACGCTCAGCTGCATCAGCATCTTCATCTACCACGCCTTCGGCCGAACCGCGCCAAACCAGCTTCTTCGTTTTGGAATCGATTAAATCAATAATCAGCGTGCCAACTTTGTACTGATAGACATCCACCGCAGGAACTCCCATCCCGACATACCCGTGCCGAGCACCGTAGTAACCACCGTAGCTGTATCCTCGGTCAAAGACTTGAAGCTTCTCATCAACGCCAGTGAAATAGGTCACCTTTAAGGCGGGATTCGCTGAGTCGTGGATTAAGCCCTTCGCGGCAAGCTGCTTATCAACGGCAGCCTTGACTCGTTTATCCAATAAGTCGTTGCGCATTTTTGCAGACTGGGCGCTGCCTGTCGTAGGCATTGGCTGTTCTATCCAGTCGTAGGTTTTGTAGCCGGAAAAATCGGCGTCATCGTCAAAGTCGTGTCTGATTTTCAACGAGCCTGAACACGCTGCGGCAAACAGCAACAGAACTATCGCTCGGTTGAGCAATTGTTTCATTCCACGCTCCTTGTGCTACCCCGCACCGATCAGTTCCATGGCCTTACGAGCCCAGCGCGGCATGCGAAAGCTGTTCTCGCAGACAAAAATCAGCCGCTTGATATCGACGTTGTTAACTATTTCCTGTGT
>JAGRAN010000054.1:0-1790 GCA_020434585.1 Bdellovibrionales bacterium
CCGCCATGCGGAATGCAGAATGTCTTATGCAGATTCAAATGCGCGACGTCGGCACCAAACTCTCCAGGCCGACACAACCCAACCTGAGCGTTGAGATTGGCACCATCCATATAGACCTGACCGCCGCAATCGTGAATCGTGCTGCAAATTTCCTTAATTGATTCTTCAAAGACACCGTGAGTCGATGGATAAGTCACCATTAGAGCCGCCAGCTCTTGCTTATGCTGCTCGGCTTTCGACTTTAAATCGTCTACATCGATGTTGCCGCTTTCGTCGCACTTAACTTTGATGACCTTCATTCCGGCCATTACTGCACTTGCGGGATTAGTTCCGTGGGCAGATTCAGGAATCAAACATACATTTCTGGCACGGTCGCCGCGGCTTAAATGATAGCCACGGATTGCGAGAAGTCCGGCATACTCACCCTGCGCGCCGGAATTTGGCTGAAGCGATACCGCGGCGAAGCCTGTCACTTCGCAAAGCAAACGTTCCAGTTCCGAAATCATCTCCATGTATCCCGCTGCCTGATCACGGGGCGCGAAAGGATGCATCGCGGCGAACTCCGGCCACGTAACCGGAATCATTTCAGCTGTCGCATTAAGCTTCATCGTGCACGACCCTAGGGGGATCATCGAATGAGTCAGCGCAATATCCTTCGACATTAAACGATAGAGATATCGCAGCAGTTCAGTCTCTGAATGGTAGGTATTGAAAACCGGGTGGGTCAGGTAAGCCGAGGTGCGTTCGAAAGCTTGGCCCGCGAGCGGATCCACTCCTTCCGGCTCAGACATAATTTCAGCCTTGATACCTTTGCCCGAGAAAATTTCTAGGACTCGGCGGACTTCCTCACCAGTAGTCAGTTCATCCAAAGAAACGCTGATACGGCCGTCGTCGAAATAACGTAGGTTAAGGCCGCGCATCCTTGCACGATCGGCAATTTCACGCTTTTGACTTTCGGTAACTTCAACACAAACTGTGTCAAAAAAAGCATCGCTGCAAAGCTTAAAGCCCAGGCGAGTCAGGCCTGATGCCAGCAGCCTTGCATAGGCATGGACTCGAACAGCCATTTGTTTAAGACGCTTTGGCCCATGATAGACCGCATACATCGACGCCATGACCGCGAGCAGCACCTGAGCAGTACAAATATTACTAGTCGCACGATCACGTTTGATGTGCTGCTCACGAGTCTGAAGCGACAGACGATACGCCGGCTTTCCCGCTGAGTCTTTTGATACACCAATCAGCCGCCCAGGAATGTGGCGCTTATGTTCTTCACGCGTGGCAAAAAACGCCGCGTGCGGACCACCAAATCCGAGCGGAACACCGAAACGCTGCGAACTGCCGACAACCACATCCGCGCCGAACTCCCCTGGGGGCCTCAGGATCGTAAGACTCAATAAGTCCGCAGCCACCACAGCAAGGACTCCGTGCTGCTTAGCCTTAGCAATAAACTGTTCATAATCGACAAGTCGACCGTCGGAATTTGGATACTGCACCAGCAATCCAAAGTAGCTATCGTCAAACTTTGCCTCTGCCGTTGGGCCGACAACCACTTCGATATCAAGAGCTGCTGCCCGGGTTTCTACGACTTCAATTGTTTGAGGGTGGCAGGAAGCTGCTACAAAGAATTTTCTTCGGTCACCCTTCGCTACCGCGGCGCAAAGCGCCATGGCTTCTGCGGCGGCTGTCCCCTCATCAAGCAGCGAGGCATTCGCAAGCTCCATCCCGGTGAGGTCACAAATCATAGTTTGGAAATTCAACAGCGCTTCGAGTCGACCCTGCGCAATTTC
>JAGRAN010000054.1:1866-47274 GCA_020434585.1 Bdellovibrionales bacterium
GGAGTGAATGTGCCGTAGTAACCCATTCCGATCAGCGATCTGAAAATCTGGTTCTTCGAGGCTACGGCGCGAAGGTGGTCCAGCGCCTGGCCCTCTGACATCGCTTCACCGACTGCAAGCGGGCGTTTTGTTCGGATGGCGGCGGGAACCGTCTTACTAACTAGCTCCTCCAGAGTAGACAACCCCAGCAGTTTCAGCATTTCCTGAACTTCGGACGCAGATGGTCCGACATGACGCTCAGCAAAAGTAAAGCCTTCGTCCCTGGCTCCATCTTCGTTCATGACAGTCGGTCGCACTTCAGTTTTTCGGGCCTGAGCCCCGCCGGTAACAGACATATAATACCACCTTCCAACATCTGGTTATTTTGAAATTTCAGCTACGTACTCATCGTAGGCAGACGCGTCCATCAGCTCACCAAGCTGTGAACTGTCGCTAGGAGTAATCGCGATCATCCAGCCATCTGTGTAAGGAGCCGAATTTACGGAATCTGGTGCATCACCTAAGCCTTCGTTAATCGCTTCGACAACTCCGTCTACCGGTGAGTAGACATCACTCACAGCTTTGACTGACTCGACTGTACCAAAAGACTCGCCCTTCGAAACAGCTGCGCCAATTTCGGGCAGCTCAACAAAGACAATATCTCCCAGTTCGACCTGAGCATGATCGGTGATGCCAACAACAACTCGGCCGCCTTCATCACGGGCCCACTCATGGTCTTTGCTGAATTTGCAATTTTGCGGTGTACTCATCTTACCTTTCTCAGTTTCCGCGTTTATAAAATGGCTTTTTGATTACCTTGACTGCCAGCTTGCGCCCTCGCACGTCAGCTAACAGGTTTGTTCCAAGCTTGGCAGAGCTTGCGTCGATTAGAGCGATGCCAATTGCTTTTCCGACGGTAGGCGGCTTAGTTCCGCTTGTAACCTCACCGACTTCGTTACCAGCAGCATCAGTAACAACTGCTCCTTGACGAATAATTCCAGCATCAACAACTTCTAGACCAACTAGCTTGCGGCGACTGCCAGACTCTTTTTCTGCCGCAAGAGCGTCACGCCCAATAAAATCGCCCTTGTCTAGCTTCACAACCCACGCCAGACCTGACTCAAGCGCTGTGATGTCGTCTGCCAGTTCATGACCGTGCAGCGGATAACAAGCTTCCAAGCGAAGAGTGTCGCGCGCTCCTAAACCGGCGGGTTTCAGTCCCTCTGCCTGCCCGTTCTCCATTAGCTGGTCCCATAGGACAGGAGCTGCGTTAGGCTCAACAAAAAGCTCGAAGCCGTCCTCTCCGGTATAGCCAGTTCGTGCTATCAGGATTTCTACTTCACCGTTGCCGAAGTTGTGTTTAAATGTTTGATGCGTAAATGACGGGAACTCGTCCAGCTCGAACTTCGCCGCTGGAAGTTTAAGAGTGTCAGCAAGTATCGCGACTGCCTTAGGACCCTGCAACGCTATTTGCGCATATTGCTGGGAAACGTTGTCGAGGTTTACCCCAAAAGTATTGTGTTCGGTCAGCCACTGGAAATCTTTATCGGTATTGGCGGCGTTTACACAAAGCAAATAATCATTATCGCCGCGCTTGTAGACGATGATGTCATCAACTACTCCGCCAGACTCATTAGTCAGCAGTGAATACTGCGCCTTGCCGTTAGTTAATTTCGAAACATCGTTGCTTGTGACGTGCTGCAGAAATTCAAGCGCCTTCTCACCGGTGACGATGACTTCGCCCATGTGGCTAACATCAAATAGACCCGCCTGATTTCGGACAGCGTTATGTTCGTCCACCAGACCGCTATATTGCACTGGCATTTCCCAGCCGCCGAAGGGAACAAAGCGCGCTCCGGCCTGCTTATGACAATCGTAAAGGGGAGTTCTTCTTAGCTCAGAGTCAGCTGCCAACGTAGGAATCCTAATTTTTCTGCGATTTTAACGGACATTATTTACCGCAAGCCGGCCCGCTTGTCCAAACTGCGCGAAGCAAGTTTACTGGAAAAATTTGGGTATTATCTTAGGGACTAGGTCAGCTTATCCACCCTGCCGTTAACTTATCTCACTGCTACTTCGGCGGCGCGAACGGTGTTTGCCATCAACATAGCAATTGTCATCGGACCCACTCCGCCGGGAACTGGCGTAATAGCGGCAGCCGTGGACTGAGCCTCGTCGTAGCAGACATCGCCCGCAAGGGAACCGTCATCGAGCCGATTAATCCCGACATCGATTACTATCGAACCGGGTTTTACCCAATCGCCGCGCACAAAGTTCGGTCTACCGACCGCGGCAACAAGTATATCTGCGCCGCGGCAAACTTCTGCGAGGTCTTTTGTTCGGGAATGGCACTGCGTCACCGTGCAGTTCTCGGCTAAAAGAAGAGCCGCAGCGGGTTTGCCGACCAAAATGGAACGCCCAAGGACAACTGCGTGTAAACCGCTAAGGGATGAGTTTTGCCCTAGGGCGGCCCGCGCAGATTTAACTAACTCAATGCAGCCTTTAGGAGTGCATGGCGCGAACGTATCGGCACCTCGCAGCAGCAAACCCTGATTATAGGGGTGTAAGCCATCAACATCTTTCTCCGGCGCGATGCAAAGCAACGCTGAGAACTCGTCCAATCCGTCAGGCAGGGGAAGCTGAAGTAAAATACCGTCAACACTGCCATCCGCAGAAAGTTCCCGCAGCTTAGCTTGCAACTCTTCGTTCGAGGTACTAGCGGGGAGAGAGAGATCGACCGTATCAATACCCAGCTTGTGGGCACGTTTCGCCTTAGAGCTGACGTAAACTTTGGATGCAGGGTTTTCGCCGACCAGCACCACTGCCAGGCAAGGCGCCCTACCCGCACCTTTCTGAACGGCGGCGGTGCGCTGTTTTAAGTCTGCGTATACAGATTTAGCCAGCTCTTTACCGCTAATAACGATTGCTGCCAAAGCGACCTCCACAGAGTGAACCGCGCCTATCCAAACACGTCCGCTCGGACATATCAATTGGTGCCGACTTGTAAGTATTCAATTTTTGTTAAATAGTAAGCTCCCGAAAAAACGGTAAATACTATAAGCAATTTTTGAAGAAGCTATGATTATCGGTGTCCCTCGAGAACGCAAAACGGCTGAACGCCGGGTTGCCATCACTCCTTACGGCGTAAAAGAACTCGAACGAATCGGCGCGAAAGTCCTTATCGAAAAGGACGCCGGCGTTTTGAGCGGATTTTCAAACGAAGAATACATCAGCTGCGGTGCCGAAATGGTCGACACACTGGCCGATGTCTGGAACCGCTGCGACCTCTTGGTCAAAGTTAAAGAGCCCGCACCCGAGGAGTTCGAATTCTTTCGACCCGGTTTGGCCGTCTTCTCTTTTCTACACTTAGCTGTCGCACCAGACCTGACTCGCGCTCTGGTTGAAAAAGGCGTAACAGGTCTGGATTACGATTTGGTAGCGCTCGACAACGGACGGCTCCCGATCCTAGAGCCGATGAGCATCATAGCAGGAAAGCTTTCTATCCAATGCGGTGCCTACGCGCTACAGGCGAACTGCGGTGGACGAGGCGTACTGCTCGGCGGTTCGGTAGGTGTGCCGCCCGCGAAAGTTGTAGTACTTGGTGCTGGAGCTGCTGGGAGCAATGCCGCACGTGTAGCACTGGGAATGGGTGCCGAAGTATCTATCCTTGATATTAATACAGAAAAGCTGGCTCCCTTTTCAGACACCGGCCTGAGAGCGCGAACCGTTTACTCCACACCGACATCGGTCGAAAATGAACTTCAGAATGCAGACCTTTTGATTGGTTCTGTTCTGATCCCCGGCGCTTTAGCTCCGAAGCTCGTTTCAAAAGAGATGATCGAAGACATGCGCAACGGCTCGGTGCTTGTTGATATCAGTATCGACCAGGGTGGTGTTGCAGATTCAAGCCGACCGACTACGATCACCGACCCTACTTATATTGAAGAAGGGGTTGTGCACTATTGTGTAACCAATATGCCTGCACTAGTTCCGCGCACATCGACCATCGCTCTAACCAACGCAACTCTGCCGTGGGTTAAAATGCTGGTGAATAAGGGCATCGACCAAACTCTGCGCACCTCCGCACCGATGCTGCGCAGCTTGACCAACTATAAAGGCAAGTTAACTAACAAAGAAATCGGCGAAGCAACCGGCATAAAGCCGCTGCCGTCCGAAGAAGTTTCGGCTCTGATTCGCGGCTAGGCAGATGCCTTAATTGCCGCCGGCGGCAGCTGCAACAGCCGGGCGAATTCGTCCAACTACCGGCATATTCACAATCAACGCCGTCGAACCGTTCTCTCTCTGCCACTCAACATCGATGTGGCTGCGTTCGGTCTCAAAGTATTTGGAAATTACTCCAATTAGATCCTTTTTAAACAGATCCATATCTTGCGGCGTAAGTCCGCTCCGGTCCTGAACCAGAACCATCTGCAGCCTATTCTTCGCCTGCTTTTTGCTACCGTCTTTTCCGAAGATTCTTGCTAATCCAAACACGATTATTCCTCTCTAGCTTGGGCAGCCTAACTGCCGGTATCTACTACGCGCCCCGCTACGCCGCTCGCAAACGACGTCCAATTCGTGCCAACCAGCCGTCGCCATCGGTGATGCTTTCCATCGGAACTTCAGCACCTGTTAGCCGCTCAGCTACTCGGATAAAAGACCTCCCGGCCGCCGATGCCGGATTGAAAACAACCGGCTCACCGGTATTCGCAGAGACCACGATCTGCTCATCGCGAATAACGAGCCCGATTTGCTCTACACCTAATATTTCAATGACGTCGTTCGGTGAGAGCATATCTCCCCGGCGCACCATGTCGCGGTCGACCCGGTTAAGAATCAACCGAGTTTCGATGCCTTGGGCGTTCAGCAAACCGATGACACGGTCCGCGTCACGAATCGCAGCAACTTCTGGCGTGGTAACCAGCAGCGCTTCGTCGGCACCTGCACAGGAGTTCCTGAATCCGCGCTCAATTCCAGCAGGGGAATCAATCAAAACGAAATCAAACTCTGCTTTGAACTTGTTAATTAAGTCGGCAACTTCCTTCTCAGTAACGACGTCTTTGTCGTCAGTTTGAGAGGCCGGCAGCAAGAACAAGTTATTCGACTTCTTCGACTTAATAATCGCCTGTTGAGGTTTGCAGACTCCTTTAATTACGTCGACCAAGTTGAAGACGATGCGATTCTCAAGACCCATTATTACGTCTAGATTTCGCAGACCAATGTCCCCATCGACTACAAGCACACGCTTTCCTTTTAGCGCCAGAGCCGCTCCCAGGTTTGCCGTGGTCGTGGTCTTGCCAACACCGCCCTTGCCTGAAGTGATTACTATTGCCCGTCCTGCCATCATTACCCTCTATGCTGTACTAAACGAAACCCTACGCTATCGCCGCGCACCGCCGCGCTTCGTGTTCAGTCCGCGCGGATGAAAAGACTCAACGATAATCCGCCGGTCTTCGATTCGCGCGATTTCTGCTCCACGGCCGGACTCATCACTGCCGCGTGAAATTACTGAACCGATGCGCAGCTGCATCGGCTGCATTTGCATCGCGATAATTACTCGACCTTCACAGTCGTCATCATAGGCTGACGCATGCGCCGTGCCTCTAAGACTTCCCAAAATAATAATGTCTCCGCCGGCAATCAAATCGGCGCCGGGGTTAACGTCTCCGATCACTACCAGACTGAAAGGTGTCTCTACTCGCTGACCGGAGCGGAGCGTGCCGTATAGAATTCTAGCGTTTGCATCTTCTTCGAGGAAAGTGTCCTCCCCGAGCAAGTCGGTGATACGCCGCAGCTGGTCCTGACTTAACGGACTTCCGTCAATCTCG
Source organism: Bdellovibrionales bacterium (assembly GCA_020434585.1). Classification (GTDB taxonomy): domain Bacteria; phylum Bdellovibrionota_C; class UBA2361; order SZUA-149; family JAGRAN01; genus JAGRAN01. Next base: position 7,674 of record JAGRAN010000054.1, read on the forward strand.
CTTTCGGCTAACGTTAGCGCAATCTCGTCGATGCCGGACTCGCTGGCGGACTTAGAGACGTAGCGTGATTTTTCAATCTTCTCGAACAGCGAAACCGCTTCGGTGGGATGTGAACTGTTTATGCCTGAATCGAGTTTGCCGCCAGGGTTTGCAATAAGACGCGGGGCTCGCCTACGCCGACCTACGACTTCAATGTTGTAATCGTCCCTAAGCAGGTGCTCCAGGGTTTCACTTTGATCTTTGGTTGGGAGGCGGTCGAGCCACTCGATTGCGACTTCACCGCCTTCAAGAAAGCGACGACGCTCACCGAGGAAGACTGTCAGCTCCTGAAGTATTTCCGGCCATTCAGAACGCCCATCAATTCGGATAACCAATCCGTCTTCTGTTCCACGCGCACTGATGATGCCGTGTTGTGAGTGATCGTCGAGGAAAGACGCCCCATCGCGTCCACCCGCTGAGCTCGATGAATCTGACGAGCCGCTTTCGTCTACAATATCCGCCACAGAACAACCCCTCTGCGATTACTACAGCCAAACAGAAAAGCAGCAGGTGCACGCGAAGTTAGGTGCGTGATTACTTTAACTTCGATGCAGTTGCTTACTTTAAATTGCTTATAGCAACGGGACGATCTCGCAGTCAAACGAAAACTATGCCGCTGCATACGAAAAGCAAAAAAGAAGATTATGTTGGATTTTATGCTGCTTAGCGCTGATGCAAGTGCCGCACATCAGGCAAAACGCCGACTCAAAACTATTTCGCTGTGGACAATTAGGAAAAGCTCAAAAAAACAATATTTCCCGACGAAACCACTACCAGTATCGTTCGAAATGGATATTCCCGGGAGAACGTTTTGAATGCTTACTAAAACCCCGCGCCTCAAGCGACTCCTGCACACTGGTGATCATATCTGGATTCCCACATAAAAATACATGGCAGTCCTCGGGCGAGAGCTCAAAACCCGCGATTCGCTCGAAAGCTTCGGGCTCAAGCAAGGTGTTCACCCTTCCCCGCAGGCCGCTCCAATTCGAGCCCTCCGGCTCCCTGGTAACGGACGGGATATAAATTACTCGGGGGTCAGACTTTGCCGCCTGTTCAAGCTCCTCTCGGTATCCGAGATCGTGTGAATTCCTAACGCCGTGAATCACAACGAAGCGCTTCCATGGCGGATTTGCACCGTATTCACGAAGCATCGACACATACGGCGCAAGTCCTGTGCCGGTTGAAACCATTATTAAATTCTTGTCGCGCGGAATTTCTTCGAGGGTGAATTTACCCTTGATTTTAGGGCCTAGCCAGACTCGGTCACCTACATCAAGACCATAGAGCTTTGGTGTGAGCTGCCCCTCATCAACTCGCACAATGAAGAATTCCAGCCCGGCGCGATCACTTGGTGCGGAGGCGATTGAGTAGGCTCGGCGCACGATTTTACGCTTTTCGCTATCCGGTGGACACTGGGAGCCGTCCAAGGCATCTTGCGGAAAACCCAGCTCCGCATACTGACCCGCAACAAACTCCGGGACCTCTCCCGAATCTGGTTTTACCCTAACGATCCACAACCCATCGGCGACGTGCTGCTGCTGAGAAACAATGGCATTCATTAAGGGATCCTCCATAACGAGGGAGCATAGCGGAATAGCCGATACCTCAGCAAAAATTTCAGGCTGAATTTGCTCCGAAGGGCCCCTGTGTTTTAAGATCACAATAATCGGAAAAACAGCTCCTTCCCAGCCAAACTATCGCAAGAGACAACTTGAAGCTTCCTTGGCAGACGCCCCGGTTCACAACCGCCGTGCGCGGAGGAAGCGCAAGCAGCACTTAGGTTAATACTACTTATCCTCAGGCTTCACGGGAACCCACTGAACCCTGGAGCGCGGACAAACCCTCCGTGCTGCACGGTTCACGTGGATGGTCCCGTGACAATCCCAGGCAGAATGGTGAATAAGGAGCGCGCAATGCCACGCCCAAGTTTGTCGGATGATTTCACTCCGGCAATCATCGCTGCCTGGATCGATGATTCGATCAGCGCAGGGAAGATGACAGCCGGAACGGCAAAGGGTTACCGCAGGGGCGGACGACTGCTGCTCGAGCGCAGCGCGTCGGTCTGCGGCCTTTCGCTGGATGAGACACGAGAGCAGCAGGCACTTGAGAGCCTCCGAGTTAATGGGGTTCAGACTGTTGAGACAGCTGCCACCTCTGTGACTCAGTACTTCGCTGCAAACGTCGCGCAATGCGTCCAGGAGTTTACTGACCACCTGTATGTAACGCGAGTTGATCGTCGCAAAGCTCAAGAGTTGATTTCGCAAGTGCGAAACTTCTGCGCCTGGCTTCGGAATAAAGGCTGGAGCACTCTCGACCCGAGCTCGATTGAGAATCCGATCGTCAAGCCGCAGCTCGTTACGCTGCCGATTGTTCGCATGTGGACCAGTGAGTGGGTTGCCGCCAGCCGGGTAAAACCGCTGACCGCCCAAAACTACCGCAACGCAGCAATGCAGTTCGTCATGTTCGTCGGCGCGACTTACAAACTCGAAGTCCATATGGTCCGCGACCGCCAAGCACTGGAGCGCATGCTCGAAGCGGTCAAGAACCAGCAGGATATCGACGCCCAAGAGCCCGCCACAATAACCGACTGGCTCTGCGGCAGCCGTACTAAGGGCTCGATCGAACAGTATTTGCGCCATCTGCAGCAAACCGGCACCACGCCGAAGGATGGCACGGTCATCGTGTCCAACTTGAGGATGTTCGTCGAATGGATGCACTCGGCAGGCTTGACTTCACTTAAGCCGGCAGAGGTCAAAAGTCCGTTCAAATCTGGATCCGGCATCGCCGTACATCCGATTGTCAGCGCTTGGCTCAACTGCCGGCTTGCCGACGCAAGCCTAAGCGCTGATAGCGCGAAGAATTATGAGCGCAAGGTTCGTGCACTAATCGACGCACTGGCAGACGAGTATTCGTGCCCGCTCGACACCAAGCATGAAACTGCCATGTTCGAACTGATCAGATTGGCCGCTCCCGAACGCTGGGTGCCGCAGCCGGATGCAGAGCAGTCGATCGCGGCGCTGATTTGCCTGGAGGGCGCGGTTTCGATTCCGCGTGCGCTGCAAAGAATCGCCGACAACGGCGGCAGCTCCCAGGTGATCATGAACCAGATAGCTTCCGCAGTCCGGAAGATGCTTGAGTATCTGCAAGAGCTCGGTATTCCGATCGTCGAACCCTCGACGGTTGCAACTCCGGCGGTCGCGCAGATACCGGCTGAAGCAGCAGCTGAGCCAGAACCGATGGTTGAACCCGTCGTAGAACGCTCAGACGCTGGCCAACCGCCAGAAGCAGCACTAGCTGATGAAGCTGAGGCGACAACGCCGGAAGCAGCACCAGCAGCCCGTTCGTCAGACAGTAAACCACCAAAGGCAAAGACTACGAAGAAAGCCGCAAAAAAGACAGGCCGCACTACGAAGCCTGCAAGCGGTCGACCGAAGACTTCTGAGGTCGTGCGCCTGGTGGTGCCGCGCCGTGAAATTCTCGCGGACAAATCAATCCCCGAGATAATACTGCGGCGCAACTCTCTGATCGAAAAGCTGATCAGGGACGACGGTCAGACCTTCCGTCAAATTCGCGATTGGCGCTACATCGACTTTAAGCCTACAAGCAGGTCACTGGCGATTCGCGATCAAGACGGCGGCTGGCGCGACTGGCAGCCCGACATGGAAACTATGCCGGCCCTGCTGGCGTACCATCGCAAAGTGTCGGCATCCAGCCTCAGCGAAGTTTGGAAGCTGGACCATGCGCCGCTATTCCTGAGCGGAGACGGCGGTGAACTGACAGTCGATGACGAGCTTAGACCCAACACGCCAGAGTGGACGACAGTCATGTTGAGAGACACGGCTGTCACCAATTTGGTCGCGGAAGGCTTAAGCTTTGAAGAGGTTCTTCTTTTGCGCAACGGCAGCGTCGCTTCAATCACGCAGGCGGTCACCACAACCATCAGCGTTTTCGACGCCGCAGGGAAATCAACGCGCAGTCATACCATCGGCGCCCGAACCACTGAGTCACTTCGCAGCTACATGGAAGCGATTCGAGTAGTCGGACTCGGCGGCCGCGACGCTTCGGCGCCGCTGCTTGTGTCAGCCGATGGAAGCACACTCACGGCAGACGATGTGCTGCCCTGAGCCAATGGTTGTCGGAATCGCTGATTCCCGTGCTGCTTGCAGCTTCCGACAACCAATTTCGCATGAGCTATCCGGACAACTTTATTGCTGGTCGGTCGAACACTCATAGAGAACACCACGACGGGAGGCAATCTATGGGAACGGAACCAATCAACTCACTAGCAAATCATACCACGGAATTCGCCGGCGCAGTGCTGGCAGAAGCCAGCGTACCCGGTGCACGCGGAGTCGGCAGCACGGCGGCCGGCGCAACCGCTTTCTTCGACTCAGTGCAATACTTAAACGCCGTAGACCACGACTTAACCTCAGGCGACGCAAGACTAAGCGGCTCAATGAAGTGGCTGCTGGCCGAAGCTGGCAAGACATCTGTTCTCGCCGGAATCGGACTCGGTGCGGCCGCCTTAATCGGCGCCCCAATCAGCGTCCCTGCAGCGATCGGAGTCGCGGGATTAACCGTCGCCGGAGTGGACGCAACTGGGCTTGCCCGCGGCGCATGGGATATGCTCGATCGAGGCGTCCACAGTGTGACTGACCGTTTCGTCGACTTTTTTGAACCAAGCAACCTGCGCAGCATCAGGAACGGTCTCTTTTCATGGTGGTAGCTACTTGACCACTCGCCCCCCAAACGGGAGACTCCAGGTACAAGCTTAAACTGTGCCTGAACGAGTGAGTGACGAAACCAAAACCGCAAGAGTAGTTGCCGCAAGCAGACGTTACGTACTGCTGCTTCACGACGCACATACAGCCGAGTGGGCGAAAACTGCCTCTCGGCATTTAGATCTTTGTGTCGGCGACCTAGTTAGCTACTCATCAAACAACCAAGAGTTAATAGTTGATTCCGTTCTGCCTCGCAGCAACTGCCTAAAACGTTCGTATGGTCGCCGCTCGAAGGAACTTGCTGCGAATGTGGACTTGCTTCTGGTAATGACCGCTCCGCAGCCTCTGTTCAACACAAGCTTTATCGATCGCATCCTTGCCGCCGCCAATACAGAAGCGATTGACGCCGCGCTGGTCGTAAACAAATGCGATTTAACTCAGGACTTGCAGCAGACGCATAACGCTATTTCCACATATCGAAACATCGCCAGTCAAACCATTGAACTAAGCGCAAAAACAAAAACCAATTTAGGTGAATTGCAAAACCTCCTAGGCGATCCTCAAATTCGAGTTGCCGTGTTTGCTGGCGTTTCGGGAGTCGGCAAGAGCTCGTTGATCAACTGCTTGATCCCTGACGCGGCCCAGACTGTTCAAGATGTGAGCTCTCGCACCGGCCAGGGACGCCAGACAACCACCCAAGCGACCGGCTACATCTATCGGCGCGATAACATGGAAGACCTGTGCTTAATCGATATGCCGGGCATTCAGAATTTCGGGCTCACCCACCTAGAGAAGGCAGCTGTGAAGAATGCCTTCTGTGACTTCACCGCAGTGGCCCAAAATTGCCAGTTCAGTAACTGCATGCATCTCGAAGAACCTCAATGCGCAGTAAAACAAGCGATTGAGTCAAAGGATATTGCCGAAACTCGATACCAGTCGTATTTGGAAATTTTGGACGAGATCGATCGTTTCGTAGAGTATTAGCCGGTAAGCCGCACATGCAGCCTGAGCAAATAAATCCTGACACACTGCAGATACTGCGCAGTCTTCGTCCGCAGATTGAAGGCGAGCTAAAGCTGAATACGCTGTATCGCATGTTGTATGCCCAGGACGCCTCGATCTATCGGGAAACTCCTTTGGGCGTCGTCTTTCCCAAAACCAAGGCCGATCTGCGTCGAATCGTGCTTACCGCAGCCGAGCACAATATCCCGCTTATTCCCCGCGGCGGAGGCACAAGCTTAGCCGGACAAGTCGTTGGCAAAGGCTTGGTAGTTGATATCGGCCGCCACATGAATCAGATCCTTGAAATCAACCCAGAAGAACATTGGGTGCGAGTCCAGCCCGGAGTCATCAGGGACGACCTCAATCGAGCTCTCTCAAGTCACGGCTTAATGTTCGCCCCGGAAACATCAACTAGCAGCCGCTGCATGGTCGGCGGTATGGTTGCAAACAACTCTTGCGGAGCCAACTCAATTCAGTACGGCGATGTGCGCCGACATTTGCTCGAAGGCGAATTTCTGTTTGCTGATGGCACGATTGAACGTTTGGGAGCCTGGGAAGGATCTCAGATAGAGGCTGCCCTTTCTCGCGATGATGTTCTCGGAGCAGGCGCAAAAGCAGTAGACACTGCAATCAGGAACCATCGAAAGGCCATCGAAGAAAACTATCCTCCACCGAACATTATTCGCCGCAACAACGGATACCCACTCGATATCTTAGCAACTCGAGACCCATATACCCCAGGCGGTGCGCCGTACTCGCTCGCTGAATTTATGTGCGGCACAGAGGGGACCCTTGCGATTCTGACTGAAGCCAAGCTTAATATTGTTCCGAAACCGAAGGCTAAAGCGCTGGTATGCGCCCACTTCACTTCGATAGATGAAGCTCTTCGCGCAACCCAAATTGCAGTCAAACACTCCCCCAGCGCAGTAGAAATCGTCGACCGCCGCACACTAGAGCTAGCGAAACTCAACCCTGAGCAGGACAAGAACCGATTTTTCCTCGAAGGAGATCCGGCTGCAATTATTGCGATACAGTTCGAGGGAGAAACGCGAGAGAGCTGCGTCCAGCAATTGGAGGTCGTAACTGCAGAATTGCGCAGTCAGCAATTCGGCTTTGCGTATCCGCTCATAGAATCCGGCAAGGAAGAATCCGTCTGGGAGCTTCGGCGAGAAGGGCTTGGAATCGTAATGGGACAGCCGGGCGACATCAAACCTGAAACGTCCATCGAAGATGCAGCTGTTGGGGTAGATGTTCTACCGCAGTACATCGGGGAAGTGCTCGATATCCTCGGAAAATACGATACTCAAGCGATGGTCTACGGACACGTATCGGTCGGGGTGGTTCACTTGCGACCTGAATTGAATCTCAAAGATCCTCGAGACAAGGACAAGTTCCTGCACATAAGTGCTGAAGTACATCAACTTGTTAAAAAGTATCGCGGCTCGCTTAGCGGAGAGCACGGCGATGGACGAATTAGATCTCCATATTTGAGCGAGTTTCTCGGAGCAGAGCTAATGAACTGCCATGCCGAGATAAAGCGGGCGTTCGATCCGAGGGGCATACTCAACCCAGGAAAAATCGTAAATCCAATCGCTGTAGATCAGAACTGGCGAGTTGAAACCGGGAGGCCGACTCCGGAAGTCCCAACTTATTTTAATTGGTCCAAAACTCAGGGATTAGTCCGAGCAGTCGAAAAGTGCAATGGCGTAGGCGCTTGCCGCAAAACAGCCGCCAGCGGCGGCACGATGTGCCCGAGCTACATGGCTACGCTGGACGAAAAGGATTCCACACGGGGGCGCGCCAACGTATTTCAGAATTTGTTTTACTCATCGACGCGCCCAACGGACGCTTTTGGCAGCGAGGAGCTGCATGAAGCGCTCGATCTATGCCTTTCCTGCAAAGGCTGCAAACGCGAGTGCCCATCGAGTGTAGATATGGCTCGAATGAAAGCGGAGTTCCTTCAGGGCTACTACGAGAAAAAAGGGACTCCGCTATCCGCGCTTTTCTTTGGACATTATCCGCTTTTAGCCAAACTAGGTTCGTACACCCCGAGTATTTCGAACAGAGCGGCCAAGCTTCCGTTCGCGAGATCAGTTTTACAGCGACTTTTTAAGGTATCTCCACAAAGACAACTTCCCCCCTTCGCGAATCGTTCGTTCAGCTCCTGGTTTAACAGCAGGCAGACGAATTCAGCGAACGATCCCGCAAAACGCGTAATGCTATATATCGATCCGTTTACGAATTACAGCGAACCTCACTTGGGCCAAGCTGCGGTCAGACTGCTCGAGGCTGCCGGCTATCGTCCTGAATTGCTTCCGATTGACGACGACGGCAGAACGCTTATTTCAAAAGGCCTGCTTCGCAAAAGCAAAGCGCTGATGGATCGCAATGCCCGTAAGATAGAATCGCTGCTTAGCCAAAACTCCGAATTACCCGTAGTCGGAATCGAGCCAAGTGCGCTGCTCACCTTTCGCGATGAAATGCCGGACCTTGTCTCCTCTGCACACCGGACGGCAGCGCAGGCGTTAGCCAAGAACGCGTTTCTGATTGACGAGTTTGTCGCGCAGAACGCCCCCCGCTTCGAGCCGCTTTTTAAGAAGGCAGGTAAGAATGTCGTGCTGCACGGGCACTGCCATCAAAAGGCTATTGCCGGCACTTCAGCCACGTGCACTGCATTGCAAACTGCTGGTTATTCGGTAGAAGTGCTCAAGACCGGCTGCTGCGGAATGGCGGGATCTTTCGGCTACGAGCACGACCATTACGATTTATCGATGCAAATAGCAGAGCTGACGCTCTTCCCGGCGCTCAGAAAACACACAGCAGACGAACTAATAGCAGCTCCGGGAACATCCTGTCGGCATCAAATTCGGGACGGTTTAGGGAAAGTTGCGCGCCATCCAGTTGAGCTGATTGCAGACGCTCTGCAATCGGTCGACTAATGAATCATGGTGTTGGAAATTAAATCGAATTCAGGGATTTCCACTTCGAAGATCTCGCCGCCGCTGTCGATCAAGGTGTAACTACCATACATTGAACCAACAGGGTCTTTAATCGAGGCGCCGCTTGAGTAATTAAAGTGTTCGCCTGGACCAATTATCGGCTGCTCGCCCACGACCCCCTCACCTTTTACTTCAGTGAAGTCTTCGCCGCCGGAACAAACCAGCCAATGCCGACCGAGCAGCTGTACTGACTCACTGCCTTGGTTTTCAATCCAAACGGTGTAGGAAAAACTGAAAATGGAATTAAACGGATCGGACTGCTCTTCGAGATATTCGGGATAAACGGAGACTTTGATGCCGTTTGTCGTTTCTGAATACGAAGGAATTCGGCGTTCTTCTTCGCACGTATCTAGCTGCTTGTCTTTTTGTGCAGTCATTTTATCAGCTATAACTCGCCTTAAAGCTGTGCCCTGACATCAGAAATGTACGCTCCAGCCCCCAATCTGGCAACAAAATAATCGGGGACGTACTATTGGCGCCTTGACCACCCACATGCCATCCGATACCTGTGCGTCATCGCAGAAGGAGGAAGTATGCTCAGCAGCCAGGACTCAATCGACCTTGAAGACACGTTTGGTGCGCGTAATTACAAACCGCTGCCAGTCGTCTTATCACGCGGCGAGGGCATTCATGTCTGGGATCCGGAAGGTAATCACTACCTGGATTTTTTATCAGCATACTCCGCGGTCAATCAGGGCCATTGTCACCCGAAGATCATCAAAGCGCTTTGTGAGCAGGCTGAAAAACTCACTCTGACCTCGAGAGCCTTTCATAACGACGTTTTGGGAGAATACGCTAAATATATCTGTGAATACTTTGGCTACGACCGTGTTCTGCCAATGAATACTGGTGTTGAAGGCGGAGAAACTGCAGTCAAACTATGCCGACGCTGGGGTTACGACAAGAAGAAGATTCCGGACGGAAGTGCAAAAGTCGTTTTTGCTAAAGGCAATTTTTGGGGTCGCACTTTGGCGGCAATTTCGTCCTCTACAGATCCAACATGTCGAGCGCGATTCGGGCCATACATGCCTGGGTTTGAACTCATCCCCTACAACGATGCCGCCGCCCTCGACAACGCGCTTCAGGACAAGCATGTCGCCGGATTTATGGTTGAACCGATTCAGGGCGAAGCTGGCGTAAAAGTTCCGGATGACGGGTACCTTAAGGCTGTGCGAGACCTCTGCAGTAAACACAACGTCCTATTCATTGCAGACGAAGTCCAGACGGGCTTGGGCCGAACCGGCAAACGGCTGGCTTGCGATCACGAGGGAGTGCGGCCGGACATTCTAATTTTAGGCAAGGCACTCTCGGGTGGAGTTCTTCCGGTATCCGCAGTGCTCGCAGACGACGATATCATGCTAAATATTAGTCCCGGCGAACATGGCTCAACTTACGGCGGAAACCCGCTCGCATGCAGAGTAGCTATCGCAGCACTTGAAGTCCTGGAAGACGAAAAGCTCGCCGACAATGCGTTGAAGCTGGGCAGTGTCTTTCGCGAAGCATTGGCAGAAGTACAAGTTTCCTGGATCAAGGAAGTTCGCGGGAAGGGACTGCTTAATGCGGTAGAGGTCGAACCAGACGCGGGCGTTTCTGCGTGGGACGTATGCCTTGCGCTAAAAGAAAACGGCCTCCTCGCAAAACCAACTCACGATACGATTATCAGATTTGCACCGCCTCTAGTGATCAAAGAAGACGAACTGCGGCAAGGTCTAGATATCATTAAGGCGACGTTTCGCAAGTTCGCGTGAGGCTCGCTAAAGCCGCTTCAGCCGCCGACCTGCGTCCTCGATAACTCGCTCGGAGCGCGAGAACGAAAAGCGGATTTTTGTCTGGCGCTGGCCGCTTCCGGAGTAAAACGCACCGTACGGGACCGCTGCCACACCGACGTCCTTAAGCATATAAACGCAAAAAGCTGCTGCGTCTTTAAAGTCGAACGAACTCATATCTGCCGTAATGAACCAAGCTCCCTGCGGTAGTATGCAGCTGAAGCCAGCATCACTAAGAATGTCTGCAAGCAGACCCCGCTTGCGTTCGAACAACTCGCGCAGCGCCTGGTAATACGAATCGTCAGCCCGAAATGCCGCTGCTGCTGCTTCCTGAAACGGGGTCGGCGCGGGACCAGCAATGAATTCATGACAGCGCCTAAGAGCTTTGGAAAGCTGCATACTGCAAAGCGCGGCACCAACTCGCCATCCAGTTGCCATATAAGTTTTGGAACAGCTGGTAATAACTATTGAACGATCACGAAAATCATCGATCGATCCTAGGCAGACATGCTTTCTCTCGTCGTAAACAAAATACTCGTAAGACTCGTCACCGATCGCAACAACATCGTGTCGAACGCACAGTTGAGCAATTGTTTCGAGTTCGGCGCGGCTAAAAACCTTTCCGCCGGGATTGCTCGGGTTGCAAATAATAATTGCCGCTGTCTTCTCTGAGAACGCATTAGCCAGCGTTTTGGGGTCAAAGGCACCGGTTTCCAGATCGATCGGAACATATACAGGAACACCACGCGCCATGAGAATTTGCGGGCGATAATTCGGAAAACTAGGCTCAAAAACTATCACCTCGTCACCCGGATCCACTACAGCAAGAAGAGAAGCCAACAGACCTTCAGTGGCGCCGCTGGTGATTGTTATGTGATCCTCAGATTCTATGCGCAGTCCATGCGTCTGCTCATATCGATAGGCGACAGCCTCGCGCAATGCAGCAAGACCTCGAATATCATCAATCTGATTACGATTTGAATTAATCGCGCTGACAGCGCGCTTCTTTAATGCCGCCGGCACCTCAGCATCTGGCAGCGGCTGGGCTAAATTAACTGCTTCTAGCTCCCTGGCCTGCACAGCAATTTTATGCACCAAGGATTCGCTGAAGTCATTGGAGATTTCGCTGACGCGCGGCATAAAAGTAACTGCTGCTAAAGCACGGGCCGAAGCCCGTGCACAAGGCCGCTTTACTCAGACTTTTGCGCCGTTCGCGGGAAGTTCTTATCAAGCACAGTGTCCCACTTCGCGACATCGGCTTTCATCTTTTCAAGCAAACTGTCGACGTCACCACCAATTGTGACTTTGCGCATGCGGTCGCCCTTTTGAATTGACTGCACGACATCCATACCGTCAGTCACCTTGCCGAATACCGAATGTCGGTTATCTAGATGCGGTGTTGCGGAGAGGGTGATGAAAAACTGGCTGCCGTTCGTATTCGGGCCGGCATTTGCCATCGAAAGAATGCCCGCACCTGAGTGACGCAGTTCGGGATGAAATTCGTCGCGAAATCTATAACCCGGGCCGCCGGTTCCAGTGCCCAGCGGATCGCCGCCTTGAATTACGAAATTTGGAACTACACGATGAAAAGTCAGTCCATCGTAGTAGCCGCGTTTGGAAAGGTTGACAAAGTTAGCTGTGGTCAGCGGGGCGCGATTGGGGAAAAGTTCGATGGTTATCGTACCCTTGTCGGTTTCGATGGTAGCGGTCATTTTATCTCCGGCATAAACGCTTGTGGCACTAAGTAAAACAAACAGCAGCATGACTGGCGCAAGCAATCGTCTTAACATTTCGCTGATACCCTCCCATGATCGGTAAATACACAGCTCCAGGCTGCGTTTTGCAGAATTGTTGGATACCATATAGGGGAATTGGTTAAAAGACAGGAAGCCCGATAAACCGCAAGCCCACCAAAACACGTTCAAAGAGAGCGTGCTCCGGTAGGCTTGACTTAACCTTCCAATAAACCGACTAAGCAGCTGACCAGGAATTAAGCACCTGTTGCTGCACAGCCAGAAAATCCCTGTCGTGCTCCCGCATTAGATCATACCAACGCTTGAGCCTTCTTCTCAGCATCATGCGGCTGCGGTGGAGCCGCGATTTAACTGCGGGAATTGAGATACCCATTATCTCTGAAACTTCTTTATTGGAGAGTCCGTCGACATCGCGCAGTAGAAATACGGCACGGTAGTCATCCGGCAGCTTATTGATTGCGCCCTCTAGAGCATCGCGCAGCTGCATTGTCTCAATGCGGCTGTCAGTGCGAGAGCGGTATCCGTAGTCGACTGCCTGAGCCAGGCGCATATACGGTTGAAAATCGTCGATTGAGACCATCGTTTTGCCGCGACGCTTGCGCAGCTTCATGAACGAGGCATTTGCTGTAATGCGATAAAGCCAGCTGGAAAACGCGGACTTACCCTCGAAGCTTTTCAGTTTGCGATAGAGAGTGACGAATACGTCTTGCAGCACTTCTTCCGCATCGTCTTCGTTTCGAGTCAGCCGCATTGCTAGGTTATAGGCCTTAGTCTCATAACGTGAAATCAGTTCTTCAAATGCTTCTTCAGAACCTTTCAAGAACTTCTTTATCAGCTCGTTGTCCGACGCTTCCGTCAAACTCTTAGAACCCATTGTCCGTATCTCCGATTTGAAAACCGACGGTCCGACACCGTCTGCATGAATCTGACACGCTTGTGTCCCCCAACGGACTCAATAGTGCCCAAAATCATGCAGGTATTTGTCACAAATTTGTAAAAAGGATGAGCTAAATAGGTAAAAAAACTGGCCTATTACCCCACTAACAACCTAGGGATTTGCGCTGTTTCGGGGTCAGGCGGTCCAGACGGCAGCGCTCGGCGGAGATAATCGCCTTGATTCGGACGATTGCCGCGTCCAGAGAGTCGTTGATCACCAGGTAATCGGAAAAAGATGTGTCAGACAAAATCGCAACTTCTTCCTTCGCTCGCTTGAGCCGCTGCTGGATCTGTTCTTCACTGTCGGTGGCGCGTCCCCGCAATCGCTTTTCAAGTTCAGCAAAAGAAACCGGAAACACAAAGACTGTCGTCAAGCGATCACCGTAACGTGCCTTAAGCTGCTGAACTCCCTGCACCTCGATCTCGAAGACTAAATCGTATCCTTCGGCTTCGGCCCGGTCCACGTTGACCCACTCTGTGCCGTACATGTTTCCGCTAAACTGCGCATGTTCGATAAATGCTCCGTCGTCGACGCGCCGCTTGAACTCATCGGTTGAGACAAAGTTATAATCAACTCCGTCCGTTTCTCCAGGCCTCGGTGCACGAGTAGTCGTAGATACGGACAGCTTTAAGCCATCGACTTGAGGGATTAACGCCTTGCAAATTGTCGATTTACCGCTAGCGGTAGGGCCAGCAATGCAAACTAGCAGCGGAGAATGTTTCATGTTTGAGGTCCGTCACTCAACATTTTGGATTTGCTCACGCATTTTTTCCAACGCGGCCTTCATATCGACTACGATAGTTGATATTTCAGTGCTCTGCGACTTCGAACCGCAGGTGTTAACCTCGCGCCCCATTTCCTGAATCAAAAATTCAATTTTTCGGCCTGTCCCGTCCTGCTTCAAAAAGTCCTTGAACTGTTCAATATGACTTTCCAACCGAACAAGTTCTTCCGTCACATCAGTTCGATCAGCGATATAAGCAATTTCCTGCGCCATGCGCTCAGCGTCAAACTCCACGTCTGGTTGTAGCTTCTCGATGCGTTGAGTTAATTTTTCTTGAAAGGCGCTGCTTGAATCTTTGGCTAATTTATTAAGATGGCCGGTAAGCTTTGCGATTTGAGCCGCATGACTCAGCAGCTCTTTGCGCAGTGACTCGCCTTCCGTCTCCCGCATGCTAATTAGGCTGTCCAAGGCGTCGGCGACTGTGCTGAGCAGCGCCTTTTTTTCCCCACTAACGTCAGAAACCTCCTGGGAGACTTCCAGCACGTCACGCCGATTAAGCGCGTTCATAACACCGAGAGCTTTCGACAGTCGGTCATTCAATCCGGCATGCGTTATGCCCTGTTCGATCGCCGACCAGTAAGCTGAAAATAACTTTTGATTAAATGTAACTTCGCTGCTCGAGCCAGTCGGCTCGTTTCGCATCACAGCAATGTCTACTCTGCCGCGGCTCAACTTGTCGCGCACGACGGCTACCACATCTCGCTCAAACTCTGAGTATAAGGAGGGCAGCTTGCAAGAAACATCCAAGAAGCGGTGATTGACGGAGCGCACTTCGATATCTATGGATGCTTTTTCGAGCGTAGAACTCGCACGCCCGAATCCGGTCATACTTCTTACTGGCATTACTTGCCTCCTCTTTGCTGCAGCTGGCTTATCAATTCTTCTGCCGTCACAGCAACGGTGCCGACTTCTGCCACGACAATTCCTGCCGCAACATTCGAAAGCTCCGCGGCCTGGACTGGAGTAGCCCCTGCAGCTAGACTTAGTGCAAAAACTGCAGAAACCGTATCGCCCGCACCGGAGACATCGTAAACCTCCCGAGCGACAGTATCGATCGCCACCGTTTCACCGCCGCTTTGTGAAACGAGCACCATCCCGTCCTCACCAAGAGTTATCAGCACCAGCTCACAGCCCCATTCTTCGAGCAGCTTTTTCCCCGCAAGCACAGCATCGTCTCGGTTGGTGATTGGGATGCCGCTAGCAGCTTCAGCTTCAGCGCGGTTCGGCTTAATTACTGAGGCGGGATGATACATCGAAAAATTTGGTGCTTTTGGATCCACGACTACTGGAACACCTGCAAGACCCAGAATCCCTTCCGCATAGCCCTCTCGAACCTTTTCGAATAATTCGGGAGAGATTGCCCCTTTCGCGTAATCAGAGACTATGACTCCTTTTACGTCCTTAAGCTTTGAGCCAAGGACCTTCGCGATACCATCGCGTAGCGGAGCGTCCGGTAGATTGGTGTCCTCGCGGTCAACGCGCACCACTTGCTGTGCATGTGCGATAACTCGAGTTTTAACTGTGGTTTGCCGGGAGCGATCTACTAGGACTCCTTCTGTATCGATACCTTCGTCATTTAGCATCGAAACCATCGACTTGCCGTTGTTATCGTCGCCGACAACACCGCAGATAGAAACCGAAGCCCCGAGCTTAATTAAGTTATTCGCTACGTTGCCTGCGCCGCCTAGCCGTTTGTTCTCCTCGGTTGAGCGAACTACTACGACGGGGGCCTCAGGAGAGATTCGATCCACCTTGCCCCATATATAATGGTCAACTATCAGGTCGCCGATCACGAGCATCGGTGTCCCTTTAAACCTTTCTACGACCGCTAGTAGGTCTTTAACTCTTTCCTTCATCTGCCGCCTTCTTAGCGTTGTAATGAAATTCCCAAAGTTTCGCGTACTTCATGAATGTATAATATCCTTCCAGTACCGCAATAATGAATCCTGCCATCCCTTCCTGGAATCCGCGCTTCAAAAAGTAAAATTTCACAAAGCGCACCCAAGGATTGACGAGCATTTTAATCAGCGAAGGTTGTTCGCCAATTGCGAAGCGCTCTTTCGCCGCAAGCGTTGAAAATTTATTCAAACGATCTGCCTGATCGTTCATGTCTTTGTAGGTGAAGTGATAGATATCGCCGTCAAGACGACCGGTCGGTCCGTGAGGAATCGGTTTCTCGTGCGGATCGATTCCACCCCAGGTAACCTGAGATTTACGAAAGAAGCGCAGGCGATACTCAGGATACCAGCCGCCCTTTCGCCACCAGCGACCAAGATAATAAACAAGTCGATTAACATCGTAACCGATGACCGAACTTGAGCTGCCGTTCATAGACTCTCGACGCAGCACTTCCAGAATATTGTTCTTTAAGGTTTCAGATACTCTTTCATCCGCGTCTAAATTAAGCACCCACTCGTGAGAGGTCTGAGACAAAGCGTAGCTCTTCTGCTTTTTGTATCCCGGCCATTCACGCTGGATCACCTTCGCGCCAAGTTCTTTGGCGATCTCAACCGTACGGTCGCTTGAAAAGGAATCAACTACAAGCACCTCGTCGCAAAAAGCAACGCTCTTTACGCAGTCCGCAATATAGTTTTCCTCATTGCAGCAAATAATAAATGCCGAAATCGGTTTACGCTGTTCGATGGTTGATGCTTCGTTCATTTGGTCAAAATCAAAAGTTCCGAGCGCAGTTTACGAGTACTTTATTAGCCCGTGCGCTCAGTATTTTGCAACTTTTCGCGGTTGATTATGCGGTCAATCTGAGCCAGAACAGCCGCCGGTGGGATTTCTTTCATACAAAGCGTTCCAAGTCCTGGACAGTTCTTGCGAAAGCAGGGAGAGCAGCCAATCGCCGCATCGAGGACCAGATCCTCACTCCCATACGGGGCAGAGCGCTCGTGGCTTGTGGAGCCCCAAAGCGAAACCACCGCTGAGCCAGAGGCCGCTGCAATATGCATCGGTCCGGAATCAGAGCCTACTGCAAAACGGCAAGTGTCAAATACTGCCGGCAACTCCCGCAGCGAAGTCTTGGAGACAAGGTTTAAGACTGGCTGTTGTCCCAGCAGCGATTCGATCTCAGCAGCACTAGGCTCTTCACTCTTACTTCCGAGCATCACACTTCGCATACCGTACTTATCCTGCAGCGTGCGAATCAGCTCAGCGTAATGAACAGCCGGCCAAAATCTGCTCGGCCACGTCGAACCGAGGATTAGTGCGCAATAGCCTGCATGCGAATCCCGATCCAAGTGCAGTCGGTCACACTCCGCTTGAATCAATTCAGCAACCTGCTTGAGCTCCGCAGCACTTGCGGTTAGTCCAAACTTGAGCGTGCGCATTGAGGGCAACCCCAGCAAATCTCCGAACCGCTGATAGTATTGGATCTTTGGGCTGTAGTGCTCAACTTGGGAAATATGTTCGTTGTTGAACAGCCAATTGAACTCCTTGGCATTTTTTCTATGAAAACCGATGCGTCGCTTCCCGCCAGAAAGCAGGCTCGTAACACCACTTTTAAAATGGCGCTGCAGATCAAGCACCACATCAAAACGACGCCGTCTCAACTCGGAAACATAGGTACGAAACGCAGTAAGTCCGCCTTTGCGGTTAAAAACCACAACTTCGTCTACAGCTGGATGACCTTGAACTAACGGAGCGGAAATCGGCTCGACGCCCCAAGTAATCAAGCAGTCGGGCATATTGTCTTTGATGCGGACAGCAAGCGGCAGCGCTCGCGTCACATCTCCAATCGCTCCGTGAAGCACAATCAAAATTCGCTGCGCTTTATCCAACTTAGCTGTCGCCACGAGAATCAACGCCTTGTGAAAATGCTTCTGCGGCTGAGGCAGGCAAGTTGTACTTATTTACGGCTCGCTCCCAGCGCGCAGCTAAGGCACGTTTCCTCCCTTCATATTCGAGTTCGGGTTCAATAAATTTGGCTTTATCAAAATCAAGTAGCACGACCGAACCATCCCGTGAACGCAGAACATTCCCCGGATGAAGATCTTGATGAAACACCCCGGCACGAAGCATTTTTGCGGCTTCCCTTCCTGCCTCAGCGGCACATTTGATGAACTCGGTGGTATCTTCCTTAGCCAGCTTAAACAAAGTTACCGATTCTTTAACTGTTTCAGTTGCAATTAGACCTGAGTAAGAAAATCCAGAGGGGGCGCGCCTGACGATCGCGGCCGCGGGAAGCACTGCACTCACTTTAGCTTGCGCTAGAACTCCCAGCACTAACAACTCCAGAAACGGGCGACTTTGCGCGAGCGATTTCCACGGGGGAAGGATAAAGCTATCTTCACTGAGGCGCCGCATCCATCCGCCGCGAACGTAGCGCCTCAAGGTAAGCGACTGTTCAGGTCCAAGCGAGCAGTGTTTAACTTTAGCACGCCCCTCAAGGCCGTCGCTTAAAGCGTCGTCATCACCTGAGCAAATTGCAATTAGCTGAGCAATCGGATTTTCGAACTCGGGCAGTAGATCCGTTCGCACTAAAGCCGCAGCCAGGCCATCATGCAAATAAGCAAATTGATAATTACCGATCGTCAACAATCGCTTGCCGGTGTTCGCTGCCGGATCTCCGCCGAAAGTAAATCGACTCAACTCGGACCATAGACTCAAGTTCTGTTCGATCATACTCCTCCGGGCACCTTCACGGGGGAGCCTTCTCCGCCACGCACTACACGCTTAGCAGCTGCGTAAACATGTTCCGGCGGTAGATCTCGCTGACAAGCGTAAGTCCCAAGCGGGCAAGTATTACCTCCATGCCGCGCACAAGGTCGGCACTCCAGATTGTTTAGACCGACACACTCACTCGCAACGCCCCACGGCCCAAATCCAAACTCAGGCACCGTCGCACAAAAAACCGCCACGACTGGCGTGCCTACAGCAGAGGCGATATGCAGCGGAGCACTGTCATTGCTAATCAGTAATTTTGCACACGCAATTACTGCCGCGGACTCCAGGAGACTTGTTTCACCAGCTAGATTAACCACCTTCCCCGCGGAAGTAGCGAGGAGTGCCTGTAAACTTTCTGCCGCACCGCTATCGGCAGGTCCGCCCAGGATAACTATTCCGTATCCGTCCGCGATAAGACGCTGGGCCGCAGCCGCGAATCCCTCGGGAGTCCAGCGTTTCGTCGCCCAAACCGAACCGGGCGCGACAGCAACGAAACCTTGTTCAGGAAAAACAGTTAAATGCTTTAAAACAGAATCGCTAACGTCGGGCGGAATTTCTATGTGCATTGTTTGAGGCAGTTCGCTTGGCTCAAAGCCAACCGCACGCATAACCGCTAAATTGCGCAGAACTTCATGCTTCAAGTCGCGGCGCTCGGCTGCCGCGCTGTAAACAAAAGCAGCTTTGGCCTGTCGAAAACCATAGCGCTTTGGAATCCCACTTAGCAAAACGAGTGCAGTGGTTCGCCAAGACTTATGAAGAGAAAACACCGCATCAAACTTTCTCGCTCTTATTTCAGCGGCCATCCGAAACAGACCGCTCCATCCGCTTTGCGAGCCGCGCTTGTCAAAAACTAGAGTTTCTTCGACTTGGGGGTGATGCTGCACCATACCTGCAGCCTGGGGGGTAGTTAAAAAGGAAATTTGGCTCCCGGGGTATTTGTCTGCCAGAGCTGCGATGACCGGTGTCGAAAGAACGACATCACCGAGAAAGCCGGTCTGAATCAACAGAATTTTCATTTTCTCGGTGCAGCACTGCTTCCCACTGCTTCGAGCCACCTAGCTTCGGCGGCAAGCCCATCTTTCAGCGGATAATTTGGTGCGAAGTCCAGAACTTGTTTTGCGCGGCTGGTGTCAGCCCCTGTATGTCTGGCGTCGCCGTACTGCCGGTTCTGTCGATCAATGTTCAATTTGCGACCCAGCACGTCCTCAATAACACTAATCGTCTCATTAAGCGTCACCCGTGAACCGCCGCCGATATTCAACACCTCGCCGCGGGCATCAACTTCTGCTGCACGCATATTAGCCTTTACGATGTCAGCAATGAATGTGAAATCCCTGGACTGTTCACCATCGCCGTAAACAGTAATCGGCTCTCCATTTAGTCCGGCTTTGATAAACCTGTGGAATGCCATGTCAGGACGCTGTCGAGGTCCAAAAACAGTAAAATACCTCAAGCTCATCGTCGGGACGTTAAACTCTTTGTCATACAGGCTGGCTAAATGTTCCGCGGCGAGTTTCGAAACACCATATGGACTAACGGGGCATGGAAGCACAGATTCCGTCGTAGGAAGCACTTCGGCGGAACCGTATACGGACGAGCTGGAAGCATAAACGAACTTCTTAAGCGTTTTCGAGGCCGGCTCGCGCTTTGCCGCCTCAAGCAGCATCTGAGTCGCTAAGACGTTGTTGTCCGTATATATAGAGAACGAGCCGCCCCAACTTGCGCGCACTCCAGCCTGGGCGGCTTGATGAAATATCCAGTCCGCTCCCTCAAGTAGATTGTCTAGGTCAGCGTTTAGTAGATTTTGCTCGACGAAAGTAAAGCGCTCATGGGCCCTCGCTTGCTCAAGGTTGCGCTCCTTCATTTCGCGCGGATAGTAGTCAACGAAGCAGTCTATCCCTACTACTTCGTGGCCGTCTGCAAGTAGTGCATCGCTCAAGCTCGAGCCGATAAACCCAGCGGCTCCCGTTACTATACAGCGCATTGTTCTGCTCCCACTTTTAAGTTTCGAAATCGCCCGTGGCGCCCCAATCCGACTCGGTTACTCGGAAATATCTGATACTATATACTGAGCTGCTTCGGCAATGCTTGGGAACACGAGGTGCTGACTCGCATTCTGCTCCCTAGAGGTTTTAGCACCTGAAGTAAGTAAAATACAGTGGCTAGGCGGCAGTCCGACGTTCTGACCGAATTCGACGTCGCTCAACTTATCTCCAATCATCCAGCAGTGTTTGGGTTCGAAATCAAACTGCTCGCGAATTTGCGGTAGTAACCCGAGACCGGGTTTACGAGTGTTTTTTGGGTCGTCCGGATGGTGCGGTGAGTAGAAGATGGCATCTAGATGCGCCCCAGGCGAAGCCTTGAGCAGCAGATCTCTCAGACGCTGATTTGTCAGATCTACGTCTGTCGCATCACACATCCCTCGCCCGATGGCGGATTGATTAGATACAACGACAATCTTGTACCCCGCACGACGGAGCTCCGCGATCGCATTCGCAGCACCGGGAATCAATTCAAGCTCGTCGGGACGGAATACGTAGCCCGTATCGACGTTGATTGTTCCGTCACGATCTAAAAATATGACGCCGCCGCTGATTTCGCGCATACCCTTAATTCAGCCTCGCGCATTACTAACCACGCGAAGGATATACCGCAGCGGCCCGTCAAACAAGCTCGCGCACTACGCAGCAAACAGACTGAGCTGAGAAGACCCCTCTTCTGGTTTTACTGGTAAGAGAAGCTTCTCCGGCGCCAGCACCTGCAATGCAAAATACAGGTGACGGTACGCGTGAGGCCGCAGCCAGCGAAACTTTTTGTCTGCGACAAGCTTTCGCGCAACAGGAAGCGCCTTCAAACTCGACTCCTGACTTGGTTTTCCGTAAGCCAGACAACCAAAGGTTATGTAATCCGAGTGCTTGTCTAACATATCCGCAAAATCCCAAGCGTCACGGTAAATATCGCCGTAAGGAAGTATCGGTGAAGCTACAAGATTCACTTTAACTCCCTGCCTGCGCAATCCTGCGGCTGCCACGAGCCTTTCAGATATTTTCGGCTGACCCGGAGTATAACGCTGAACAGCGCGCTCAAGCCGTGTTTCGATCGGCATTGCGACAACCGCTCGATCCCCCAAAGCCTTAAGTGTTGGCAGCGCCGAGATAACCATCGGCGACCGAGTCTGGATAACTACTCTTCGCGGCCGGTATGTCTCGAGCAGCTGCAGGCAGTTCATCGTGATGTCGAATTTCTTGTGGAACGATGCAAATGGATCGCTCGTCACGCCGAAGTATATTACCGAAGAGGACAACAAGCCCTGCTCTTTCAACGTGATCAGGCGTCTCTCAACTGATTGAATGTAATTTTCCTTATAGAGAAAGTACTTCCCCGCGGGCAGTAAATAATTTTTTGTGTCCTTCACGCGAAGATGAAATTGACTCGGGTGCCAAGGCTGTGTATTTTTGTCCGAGTCCGATTTTTCTTCGGCGCGATTTATTTTTGGCGCAGTGTGCGCTGAAAATGTAATCCCATTCGGATAAGTGTTTAAGCAAAACGCGGCTGGTGCGTAGCTGTGCCACGTCCGAGTCAGCTCGGGTGCGTTTTGGTTGAATTGAACGCTCGACAAGTCCGTCGGTTGAGCAGTGCTGCTCGCCTTGCTGGAGTGCTTTGCGTTCTCCTGCTGTATCTCTTGTGCTCGCCTGGTACTTTGTTCTCTCATTTTTCAACACCTCACAAAAAACGCTGCTATCCAAACCACCGCATCAACTCTTCAGTTATGAACATAGCAGTACGTACTAGGCCACTTCAAGGGACTTAAAGTAAAATCACTGTTCAGATGCAGTTATCAACAAGTTAGTACGGAAATAGCCAGGGTTTTTTGCGAATTTTGAAAGCTAATTCGCCGCGAAATAAATAATATTTTAAGCCACTTATCCCCAGGGGTCGGCAATTCTAAGGTTGAGGCCGTCCTTGCGCTAAAGAAATTCCCGCAAATCGCCGAATCATCACTTGGTAGGGTAATTGCCCCGCCACGATTATTATCGGTGGGTTCGTGTTTCAACAACAGCCGCCGCGGGTAAGGCAAATTTTCCAGCCGCGAGCTCTGTGGTCGACGGTTTTTTCTTAAGGAGAAACAACAAAATGAAAAAAGTAGTGCGCAAAAAAGATGAAGAGAAGGGTTCAGTCGAGCTGATCGTAATCGGTCTACTCGCTGCTTTGATTATCGTTCTAGCAATTCCGCTTCTGACGGATATCGGAACAAAAACTCAGGCAAACCTACAGTCGATCAACGCTCAGCTGTAAGATTGTCGCTTACATAGATCTCGATTTATTGACTTCTACCACGCAGCAAACGTCCCTCTTCGGGGCGTTTGCTTTTTTTATGCCCTAGCAGCTCTCAATGCCCCTTGCGAACGACCGCCATTCGCATAAATCCTGGAAGAAACGGAATCAGCAAGTCCAGCTTTGATACCGCAAGCACCAGCGGGTAAATCATTGAATACAGCTTAAACTTCTTCTCAAACTTCTTCAGACCGGCTTCAGTAACTACCAAGCCCTTGCTCACCTCCTCTGAGTTTTCCGCTTTATGCCCTCCGGAAAGCAGCCCGTAAGCAAAGACAATCGCCGTATCGATCAGCTCAGAAAAAAACCTCGAATAGGTATGGGAGCGCTCAAGCTGCAATTCGCTGCCGAACAGTTGCTTCAAACTCTCGTCATTATATCCTGGCCGCAAATGCCCATGGGCCTCATCGGTTTGACCAATCATTTGGCGAAGCAGCCTAAGCGGTGAGAGGGGCTTTAGGTTGGGAACGTTAAGCAGCAGCAAACCTCCGGGTTTTAATACTCTCGACAATTCCAGCATAAACGCTGAGTCGTCCGGCACGTGTTCAAGCATATCCACAACCGCAACAGCATCAAATTCCCCGTCAGCGAACGGCAGCACCTGATTTTTGATTAGATGCACATCGTTCTTCACCAGCGACCGAATCGAATCGACAGTCTCTTCGCTTAGGTCCGCACTGGCCCAGCTCCCGCCGCGTCGGCGCAGCAGATAGCTGATGACCCCATTGTCGGAACCCAGGTCGAGACAGCGTTTTCCGCTGCAGTCGCCTAAGGCACGAGTCAACTCCTTCCACTTGCGCTGCTTTAGCACCGACTTGGAGAAAAGCCGGAGCGCCCACGACGTCGCCGAGTCGGATTCATCCCCCATTGGTTCCTGTGTTTTTAGCGCTTGTTCCACCGTCTATTTCTCAATTGCTGCTACAAGGTTGGGTAGTTTCCTAGCACAAAAGGCAGTGATAGGAATATAAGACCCCTACGGACGTCTAATATAAGGATTCGAGTGGTTGAAGCTTTAGCATGTCTTTTGTGAAAAACCTGTTCAAACTGGTGCTTTGCAGTCTGCTGATACAGCTCAGTGCTTGCAGTTCTATGGGACGCCGAACGGTCGAACCTGGAGTGGTACCCCCTGCTCGATCGCTGAGCACCGAAGACGAACAGTATGGCCATGAAGTTCTAAATAAGCTCAGCGAAAAATGGGAGCTTGATTATGACCATCCACGCTACGCTGAAATTCGCAAAGTCGTCGACCGCCTAACGGCTGCAGCAAAGGCGGACCAAAACCCCTGGCATGTTTATCTATTCAAAGCCCCCGATGTTATGAACGCAGCCGCCACTCGGGGAAATCATATTTTTGTTTGGTCTGGAATGCTCGATTTCGCGACGTCCGAAGAAGAACTCGCTACGGTGCTGGCTCATGAAATCGCTCATGTGCTCGCCGGACATACGGACCCCGATCCTAATGAGGCCATCCGTCAGCTGCTGATTGGCGTCGGAGCAACTGCTGCAGGTATCGCCGTCGCTACAGCCGCGGGTGGCGCAGCTGGCCAGGTAACCTCTGCCCTCACCCAGGAAGTTGGCAGCGGCTTTTTGGTGAATCCGTATTCTCGCGATCGAGAAGCAGAAGCAGATCACATTGGGCTGTTCTTGATGGCCGACGCGAAATACGATCCCAACGCAGCCATACAGTTCTGGGACAAGGCATCAAAAAACCCCAACTTCAATACCTCGATTGAATTCTTTTCGACTCACCCTTTAGCCGGTGACCGCATGAACAATCTGGCACGCTATCTGCCTCAAGCGCTTGATCGCTACAACGGTGTAAGCTCTGCCCCTCTGCCTCAGTCTTCAGTAGTGCCCCAATCTTCTCAGCAGCCCCGGCGCGACTCATTCAGCGTAGACGGGCCAGCGCGCAGCGGAACAAACAAGGGCTGGGAAGTAACGGCCCACAGGGCGGTGCTTTACGCTAGTCCCGAGCTAAGCGCCAAACGCCTGGGTGAGTTCGCCAAAGGTGCCAGAGTCTCGGGGAAGCCCGCCCGCAAGGGCTGGTTGGAGATCTTTGCCCCCGATCACGGCTACCTCAGAACTTCAGACCTGCGGCAACAGTAACCAGCTGTAATACTTAAGATATTTTTTTGGTTAAGCTGGGCCCAGCCCATGACGATAACTAAAATGAAGGAAGCGCGCGCCCCGAGCCACACACTTCGGGCGGGCAAACACACACAGCGGTAGTACAGCAGCAAGGAAGCAGCAGTTATGAGCAGTACACAGGACGTCAGTTCTCTATCCACTTTTCCCAAAAATCCTTATTCAGCTACAGCAATCGGCGACCCGACTGAGAAGCTTTTAGATCTCGGCGAACGCCCGGGAAACAGCGACGCGGTAAACATCGATTTAAGCGACGTTTACAAAGGTCTCACCGTATTGGGTCAGAAAGTCGTCTCTAAGCTCGACGAAATTTTAGCAGAGAGCGGGGCCGGACCAGTTTCATCCCTTGACCCCGAAGAACACACACCGGAGAAAACAGCAGACCGAATTGTCAACGGTGTACTCGGTTTGATAGAAGCCTATGCCCGTCAAAACCCAGAATTAGAAGACGAAGATATGCTTGAGTCTTTTATGGGTGAAGTCCGCAAGGGGATCAAACAAGGCTACGAGGAGGCAGTTGGCATCTTGGAGGCTATCGGAGCGTTCGAAATTGACGGCGTCCGAGAAGGGATCGAAGAGACTATGCGACTCGTCGAAGAAAAGCTAGTCGATTTTGAGAAACAGTTTTTAGCGTCGCGCAAAGAAGCGCCTGAAGAAGATATCGAGCAAGGTTCAGCTGAAACCGATGCCTCCGCAAAGGATGTTCGGTTGGCTGTTGCGGCTTAAAGGAATAACGTCGTCTCCCACACACCCGTACTACCCGTCGCAGTCGTGAACTGCCGCCGCTAGCCCTGTACATACCGGCGGAGTTCACGGCTGCGATCTTTCCCCACCCTGGCTAATCCGCTTTACCGTAAAATCGATCGCTGCTAGCGTCCCTTATTATGTCTAGGGACACCGTATACCTTATTACCTTAATGCTTCTTGCCGCGGCATTGCGCCTTTACGGTTTGGATTCCCGCAGCCTCTGGCTTGATGAAGCAACCAGCTTGGCAATCGCCGGCCAGCCGTTAAGCGACATCCTGGGCGGCACAGGTTTCGACCGTCATACCCCGCCTTTTTATTACATTGTCCTCCATTTGTGGCTGCTGCCGCTTGACCCGACGGTGTGGAGCCTTCGGCTCCTCTCAGTTTTCTGTGACGTAATTAATACCGGGCTGCTTTTTCTGGTTGCACGGGCGTTTCTCGGCTCACCCGCCGGACTGCTGAGCTCCTTCCTTTGGGCCGCGTCCCCATATGCCGTTTACTACGGACAAGAAGGACGCATGTACTCGATGGCTGTAACGCTGTTGCTTGTTTGCACTTTGCTCGCGGCAAAGCTGCGGAACGAAAGCTTCAGTCTGGCTCATATCCTACTGCTAGCTGCGACCGCCACTGCGGGCCTCTACACGCATTACTACTTTGCGCTGGCCTTCGCGGCACTGTCTCTAGCCGTTCTCCTCGATTACAAGACTCGCCCAGCTTACGTGCTGCGGTGGCTTGCTGCCTGCGCGGCTGCAGGTTTAGCGTTCCTTCCGTGGATCGGCGTCGTCCTGCAACTTGCTGGAAGCGGAGGGCAAAGTTTTAGAGTATTTACGTTTAGCGTCCTACCGTACACGCTATTTCGCTTTGCTGCAGGGTATGCAGTATTCCCGTTTCAGTTTGATACCAAGAACGACTTTATCGCCTCCGCCTCCGCGCACGGGATTGAGCTTGCCGTTTACTGCATTGTATTCGGCGGAGCGGCCGCCTTAGGCATCTGGCAGCTGCTAAAAGCGAAAGATGGAATATCAAAGTACGTTCTGCTGCCGCTGATCTTTCCGCCGCTGGCCGCCCTATTAGTTAGCATTAAAGTTCCAATGTTAAGCGAACGGTATCTTATCGTATCCTACCCAGCGTTTTTGATGTGCATCGCTGCCTGGATTTGCCGATCGGACGGGGCAAAGTTCAAAGTTGCTGCGGCGATGCTGCTCGAGCTGCTACTTTGCATCGGCCTAGTAATGCACTTTTACAATTCTGAATTTGGCAATACTCAATGGAACGAAGCTGCTCAGATTGTCGAAGAATCAGCCCAGCCTAATCTGGTAATTATTAATCCTGACTACGCAGCGGACGTGCTCGCATACTACATGCCGGGGAAAAGCATCTATTCTGCGATTGACCAGCTTCCGGAGACTGAAACTTTCTGGCTTGTGGAACGCGGGACTGCCGACTCTATGCTAAGCAGCTTCACCGCGACAGGCTGGGATACCAGAAAGCAAATTCTGCTGCCCAAGGAAAATGGCATCAGACTGTTTCTGCTAGGGAAGACCAAGACCACATCGCCTGATGCAAACTAAGTAAAGCATCGGCAATGTCCTTGTTGTCGAGCGTCAACGCAACTTTCTCTGTCGAGAAGATCGCTACCTTGCTCCCATAGATAATAATTTCAACGGGCAAGCGGACACCCGGGGCAATCCTAAGCTCTTTGAGGGAATCCTGCTGGTCTTCTGGGCCTTCTCCGATCTCATCAACAATCCCGTAATACCAAATTCCTCTCTCCGCACGCTGCTTCGTGTATTCCTGCCGCCAGGAAGCAAAGGCATCTCCCGAAAGAGCAGAGCTGTAAACCTTTCCAACAAACGCATAAATCGGCGCATTATATTTAAGCGTGTCCTGAAAAATTCGCTTAAGACCATCTGAGCCATGTACGGTTTCGACCAATAATTGCGAACCTGCCGGACGCGCCATTTTCTCAATTACCGGCAGCGCCGATAGCAGCCGTTCTTTCTCCCGAGCCAAAGCGCTTTCACGAGACTCAATCAGCTGCACCAGCTCCTCCGGCGAGCAGCAGCTAAAATGCTTGACCTTATTGCGGATGACTTCTCGGACAATCCCCTTGCGCTTAAGACCTTCAAGCACGTCATATGTTCGAGCCCTTCCGATTCCGGCGCGCTTTGCGATAACGCTGGCCGGACGAAGCCCCATTTGCAGCGCAGTTTGATATATCGACGCCTCAGTTTCGTTGAGGCCTACTCCGCTCAGCGCGGCCATTACTGCTTCTGATTCAGACGCGTTCAACATCATCATCTCCCTTCTCTGCTATCGCCAGACTGTACTGTTCTGTACCTCCGGTCATGAGGGGAGATATGCAAGTAAATTTATATCTTGTCAATTTCAGTGAACATTAGGCCGTGCGATTTAGCGTACGAATTTCAAACTACCTTCAAGCTAAATACCTGTAATTACGTAAGTCGCTAGAGTACGGATCTTCCGGGACATTTGATGAGTAAATAGCTGAAATCGCTCTATTTTTGACTAATCTGCAGATTTTATCATTCGATTTTCGTTTTTCCCCGAGTTGAGTACTTTTGCGACGGCTGACTTCGTCTGCTGGTACACTCCCTCACGTCGCTTTTCGCCAAAACCAAATGCTAAACGCCGTTGTTGCCGGAACGCTAACAACATCGCTTGCCTCGTACTCCCTTCGCGCAAACATTTAGAAAAAGACCTAAGCAAGTGGCGCGCTTGCTGCTGCTGGACAGCACTTACGCGGCAGCTGTCGCACTATGCGTGACAACAAAACACACTAAACATCTATAGATTTCTAGAAAACTGCCCGCTAACTTGGTTTCACAATTTAACAGCGTGTGCAGCAGAGGAAATGATGATGAGACAGGGCAAACGCACAGCGTCAGCGCAAAGTAGTTGTGAAGCGGGGTGTGAGGTTGAACGCACGACTTGGCGTGTAGGGTTCGGGCTAAAGCTGCTCAAAGGCAGAAAGATCGAACGGCCGTTAAGTGCGGCGCTCGTCGTGGGAATGTTGCCCAAACTCGAAGAAATCGACAAACGTCGCAAGAAGTACTTCCGCGGAGCTGCGTCTGCGGATGTCGAGCGCACTTGCGCCGTAATCGGCAAGATTCGTAATCATCAGGACGCGGGGCATGGAGCGCATGCTGTAAAGATAGGTGCCAAGCTGCTTGGCAATTTGGAGCGTAAATACGGCTGTGAGCACCCTATACTCGCGCCGGTTTTATTTGAATGTGCGACGGCGCAGGCCGCAATTGGCGACATGCGCAAAGCCGAAGCACTTCATCTACAGGTTTGTTGGGTTATCGAGGGAGCGTATGGGGCGATAAGCTGTGAAATAGTCAGCGCACTCCATACGCTCTCCATTTTTTACATTGAAAGCGGCATGCAGCAAAAAGCTTCGACAGTTCTATCAACAGTCCGAATGATCACCGGACGACTGCAAGTCGACGAGAACCTCCTGGCCAAAACCGAAGCAATTGCCGGACGCCAAGCCAAAGCGTCTGGCAAAACGTCAAATGCTATACGCTGTTTTATTCAGGCTGAACAACATTTTGCGGCGTGCGGCGGCCGTTATGTCAAAGAGCGCGCTAAACTGCGCCGCTTGATTGCTGAATGTCTATGTGAGCTTGGCCAGCCCGAACGAGCCGCGGCAGAACTGGTGCAGGCGCTGGAACTCGTCATACGAAAAGATGGTGCATGTTTCCCCAGTGCAGCGTCTAGAATCTACTTAGATCTGTCTCGGCTTACAGCTAGAACCTCATCTTACGAAGACGCTTGCATCTTTGCGCAAAAAGCTGAGAAGGCAGCGAGAATCGGTTGCGGAGCAATCAGCAGACAGCGAGCCGAATGCTTAGCCAATCTTGGGGCGCTGTATAATCGGGTTTGTTCCTACGAGAATGCGGTTTGGGCACTAGAGGAGGCACTAGCCGTCTTTGACCAAATCGGACCCAGTGACCCGATTATGATCGCAGACATCTACGATTTACTTTTCGACGTCTTTCAGGCCCAAGGAAAGGCAGCTGAAGCTCAAACTTACTTGATTCTCTCACGTGCTGCACGACGGACACTTGCAGACCTAGAAAGCACGCAGGAGCGAATAGTGCACTGATGGCTGACTTAATAATTAAATTCTACTCCATCTCAGCGGTATGCATCGGGTTTTATTACCTGCTTCTGTTTATACTTAACGTGATTCACGCAATGCGCTGCGAACGTGACTATAGCAAACCGTCCATAGACGCGTTGGCAAATAACTCCGCTGCCGCAAAACTGGAGATCGACCTGCTGGTGACTAGAGTTGGGAATGGTTCTCTACTGCTTACGACAAAGCTGTCTAAAAGCAGCAAAGCCTAGTTTATCCGAGTAGCTCGGGTGACGATTTTCCAAAAGCGTTGCCGCTCGTCGATCGTCGCAAACTCACCGCTAATTCGCAGGACGAAAGCTTTGTCAGGAACTCTGGCATAGGTATCAAGCTTAACGGCATCTTTAGCAGTCATTAAAATCGGTCCTGAACCTTCGCGCTGCACTTCGGCCCAATCTACGACCGTAAACAAATGATGATCCGAAAACGCTTTGCGGTAGACTAATTCAACACCAAGCGCCTCCAGCATGTTAAAAAAACGTTCACCGTTGGCAATCGCAGTAATGGCTGAACACTTCTGCCCCTGAAATGCATCCAGTCGTTTAGAGGCGCCGGTCGCTATATCTACGAACTCGATCGGCCGAATCCAATACTTGAAGGTCGGAATATCGCCGAGACGATCCAGCAGTCTAGGATCAACCTCAAACTCCGGAGATAGTGTATCTCGGCGCACCAGCACAATTACATGGGCTCGTTTAAGCGCACTGGACAGCGGTTCGCGAATCGGCCCGCCTGGCAAAAGATCATTGTTAAGAATCGCATCAACCGTAGTCTGCGAAGTGACGTCAATTAGCAAAACGTCAATATCACGATCGAGATAGCGGTGCTGAAATCCGTCATCGAGAACAATCACGTCGCCGATGTTTTCTTCGACAACGTATCTGGCACCAGCAACTCTGTCCCGAGCAATAACCGTCTTAACTGCCGGATGTAGACGCTTGGCCTGCATGATTGCTTCGTCACCTACATCTAAGACGCTGTCCAGCGGCCGGACCTCGTGAGGCCCGCGAATCGTTCCGCCATATCCTCTACTAAGAATTACTGGACGCCTGGCACGCTCCACCAGCTCCGAAACAACGTATGCAGCGAAAGGAGTTTTTCCGCTGCCACCGACTGTGATGTTTCCGACACTTATGATCGGGCACGGCACCAACTCGCTGCGCAGTAACCCAGCATCAAAACAGGCGTTGCGAAGACTAACCGCAGCGCCATACAACATCGAAAATGGTGAAAGCACGATTGATTTCACCGAATGCCCCTCTTTAACTCGGGTGCGTCACAAGATTCGGACGCACCAATTACTCTAGCAATTTCTGCGACAACCGCGTCAGTCGCACCAACATTCTCCTCCCAAACCTGCCGAGACGCACTTCCTATTTCGGCTACCAGCTGCGGATTTTCAAGCAGCTTTTTAACCTCCGCATACAGCGATTCGGCATCGGACACCTCTAAATGTGCTGAAGCAGCAGCCAGCTGAGACACCGCGTCCCGCACGTTCTCAGTATGGGGTCCGACAATTACAGGAATCCCATACGCAGCCGGCTCTAGCGGGTTGTGGCCGCCAATTGGAACCAGAGTTCCCCCGACGTAAGCAATTGTTGCCAGACTGTAAGCTATCGTCAGCTCACCCATCGAATCGAGCAGAACAATTGGCGTTCGGTGTCTTACCGTGCCTGCAGATCTACGGTTAAACTCGAGATTGTATTCGCTCAGCAGCTGAGCTGCCGCCTCAAACTTCTCCGGATGCCTTGGCGCCATTACTAGCTGCAGAGCCGGGTAATCTAAACGTAGGCGCAAATAGGCCTCAAGCAACTGAGCATCCTCGCCCGGCCGCACGCTGCCCGCAACCAAGCAGGGAGCATCCAAGTCGATTCCAATCTCTGCAGCAAACGCACAGGTTTTGTCTTTCGCTGGAATATCCGTCTTGTCGTACTTTGTTGAGCCCGCAACGTGAATCCTGCTCAAGTCCGCACCAAGAACCGCATATCGGTCTCGGTCTAGTTTACTTTGAACTAGGATGCTATCAACATCAGCGAAAACTTCTTTAAGAAACGGCGTTAGCAAGCGATAACGCGGGTAAGAAAGATCTGAAATCCTACCGTTAAAAATCAGCACCTTCACTCCCTGACGCGCGCAGGATTTATAGAGGGCCGGCCAAATTTCAGTCTCAGCAATTGCCAGCAGCTTTGGTCTTAAGCGTTTCAGAACTGGCGATACTGCGCCAAGCGCATCAAACGGGAGCAGCGTAGGCGAATTATTCGGTTCGAGCTTCTTCGCTTCAGCTCTTCCTGTCAGCGAGGTTGTCGATACGTGGAATCTGGCCTCCGGCAGCTCATGCCTCAGACGTTTAACGACAGACACTAAGCCGCCAACTTCACCAACCGAAGCCCCGTGGAGCCATAAATCAACTGGTTTTGCCGTTAAGTAGGAGCCCTGCCCGCTGCGTTCATCAAAGCCAGCGGCCCAACCCGGGCTGACGCGAGCGGCAGCTTTCGCTCCGGCAAAGGCCGCACAGGAAATTCCTTGATAGAACGGGAACCAACTCATCCCCCTCACCCAAATGATGAAAGGCGCGAAGACTCTCTCGGCGCTTCGGCCGACTGAATGCTGTGCAGCTTGGCATATTCGCCTCTTTTGCTCAGCAATTCTTCATGAGTTCCGCTCTCAACTACCCGGCCATCGACAATGACCGCTATCGTATTAGCTCGCCGCACCGTCGCAAGGCGGTGGGCGATGACCATAACTGTCCGGCCCTGCATCAAGCGATCAATTGCTTCTTGAACCAAAAGCTCCGACTCACTGTCCAGCGCAGCAGTCGCCTCGTCAAGCACGAGAATCGGTGCATCCTTAAGCAGCGCGCGAGCAATAGCAATTCGCTGTCGTTCTCCTCCGGAAAGTCTCAGCCCCTGTTCACCGATAACTGTTCCGTAGCCACGCGGCATCTTTTCGATGAAGACATGAGCGTTCGCTGCCTTAGCAGCCGCGTACACTTCCTCGTCAGTTGCCGTAGGGCGGCCATAGCGAATATTGTTGAAGACGGATTCATTGAATAAGAAAGTGTGCTGACCGACTGTCGCGATTGTCTCCCGCAGAGACTCCAGTTGCACTTCTCGCAAGTCCTGGCCAGCTATCCGAATCGCTCCCTTCAGCGGGTCGTAGAATCTGGGCAGCAAATCAGCAATAGTTGATTTCCCACCGCCTGACATACCAACAAGCGCCAACATCTCTCCCGCACCAACTTCGAGATTTATATCGCGCAGAACCCACTCTTCTGAACCTTCTCGCTCACCCTTTTCATAAGCAAACCAAACGCCGTCATACTGAATACCGGTCCGCTCACTCAAATCAAGCGGCTTGGCATCAGGGCTTTCTATGATGTCTGGCTCTGCGTCAAGAACTTCAAAGATTCGCTCTGAAGCCGCAACCCCATTCTGAATTAGGTTGTTCAGCCGACTGAGTTTCTTCACCGGCTCATACAGCAGGAACATGGAGGTGATGAATGCTAAAAAGTCCCCTTGAGTTCGCACTCCGCCAATTACGCTAAATCCGCCGTAAAGGATGGTCGCGGCAATCGCAAGGCTTGCCACGGTCTCATTAGTTGGACCAGAAAGCGCTCCATACTTTTCGGATTTCTTCAGCGTGTCCGTCAGGCTCTCATTCTCTGTATTAAAGCGCTCGACTTCATACGGCTGCATCGAAAAGCTTTGCACTACCTTATGTCCGATGATTGTTTCCTGCAGCACGCTTGTCAGACCGCCAAACTGATCTTGCCCAGTCTTACTTAGCTTACGCACTCGCCTACCAAATCGTATCACCGGATAAAATCCGATGGGAAAGCCGACTAAAGCTATCAACGCCAACACCGGGTCGAGATATATTGCTGCCCCGACAAGTGCGACTATTCGAATACTGTCCCTAATCAGTGAAGCCACAGCGTCAGTCAGCGCCATCCGCACAAGCAAACTGTCGTTGGTTATCCGTGAAATCAATGAACCAGTTTGATGCTGAGAAAAGAACGCTGGCGACATTCGCAGCAAATGGCGATTAATGTCATTGCGAATGTCTTTAACGATGTCCAAGCCTACGCAGGCGGAATAATACTTCTGAATAAATCCAAAGTATCCACGAACACACGCAAAAAGGACCAAGCCCGCGGCCAAGGGAATCAGCCAATGCTCTTGATGTTCGCCAAAAATCTTGTCCAGTATAACTTTAATCAAAAACGGAAGCGCACCATCGCTAGCTCCGTAAATCGTCATCGCAGCCAGAGCTACGGCGAATCGGCCTTTATAAGGTTTTATGTAGGTCAGCAGTCTGCGAAATACCGATGCTGTTGTTGTTTCCATTGTTGACACGACTTAGTCCCCTACCTCATCCATCAACTGAGCAGCGATACTCGCTGCGCGCTCCGATGCTGTTCCCGCGAGCGTGCCGCTATAGCGTAGCTGCTCCCGTACCTTCTGCAGTTCGGTCCGCATAGTGCCTGCAGCCTGCTCGTCGAATAAAAGCCGGCCTAATTCCTTCGCTATGCGCTCTTCAGACACGTCGTCCTGTAAAAACTCCGGAACAATCTCTCTGCCCGCAATGACGTTTACCATCGCGAAATTTTTAACACCGCGCACAAGCAGCCGACTAACCATGTAGGTAAATCCAGACAAACGGTACACGACAATATACGGATTGCCCGCAAGCGCGGCCTCGACAGTCGCTGTTCCTGATGCAACAACGGAAACACTTGCAGCACGCAAAACACTGGACGCTTGGCCGGAGATCAACGTCAAACCATCAACCTTCGGCAGATGAGCCTCAACAAAATTCTTGGAGAGCGCAGGCGCAACAGGAACTACTGCGTGCAGCTCTGGGTGCTCAGCGCGGAGTTTTGCAAATCCACGCACTAAAACGTCAAGCAATCGGCTAACTTCACTCTCGCGGCTTCCCGGGAGTATCCCAACGATTTTGCGGTCAGGGTCTATGCCGTTTTTCTCAAGAAATGCTTTGCGATCGAAAGGAGTCGGCGGCCGATCGAGAAACGGATGACCGACATATGCGGCATCTACTCCGTGCTCACGGTAAAACGCTTCTTCGAATGGGAAGATGGTCGCAATCTTGCGCACATAGCGCTTCATGGTCTTAACCCGCCCTTTGCGCCACGCCCACAATTGCGGACTGATAAAATAGAAAACTTTAATGCCTCTGGCGTGCAGAAAACGCGCCAGCAGCATATTGAAATCAGGAAAATCAATGAGTATCGCCAGCTGAGGCTGCCGCTGCTTCGCTTCCCGAACAAGTGTGCGAAAAGCACCGACTAGTCCGCCAATACTGCTGACGACTTCTGTCAGCCCCATCGCACCGCCGACTTCATCAGAATCGACGACAGTCTCCATTCCAGCTTCACGCGAATGCATTCCGGCCATTCCGAACACTTCACAGCCCGGCTTCATTTGCTTTAGCGCGGAAATTAATTCTGCTGCGTGCTCATCGCCCGAAACCTCGCCAGCAACAAGCATTACACGGGAGGGTGCAGCTTGGGCGTCAACTGCGCCGGCAAGTTCATCGATCTTCGCAACGGGTTTCATCAACTAACCAGCCGCCCGAGCCGCCGCGGCCTCTCCGAATGATGAGCTGTCGAAGCCAAGCGACTGTAAGTGCTCAGCGAACGCCATTCTAATACGGTCCGCAAGCTCAAGAGCGCGCAGACCGTCCTGTCCAGTAACTTCAGGAGTTCCGCGCTCACGAACGCAGCGGAGAAAGGAATCGATTTCGTGCTCCAGCGCGTCGCGCTCCTCGACCTTCAGTTCTTTGATGTCAATCTTGGGTATTCCGAGCAGGCTATCGAAGCCCTCAGTCTTCTGGTAGATTTTCAGCTTCTTCTTGCCGTAGTCTAGCGAAATATAAAGATCAGGCTGAAAAATACGAATGCTGCGTTCGCTCTTAAATGCGGCGCGACTAGCTGTTACGTTCGCGATTGTTCCGCCCTCAAAAGTAAGCCTGGCATTGGCGATGTCCACGGACCCAGTCAACACTGGAATACCCACTGCTTCCACTTTCAACACGGGCTGATTCACCAAATGCGCGATAATGTCGATGTCATGGATCATCAAATCCATCACTACATCGACGTCTGCTCCGCGACCCGTAAACTGCGCGATGCGACGAACTTCGAAAAACCAAGGCCGGTTCAGCACTTCCTTCATTGCTCTGAATGCAGGATTGAAACGCTCCAGGTGGCCAACTTGCAGGACTCGTCCGTTGCTGGACGCTATCTCAATTAATCGGCGCGCGTCCTCAACGGTAGTCGTCATCGGCTTCTCAAGCAGCACGTCGATGCCGTTTTCAAGCAGCCAGGAAGCCACTTCAAAATGCGTACTGGTGGGAGTGACAACGCTAGCGCATTCCACCCCCAGCGCCGGCAGCTCCTTGTAGCTTGTTAGCGGCTGCGCTTTTACCGACTTAGCAATTTTCCGGGCGGTCGCTTCATCAGAGTCGACGACAGCCAGAAGCTGAGTATCTTTAATTTTATGATACTTCTCAGCATGAAATTTGCCGAGGTATCCGGTTCCTACAACTGCAGATCGTATCACTTGCCAGCGCTCCTCGAGAGACGTCTATGCACACTGCTCCAATACACTGTGAAAAATCGTAGGGAATATAGCCTAAATCACTACAAAACGAAAAGATTTGCAGCACCTTGTGCATGAGCAGCAGTGATGGAATCATAGGCCCCTCTGGGATATTAAAGCACTACGCAGTGATGTCGGGCTCTTGCGCTTAGTGTGCATTCAGAAAGGACAGTGGCTTGAATGAAAAAGCTTATTAAAATACTTGGTATTCTTTTGCTTTTGCTGGTGATCGTAGTTGGTTCTGCGACCTTCTTTCTGGATTCGATCGTCTCGCGCTTCCGGCCTCAGATACAAGCGGCCATTTCAAAGACAGTCGGACGGCCCGTAACCTTCGGCGAAATTGAAAGCCAAATCTTTCCTTCCGTTGCAATTACACTCTCTGACGTTGCAGTAAGCGGCTCTTCCGGCGCCTCCGTTTCGTCCTTGGCACTAAAAACAAGTCTAGGCGAACTTCTCTCCGGGGAGATTGCCGTTTCACAGCTTGGCCTTGAAGGAGTTAATGTCAACGTCGAAAGAGCTAAGGATGGCTCTCTGATTGTCGCTGGTATTCCCATCGGTGCGAACAAATCCAAACCCGCATCGAAACCATCTTCAGCGGCGGCGCCGACCGAGCAGCAACATTCTCAAACTGCCCCAAGCGCGCAGGAGTCTGGCAGCCCCGTAGAGTCAGCTGCAAACTCACATCCAGACGCCGCGCAAAGTGCGGATGACGGTTCGTTCTCGCTCAAAGTACGCAGCGCCGACATCAGCGGAGTCAATGTCAATTTCACTGACAACGCAGTCAACCCGCCCCAGACCATTGCGATCAAGGACCTGACCGCAACCTTTAAGGATATAGACACCGCCGGCAAAGCCAACATCGACCTGACAGCCAGCCTACTAGGTAAGCGATCTGGCAACATTCGAGTATACGGCGACCTTGGCAACCCATTGGCAAATTTCCCGATTAACGCAACCATCGAGCTGAACTCACTTGACCTAGCTCGACTGTCGTCCCTAGCGGCTAGTTACGGGGCTGACACCAAAGGCATGAAACTCGCCGATGAAATGTCCATGTCGTTTACAATTCAAAGCACTACCGGCGGCATATCTATCAATAGTTTAATTGATGGCAGCAGCGCGGAAATCGCATTTGGTGACATGTTTCGCAAACCAAGTGGCAAAGCGATGCGCGTAGACTCTTCCATCACAGCCAGCCTCGCGGGCACAGCCACAGCAGACAAGCTTGCAGTCACCCTTGGAAACAATACGCTAAATGCACCGTTCAATTTTGCGCCGGGCGCGCCGGTTACAACTAAGGTAACGACAAAAAATTTCAACTTGGGAGAACTAGCAGAGTTCGTTCCGATGCTTGAAGCATATGCACTTGGCGGAAGCATATCTTCAGATTTGAATGTCACCGCCGCAACTGACGGCAAAGGTACGCCAAGCGCAATCGGATCCTTTTCACTAAACAAAGTTACGGCCAAGGCACCACTACCCGCGGAAGAAGGTCAGGAGCCTAACAGTTTTCCAATTGACGACATCAGCGGCACGATAAATTTCTCGGAGGGAGAAAAAGTAAAAACCACTGATCTCAAAGCAACTTTAGCTGGCCAAACTTTCGCACTTAATCTCGGAGCCGCCTCATTCACGAAACCCAAATTGGTGTTTAAGGTCACTTCCGACGATTTGCAGTTCGGCCCGATTGCGTCCGCGCTCGGCCCCAGCGCTGCAGCACTGAAAAACTCTTTCATCAAACAATTCGCACTGAGCGGTAGCTACAGCACCGCAACAGGCAACGGACAAGTCGCACTGGACTCAGGACCGGCGAGTCTGGCTGACACGCCAATCGACGGTTTAGGCATTAAAACTTCTATAACGAAAGATCTGCTGACCGTTCTTCCGAGCTCGATCAATATTTTCGATGGAAAGCTAAATCTCGGCGCCCAGCTGACGATGGGTCAACAGAAGCTCTTAACTCTAGCCGTCTCCGGCGGAGGAATGGATGCGGAAAAGATTTCAAATATGGCGTTAGCATCTAGCCCAGTTGGTCTGCGAGGCACTGTTAGCACCCTCAAGACCAACATCAAAACAAACCTCGCCAGTCCGCTGCCAACAGCAAATGGTTCAACTTCAATCTTAATGGTCGACGGAGCAATCACTGGGGTCAATATTATCGGCCAAACCTTCAACGGCATCGACAGCATTCCGGGAATCAATTCCGCTTTGTCTAGTTTCGTCCCCGAAGAACACGCTGAGGTCCTTAAAGGCACCGAGACTGCTTTTAGCGACATGACAATTGATACTTTAATTGGCAACAGTCAGCTTCAACTTCGCACTCTGAAATTGACCCACCCGCTGTATCTAATCACCGGCACTGGCAACATTGGAATTCCTGGACCTATGCAAATCAGAGCTCAATTGAGACTAACACCGACTCTTTCAAGCAAGATGGTCCTCAAAGAACCCAAGCTCAAGTTGCTGCAGGACCGAAATGGCAACATGGTAATTCCGATTGAGATCATTAAACGCGAAAGCCGGGTAATCGTCATTCCGGACGCTGAAGAGCTGGCCAAACGAGCCGCTACGAACACGGCGAAGGAAGCCGCCGGCCGTGCCATCGACCGCGTCGCACCAGGGGTGGGCGGAATAGTCGATTCCCTCTTCAAGTAGCACTTAGATAACTGCGCAATAAAAAAGGGGCCGCTAGGGCCCCTTTTTATTAGCTAAGCTGCCTGAACTTGGCTGTTACTTAAGCTTTGCGAGTTCTTGCTTAGCAACGCTTACAGGCAGTGGAAGAAGGCCTTCCTCAGCAACAATTGCCTGTCCGTTGCGGCTTAAAATGAAGCGCAGAAACTCGTTAGTCTCAGGGTCGATATCCTTTCCTGGCTCACGCACAATGTAAACATTAAGAAAGCGACCCAGTGGATACTG
>JAGRAN010000055.1:0-23011 GCA_020434585.1 Bdellovibrionales bacterium
CCGAGTTCCTTGATCTTCTGTTGGATCTCGTAAAGCGCTTCATCTTCGCGTGCCCGAAGATCCTCGATGTTTTCGTTCTCGAGAATTGTTGGGCAGGATACTTTCTCAACACAGTCCATGTAGGGCATGTTCTTGTGTTTGCGAACATCGTAGGAAGTCGTCAAAGACAGAGCCAGAACGCTTCGTCCGTGAAAGCCGATATCTGGCGTTAGCCATTTACCGACTTTATCGAGTTCAGTAGAAGTCTCCGATTGACGGCAGTAGTGAGCAATTTTGCACGCGCACTCTACCGCTCGGGCGCCTTCGGTGAAGAAGATGCTGTGGGTAAAAACATCCTGCATCACAACTCGCCGAAAGACCGGACCAAGCAGCCCGCGAAACGGAGTGCCGAAGTCGCCGCTGGCGAAACGGGTTTTGGCCGCCAGTGCCAGTTCTCTTTCCACAGCCTCGCCCGTCAGCGCAACGTGGTTGTAGCCGAACAGCATGCTTGCTACATGTCCGGTCATATCGAGCACATGGCGCTTGTTGTGCGGGCCAGTAACCGGGTCGCCTAAGGCGAACATCCTGCAGCCGACGCTTTGCTCCGGACTGAAAGTGATGCCCGATTCGGGTGATTGTCCAAGCATCTTGATATTCTCAAGAACTTGGCGCTGGGCGTCGGGATAGAAGCAAAACGGGGAATCAGAGTTACTCATAAAAAAACCTCCGGAAGAAATTTGGGATCGGGCGAGCCGACCCTGAAATTAAACAGTACTGTGCTTTCGCCTAAGCGGTCGGAAGCGCTGAAGGGGCGCCCTCAACGCTGCCGACGCAGGCGAAAAGCTTCCGGTGGAAACCTATTGCTGGGTCGTCCTCACTTGCGGCGCACTGCCGCAGCGAAAGACGACTCAAATAAATACTCGAACTGAGAAGCGACGCCTTAGAATCAAGACATCCTCTGCTGCCCGACGCGGCGGCAGAATGCTTTCGGCTGCAATGAGCAACCGACTACGACGAGTTCACTGCAACTTGAACGAGTGAACTGACCCGTAAAATAAATTAACCGAGCAATTAAGTCAAATATTATAGACTTGCGGTGTTACCGTAGGTTGGAACGTGATTCAGTTGTATTTTTAGCTACTTAAGCCGTAGATCGGTGAGTTTACGCAACATCACACCCCGAGGCCTTCATAACTCTAAGTAGGAAGGGGAAATTCCTGAGGGACAAAAAGTTACGTTGTTGTTGATAGCAATAGGAGCTGTCAGCAATGCAAGCAACGTGTGTTCGTCCTCGAGGTACTCGAAAATCCATCAGCCTTCATTGTCTTGGAGGCGGCTTTCTCAAATTCAATTTCATCACCGCGCTGCTAATGCTGGCAGGATTGCTTTTGCCAATTGCAGCACTGGCTCAAGTCGAAGGTACGGATCAAGGTGCCGAGGTGATGATGGACGACTGGGTTGATGACTTTGGTGCCAACGCGCTAGGAGATGCCTACGGTGGAGATTCAACTTTAAATCATGGGTATAAGCGTACACCAATTTTGTTCGATAACGTCGATCAATTTGGAGACAATCCCAAAAGGAAATATCCGAAACTGAGAAATTATCCAACCTCCCTACCATCTAATCCCCCGGTCGATTCGATTCCAGAGCTTTCTAGCATAGTTGCCGGAGGCGAATATCAGATTCCCGACATCAATAGCGGA
Organism: Bdellovibrionales bacterium; assembly: GCA_020434585.1. Lineage (GTDB taxonomy): Bacteria > Bdellovibrionota_C > UBA2361 > SZUA-149 > JAGRAN01 > JAGRAN01. Next base: position 1,686 of record JAGRAN010000055.1, read on the forward strand.
ATTCAGTCACTTAGTACGGACGATGAGATAACAAGGTCGACAATGGCAGTCTATCAGCCAATACACTGGATTAAGAAGGGCGTAGCTGAGGACGCAAAAAAGCGCGACGATTATCTAAATCTGTTTGGTACACTTAGAGGAGTTGCAAATTTAACTCTTAGCTATCTTGATAAAACAATAGCGGCTGGCCTTGCTACCACGGAATCTCAAGTAAATGATGAGACTCAAAATTTGCTGTTGAAGCAGATTAGTTGGACTAGCTCGCGTCTTGCTAATCCGCAGCGCAGTCAAATTTACGTGGACGCAGATGAGAAGGTGCAGGTGTGCCTGAATACTTTTACGGGTGGCGGCGCCCCCGTTGGGCCTCAAATGCTCGTTGGGAGATTTAGTGACTTCAGCCCTGCCAACTGTTTAACAGAGTGTGGAGTCATGCCGCCCGACAACGAGCTGCGTTATGGATGGTGTGTATGTTGTGCTCAGCACCCAGCACATGCAGGGATTACCCCAGCCGTTGACGGCATCACCGGCTCCATTCCTCCGAAGAAATGGAGTTTGGTCGACAGATATTTTCACGGAGTCAAAGCGATCCAACCAACTTTGGGCGCACCAGAAGTTGTAAATTTCGCAACTTTCATCAAAGAAATGTATGGCGACGTCGTTGTAGACAAAAATGGCTATCACTTTGTATGGCCGGAGTTCTCAATCTCAGACAAGATTCGAGCTCTACGGGATGGATGCATGTGTACCAGTGGCTGCAGCACTACTATGGGTACTAGGAGCACCGGGCAGCCTTGTGATCCACCTCACTCTGACGTATCTCCAAGTGGGGCAACCCTTATTTGTCCGTTTACTGGCATGAGTTCAAGCTTTGGAGTGAAGAGGGGCTTGATTCACGTACTCAGTATGAAAGATGCACCGTGGGATACCTTTACCGATGATGAAAAGCGAACTTGGGTCGAAGCTTCTATGGGAACATTAATTACTCCAGCCATTAAGAAAGCAGCGTTGATGCTGCAGGACGGAACTGAAGAACCTCTTGAATGCAGTGAGGCCCCTTCTGGCAAACTCTCGCGTTGGATTCTTAATTTTGCTGACGCTTCCGCAGTATCTGCGTTCGAGAAACTTCACTATAGGACGAAGGCCTTGCTCGCGAATCATGATGTTTTGAATTTGCGTATGACGCCGAATGACAGGCGAATGTTTTGGACGATGGTTGAGAGGGTAGATCGCTTTATCGACATGGCTAAGGCGGATACCGCCTCGGATCGTGCAGCAGTTCAGGCGGTGACAGACATTACAATCTCTCGCGATCGAAGAAAGCAGGCCGATATGGCCGCTGCAATTGCAGCGAACGTAGCCTCGCAAAACATGTCAGAGGCAATTGCTGGGACTGCACGCTTTGGAGATTTTACGGATATCTGCACAGGCACAACCTGCTAAACTCCGACAATTTATATCGTAATATCAGCTCTTTGAGAGGGGCGGCAGTTTTTTAAAGGCTACACCGCCGCCTCGCCTCGTCATAATCAAAAGTAGACGGGGTAATAAAGAACAGTTAGCAACGCAGCGTCGTCGTTGATAGCTTTAGGAGAGCTGTTGACGATGTCTGAGATCCGTACGCACGGCCAGGATAGAGCCGTGTCCTTTTCGGTTGGTAAACTCCCATTCTTGTTTGCGCTAATTCCGGCGGTAATGTTTCTGCCTACGACCTCGATTGCCCAACAAACAATTGAAGGCACCGACAAGGGGGCGCAAATCATGATGGAAGACTGGGTGCAGTCTTTCGGTGCGAATGCTTTGGGCGACGCATACGGTGGGGATTCGACTCTTAACCATGGCTATAAAGCGACGCCTATATTGTTTGACTACAACGTTCGCAAATATCCGAAGCTTCGAGAGGAGCAGTATGGCCAATGGATTAACGACGGTGTCCCAAACCTGCAAAACTTGGCTGGCGCTGGTGAGATGCCTCAACCGGATACGCGCAGCCAGGTGCAGTCAATTAGTACGGATGACGAAATTACCCGTTCAACAATGGCTGTCTACCAGCCGCTTAGAAAAATTAAGTTCGCCATAGCTGAGAGTGAAAAGGAACGCGACGACTACCTCGACTTGTTTAAGACTCTTCGCGGAGTTGCTAATCTAACGCTTTCTTACCTCGATAAAACCGTGGCGGCGGGCCTGGCAACAACGGAATCACAGGTAAACCAGCAGTCGCAGAACCAGCTGCTAAAGCAAATTAGCTGGACCAATTCACGAATCGCTAATCCACAACGCAGTCAAATCTATGTTGACGCAGATGAAAAGGTCCAAGCATGTTTAAACACTCCCAACGTAAACAATGGCCCGGTAATGCAGCAGGGCCGCTTCGCAGACTTAAATCCGGCGAACTGCACGACTGAGTGCGGACCTCTACCGACAGATGAAACTCTTCGCTATGGCTGGTGTGTCTGCTGTGTGCAGCAGCCTGTCCATGCGACAATTTCATCTGGTGTTGAAGGAATTACGGGAAGCACCCCACCTACAAAGTGGAGCCTGGTTGACCGATACTTTCACGGAGTAAAAGCGATCCAAACCAACCAAGGTTCGCAGGAAGTTCTCAAGTTCACCACGTTTATTAAAGAAATGTACGGCGACATTATCGTCGACAAGAACGGCTACCATTTTGTTTGGCCAAAGTTTGATGTGTCGGACAAGATTCGGGCTCTACGCGACGGATGTATGTGCACAACGAACTGCGTTCCAACTACGGACGGGCAGAAGAGCAACGGCCAGCCATGCAGTCCGCCGGTTAAGCCGAACTACCAGTCTATTACCTGTCCGTTTACCGGTATGGCAACGAGTTTCGGAATAAAGGACGGCATTACTCATGTGCTGCGCATGAAAGATGCGCCGTGGGATACCTTAACTGCTGATGAGAAGCGGACCTGGATTGAAGCTTCTGCGGGCACTCTAGTCACTCCCGCAATTAAGAAATCCGCGCTGATGCTGCAGGATGGAACGGAGGAACCGCTCGAGTGTAATGAAGATCCTGATGGCAAGCTTGCGCGTTGGCTGCAAAACTTCGCCGATTCATCGGCAGCGGCGGCGTTTGAAAAGCTTCATAAGCGGACAAAAGTGCTGCTAACGAATCACGATTTGTTGAATCTGCGTATGACTCCAAACGATAGGCGTATGTTCTGGACGCTTATTGAAAGAGTAGATCGCACGATCGATATGGCCAAAGCTGACACCGCTTCCGACCGCGCAGCAGTGCAAGCCATAACCGAAGCAACAATTTCACGCGACAGACGCAAGCAAGCTGACATGGCTGCGGCGATCGCTGCAAACGTAGCTTCGCAAAACATGTCTGAAGCAATTGCCGGAACTTCGCGTTTCGGAGCCTTCACAAATATATGTACTGGGACGGCTTGTTAAGAGTGGCGATTAGTCTTTGACGACAAACATGCCGGCGACTTTACCGTAGCGAATCGGTTTCCAGCCTGATTTTGTTCGTCCAAGCTGCTCACAGTTTTCGCAGTACAAACGCATCGCACTCTCGTAGTTGGCGCGCTTTGGCTCCAGTTCTTTGCCGCATTCACAGCAAACCGGCGGTCTAAAATAACGCGGAAGTTTCGATTCGGAATCCATAGTACTGCTTAAGATTGCAAGCTTTGTGCAAGCCGTGGCCTCCCGCTAAAGCTAATAATATAAGCTGCTTAGTTGGGGCTCGGCGTTAGCCGCTGTACTAAGGTTATACATCCATCGGACGAAAAAGACACATTAAGCCTCGACGTGCGCGGACGTAGGGGAGTCATGCGAGAGCATAATTGATCGCCGTTTTCAAGTGCGACTTCTGGTTCGGACGAACTCAACTCAGTCAACCGAGCAAGCACAATGATCGCGAAATAGTCGTGCAAACTTTTTTTAAGTTTCGAACGGCGGTTCTACAGAAAGGTCGCGTTCGGACTAGAATGAGAATCGATCGCACGCCTAGAATTGTTTTCATCGAGATCGAGGGACTAGGGGAGGACGCTATGAATAATCAAGCCGGTTATCGATACCTTCATCTGTCGTTGTGCCGTAAACGTTTACAAGATTCTGATAGAGTTCACCTGGAAAGTATAGGCCTGGAATGCGTTGAAGATGGGGATGAGTTTGAGGCGTACGGAATAATCGAAGACACCGTCCAGGATTCGATGATTAGCAAATTATCGCGAATTGATTGGGTTGAAGCAGTTGAAATCGGCGAGCCTCCATCGTCGGTTTAGTACAAGTCAGGAACACATTTTAGCGTTGCACCGAGTAAGGCCAGTCCGGCGGAGCTCGGTGCGCGCGGTAATTCCAAGCAAGACTTATCAGCTGGAGGTTCGGACCATTACTAATCGAGACGAAAGCAAGGAGAAAAAGCAAAACAGCGGCGGTCAGGATAAAGGCCTCGACCTTGTTCGAAGAAAGATGCCGTACCGGCACGGCATCCAACAGCCTGGGCCATGGCGTGAACTGCCAGATTGTGACGGTATCGAAGATTTGTTGCTGGCTGAACCAACTATCACGGCCAACCGAGTTACCTTTAAGAAACGCAACTAGCCTTTAGCAGCTGACGTGGCTCATCGCTCCTAAAAGTTTAAGACATCGAGTCGGACATGGGCTAAACTTGGCGCCGAGGAGCTGGCGATGTCCGATAGGTCAATTATCTCAAGAGTTGTGGATACCCTTTGCGTGGGTGGGTTGTCGATTCTGCTGATAGGAGCTTTTTTGCTTCTAGACGTTAAGCAGACTGGGCCTCTGCTCTTCGGAAATTTTGTAATTCTTACGACCCTGATCAATGCTCCGCATTTTATTGCTTCCTACCGTTTGCTATACGCCTCAAAGGAAATGGTGGAGGACTATCGCTGGGCTTCGATTTATCTGCCCCTTCTTTTGCTGCTTTACAGTTTGTTCGCTTTGTTTATTGCGCTGGGACCGGCGAGCAATGCTCAATATATTAATATTTTTCTGCTAGTAATGGGATATTATTTAGCGGTTCACTACACTGGTCAGACCTGGGGGATGATGGCGTCCTTTGCCTACCTCGATGGCCTGAAATTCACCGAGCGCGAGCGAACGACCTTCCGTGCGATACTAAAAGTGCTGATGGGCTGGCAGCTGGTTTGGTTTAGCATGACCATCAGCGATCGCTTTCCTTCGCTAGCGGCCACTCTTCCGACAGTAAAGTCCGTAGTAGATGTAGCGGCCATTGCAGCAGCGATTCTTGGCTTTGTCCTGTTTGGTCTCATAACGAAGCGAACCGGGAAATTTCCCCCTGTCAGAGTTTTGATTCCATATGTCGCAATATGCTTTTGGTATTTGCTGCTGAATAAGTATCCAAACACATTATTTTGGGTGCAGCTGTCTCACGCACTTCAGTATCTAATATTTCCATTAAGAGTAGAAATGAACAGGCTGCACGATGACGAGACTGCCGTGAACCTAATCAAGCCGATGATGCTTTACTACGGCTTAATGGTCCTGGTCGGGTATATTGTTTTCTTTGGTGTTGAGGATGTGCTGGTCGCTCTGGACAGCAAGCTCGGAATAATAGCTGTTATGCTAACGGCGGTGGTGAATATTCACCACTATTTCATCGATGGCTGCGTCTGGAAAATCAGTAATCCACGGGTGAGAAAAGACCTGTTTATGCACCTTAATGCTCATCATGCATGATCTTTATTCACACGTTCCCTTCAGTCTTTCGGTCCTGGATGGTATGTGTATGCGGGAAGCCCGAATTGGAAACTTAGCATGCAGAGGCCGCCGTGGAAGATTTTATCAACCTAATTAACTCCTACTTGTTCAGCGATGTAACAGTTTTTGCACTGCTGTTCGCGGCCGTGGGCTGCACACTTTGGACGCGCTTCGGCCAATACTATGCGCTTGGGCACGGAGTATCTGTCATAAGAGGTGTTTATGATCGCTCTGATGATCCTGGAGCAATCAGCCACTTTCAGGCGTTGTCTGCTGCCCTCTCAGCGACAGTCGGACTGGGAAACATCGGCGGCGTCGCAGTTGCAATTGCACTTGGCGGCCCTGGTGCGGTGTTTTGGATGTGGATGATTGGCCTGTTTGGCATGGCGCTAAAAATGACAGAAGTCACTCAGGCAATGCTGTCTCGCCGATTCGATAAAGAAGGAAATCCGCACGGCGGCCCGATGTATGTAGTCGAAGATGGATTTACGGAGTGGGGATTGCCAAAAGTTGGTCGATTTTTTGGCTGCATGTTTTGCGTGGCGGCGGTAGTGGGAGCGATTACAGGCGGTAACATGTTTCAAGCTTGGAACGTAGCTGCCGTTACCAATCAGTACTTTTCCAGCATTCCTCGGGAAGCAGTCGGTGTAATTCTGGCGATGACTGTCGCAGTTGTTGTTATCGGTGGGATTCAGCGTATTGGAGCGGTCGCCGGACGGCTTGTTCCATTTATGTGCGGCATTTATTTGATTTCTGGTTTCTACGTATTGGCAGTGAGCATGGATCAGCTGCCCGGTATTCTAGTTATGATTTTTCGCTCCGGGCTTGGCCTCGAGGATTCTTCAGCTGGGGGAGCTTTTCTGGGAGCCTCTTTGGGAACGGCGTTCATTTGGGGGGTGAAACGAGCATTGTTCAGCTCTGAATCGGGCTGGGGTTCGGCACCGATCGCTCATAGCGCCGCTCGGACAGATGAACCCGTCAGGGAGGGAATTGTTGCGGGGCTTGAGCCGTTTATCGACACCCTTCTTGTCTGCACCGTTACTGCTTTGGTGATTCTGTGCAGTGGAGCTTGGAACCGAACTGCTGAAGCTTCTTTTGTTTCGCTTTCCGAAGTAAGTATAACCGCGGCAGAGGCCGAGTCGGGCAAGTGGCAGCTAGTGACCCCAATATTGCCGTCGAAGAGTGAAGAGTCCAAACGTATTCAGCAAATTCCTGTTGATCAATCTGGATGGCAAGACGGCGAATCTGTCTTCGTAATTGCGGAAGATTCAGACGGACGCCTGTTTCGGGTTCAGGGTACTGTGTCGCTGCATCAGGACAGTACATATACTGCCACATGGGAAACGTTCGAGGGCAAGGAACCGAAGATTCACGCTCCGGGGATTTTTGTAAATTTTGCTGGTGCATCATTGACGGCACATGCGTTTGACAGAGTAATTCCCGGCTTAGGACTTTGGCTTGTCGTCCTTGCATCCTGGCTGTTTGCTGTATCGACGATGATCTCCTGGTATTATTATGGAGAGCAGGCTGTATATTATGTCGTTAGTCAGGGTTCGCTGGCGAAGGTGTTTTTGTTTCTCTACAAACTTGCTTATTGCGCGCTAGCGTTCGTCGCGACAATGCCCTTCATTCGAACTGACCGTGAACTCGATATGTGGACCACGCTCGGGATGGGCTGCATGCTGGTCATGAATATCCCAATTGTCATCGTCTTTGGTTCAAAAGCGATGCGCGAATATCATCAATACATCAGAAAGTTAAAAGCGGGTGAGTTCCGTAAGTTTAAACCACAGGCCGTCGTAGATATGGTTGAAGGCAAGTTGCCAGAAAACTAGGCCTGCTCAGCTTAGCGGATGCGGGGCTGATGGTGGCGGTAAAGCCAGTTCGTGCCGTTGCGATCGATGCGGACATCGGCCCCAGGTAAATCGTCCCAGCGCCAATAGTGGGTTACAATGCTCTTGCGGGTTTTTGTTCTGTCGCGATGCTTGCTTCCTGCGTGAAGCAGCTGGGCGTGCCATAGCAGGCAGTCGCCCTTTTTTCCAAGAAATAGTTCTTCTTTCAAGCCGCGTTTAGCTACCTCAGTTTCGATATACTCTTGAACCATCGGCATCTCTTCGTGAGACGCTACGGTTGTGCCGCTTTTCGGAAATATAAATGGAGGAATCTTGTGCGAACCGGAAACGAATTTTAATGGCCCAGCATCTTCGCTGATGTCTTCCAGGGCGATCCATGATGCAACGAGCTTATTCTGCTTCTGCGGCGCCATATAAAAGGTGTCAAAGTGGTAATCCTGCTCGCTGCCCCACTCAAGATTTAGCGTATTGCAGATAACCGGTTCTCCATCGAGGAGAACATTTAACATGTCTGACATTACAGGATTAAGAACCATCAAACGAACAAACGGGCACTCGAGGTACAAATCGTTCAGTTTGTAGATCGTCTGTCGGCCCCAGTCTGGAACTTCATGTATCGGCCAGCGCTTCTGATCCGCTTTGCCGTGGTCAAAGTCGACCATAAACGGAAGGTCAGGACGACGTTTGCGAGTATTCCAAAGCTCATCGACAAAAAGATTCAAGGTGTCGATTACATCTTCACCGAAGAAGCCAGGTAGAACTAAATATCCATTCTCATCCCAGAATTTTTTCTGGGATGACGACAAGGCTGCTCGTTGAAGTATTGGCCTGCAGGCACGGGCTACTGGTGCGACTGTGCGCCTGATTGACGCAGGGATATGTCCATAAGCACGATAGACAGTTTGAAGCTTCATCGCAGCTCCGAGTTAAAAGAGACCATAATATTTGGTCACATTTCAACTACGGAACCGTCAATCTTCTTCTGACTTGAAGCGGTAGGGATGTTAGTTGCCGTAGCTCCGCAGCAATGTACGAAGCGAAGCTACGGCAGATAAATTAGATGCCAGCCTCGAGGATTAGGTTGAATGGCGTCTCGTTTGCTCGGCGGAAAGTCTTAAACCCCGCCTGGTCAACAGCCAGTTCCTTGAGCTTTGCTTCACCAGCTTGTGCGCCAAGGGCTGCGCCAACTTCCTGCGCCAACGATGTTGGGACGCAGCACATGGTTGATGCGCAGTAGAACAAACGGCTGACCGGATTAATGTTTTCTTTCAAATTCGAACCTGCTGCAGGCTCGACGATCATGCACTTACCATCTTTGTTCAGCGAATCCTTTACGTGCTTAAGTGCGCCAACCGGGTCGCCCAAGTCGTGCAGGCAATCGAAGAAAGTAACAAAGTCGTACTTGCCTGGATATTCCTTGGCTAGCCCAACTTCAAAACTAACGTTTGTTACGCCGTGATCTGCAGCATGTTTGCGAGCGTCCTCGATAGACTTCTCGTGGAAGTCAAACCCAACAAACTGAGATTTGGGGAATGCTTCTGCCATGTAAATTGTCGACAGCCCGTGGCCGCAGCCAATATCTGCCACCTTAGCTCCCGACTTTAGTTTCTCCTGGATTCCAGTGATGGATGGAATCCACTCTTGAACTATATGATTCTTATAGCCAGGTCTAAAAAACTTAGCGACTGAGCAAGCTAAACACTGTGACTGATCTCCCCAGCCCACGCCTTCGCCTGTTTTAAAGGCTTTTTGCACTGAGTCCTGGTTGTCAATAAAAGCGACTGCAGTTTCAAACGCAGGTGCAAGATAAACCGGACTGCTGTCGTTCGCGAGGATCATCGCCTGTTCAGGTGATAAGCAAAATGTCTTATTCGCATGATCGTAGCTGATGTAGTTGGATGCTGCTTGAGCGCTTAACCACTCACGAAGATATCTTTCGTTAAGGCCGGTTTGCTTCGCAAGTTTCTCACAGGTGGCGGGGCCTTCTTCCACCATTGATTTATAAATGCCGAGTTGGGTGCCGATTCTAACCAAAGGAATACTGAAGGCACCTCCTAAATCGTGAAGGAACTGACCTACTAAATCGTGTAATTTCGCCTCGTCCATATAATGGTCCCCGCTGTCAAAGGTTTCAGTCGAGTAAAATAGATTAGGATCAACTCACTATTGCGAGGTGCCGTCAAGTTAGGGGGGGAGCACTGAGAGGAATATTATTGAGAATATAACAATTTATTAAATTGAGGGGTGCAGACGCCTTGAACGACCTTTTGATGGGTTGTCCACATTGCTGCACCGCCTCAGAGCCGCCAATGGAATCCTCTTCCATCAGCTACCGCTATTGAGACGGCACATGCCTTCGCAGCAGCAGCGCTCCCCGGTTGGCGTCACTTCGCCTTCGGTAGAGCCTGGTTCGTTCACTCGGTCGAAGTTGTGGCATCCGCGGCATCCGGCCCAGAACTTGGGATCGGACGTCAGCTGGGCCAGCGACACAACTTCGAAGCCGAGTTCGACGTTCATGTGACGAACTTGAGGAGAGGTGGTCAAACTGATCATTCTCCCCTCGGGCACCCGCCGCTTCGACTCTTCGCAGAGCAGAAGCTTCAGGCGCTTGCCGATCTTGCGTCCCCGGAACTTGGGTTCGACGACGAGACCGGAGTGTGAGATCGCCAGATCGCTCCACACCTTGAAGTAGCCGAATCCAATCAGCACACCATCCATCAGAGCGATGACGGCGTTGCCGAGGCGGATTTGAACAGCCAGCTCCTCGGGTGTACGAGTGGCGATTTCGTGATCGTGTGAGGCACGCTCGATGAGCGCTGACGCAGCTTGTGCGTACCCCACGTCTTCGGGTGCAGTCACCCGAATGACAAGTTCTTCATGTGACATTGCAGCACTCCCGGAAGGTAGAGTCACGTGGTTTGGACTTCGGGCGCACGCTGCCGTGGCCCTCCTCACATCAGGTATGAGGAACCGCGACGCGCGGAGCTTTTCGCTCGTGTAACGAAAGAGCAAAAAGCTCCGCACGCTTTGGTCTTAGGGCTTGAACTGCGGAATGTGGACGTTGAAACAACGTCAGGTGAAACCTTCGACGGCGTCTGCACCTCAGCTTGAGCGGCGATTTTCGCCGCGCCGGCAGAGGTGCCAACAGGATGCATTCTTCCCCAGGAAAGCCATAATTATGGCGGATGATAATACAGCGCTAGGGCTAACTATTGGAAAGTAATAGAAAAAGCGGAGCTGTAAGCAATTGCATATATTCGCATAAATTACAGTTGATTGCAATATTTATGCATCAGCGAGCAGGAGTTCCAGTTCGGCTGGTCTAACGCAGTAAAAGCTTATAGCTCTAATGTAGCCTGCGTAATCTCCGGTGACAGCCAACTACATAGTGAACGCCTCGACGCTCAATTTAGTTCTAATATTCGCGCTCTACTTCGCAGCGATCGTTTTCCTGTCGACGCTTCGGATCAAGTATGTTTCAAGCCGAAAGGTTTATCTCTTTCGCTCACTATTTCCGTCGTGGCGCTTCTTCGAAGATCTGTCTGAACTGCCTGTTCTTTATCACCGTGTGAGGAAGGGGACTAAGGACTTTGGTGATTGGATGCCGAGTCTTAAGCCATTGGAACGAAAGTTTAGTTCAGTCCTTCTCAACCCCGGCGGCAATAGGCTGCTGGCGTACTACGGTCTGCTGCAGCAGGTTGAAAACGATATGCAGTCCGTCGAAGACGGGGCCGAACATAAATTTTCGAATTCTGTTTCTTATCTACTTCTAGAGAGGCTCGTAAGAGAGCAGATACTGCTATCCTGCTCTCACGCTGAGGAGAAAAATGCCGCATTTCAGTTTAAACTTCGATCTGTGCTTCAGGGTGAGTCTGTCGAAAGTGGTCAGGATATTTTGGTTTCACTGGAGCATGACCTTTAGATGGACTTTAGCTTTAGCAATGCGCTGCTGCTAGTTGAGCGTTTAATCGCTTTAGCCGTGCTGGTGCAGGCCGGAGAGCTGCTTATACTTAGAAACAGCGTTTCCAATGAAGGCGTATGGAGCTGGGAAGTTCTTCGACGGGAATTCGAGATATTTTCAAAGCCAACTCAACGTTTGCTTTCGGCTGTTCTAGCATATCCAAATTTTGTCTTTCTGCTGCTAGTTCAGTTTGGGTCAGCACTTGTGACATTGTTCATATCGCACCCCGCACTGATACTCCTTATGCTGGTTTGTCACGTTTTGGTTTGTTTGCGCTGGAGGGGGGTGTTTAACGGCGGAAGCGACTATATGACTACAGTTGTACTGGCAGCTCTTCTTATCGCTCAGCTGTTTCAGGGAAATGAGTTGGTTGAGAAGGGGTGTCTAATTTACATTGCTATTCAGACTATTTCGTCATTCTTCATCGCGGGGGTGGTCAAGATAGGGAGGAATAACTGGAGGACAGGTGCTGCGCTGAGAGGCTTCTTAAGATCTAGTGTTTATCAGAACCCTGCGGCATTGGATAAATTAGTTAATCGTTCACAATTGCTCATTTATGCCAGCTGGACAGTCATTATCTTTGAACTGTTGTTTCCGCTAAGTCTCCTTAATCAGACCGTTTGTTTAGCTTTCATCTCGCTTGCATTGCTATTTCATCTTGCGAACGTTTATATGTTCGGCCTCAATCGCTTCCTGTATGCTTGGGGAGCTGCGTATCCGGCGCTGTACTATTGCAGCGGTTTTGTCGGAACTTAGGAGTCGTAGGCTGCGTTGAAAGCTATAAATGTAAATCTTTCCAGGCATATGCCTGTTCTAGACGGCTTTCGCGGCTTGGCAATCCTAGGCGTTATCATTTTTCATGCTGCTGCCGTTCTACGTGCAACCGCACCGATCGACGACTGGTACTTCAAAATCAGCCGCTCAATGTGGATCGGTGTCGATCTGTTCTTTGTACTTTCTGGGTTTCTCATTACTGGCATTTTGTATGACGCCAAGGGCGGCAAGCACTTCTTCAAGAACTTTTATGCACGCCGGACAGTAAGAATTTTTCCACTGTACTTTTTAGTCGTCGCGATAGCGGTCTTTGTACTGCCGGATTTGAGCCGCCATTTTCCGGAGCTTGGCGCCAAGCAATGGTGGTACTGGTGTTATCTTTCAAACTTTCTGGTTGTAAAAGAAGGTTTTCGCCATTTAGTGCTCGGACCTACATGGTCATTAGCTATCGAAGAACAGTTCTATATTGTGTGGCCGCTCTTGGTTTATTTCCTTTCGCGACGCGCAATGATGAGCGTTTGCATCTTGCTTTTCGCTGCGGCCGCAGCGTTGAGATGGGGCATTTATTACGGCGGTGAACATGTAATCAATCATATTTACGTTGCTACTTACACAAGAATGGATTCGCTGGCCTGCGGGGCATTCCTCGCACTTGCCGCTAGAGGGCCGCGCGGAATTCGAGCCTTATTTCCGTGGATTTGGATTCCTTTTATCGCATGCAGCATTTTGGGCGGCTATTTTTTGATTGAAGGTGACTTCAATAAGAAGGCGCCGGAGATGATAAAATACGGCTACTCCTTGGCGGCTTTGCTATTTGGCTCCACCATTGTAATTGCACTCTCTCGGCCGGAAGGAAGCTGGGTAAACTGGCTGCTTACTAGAAAGACCCTGCTTTTTTTCGGGAAGTACAGTTATGCAATGTATCTGTTCAATCGACCGCTTGTTGATTTGATTGAGGAAAACTGGTTCGGTCCGAATCGCTTTCCTTTCCGCCTTTACGGCTCAAGCATTCCAGGGCAAATCGCCTTCACCCTAGCGATACTTGCCATTACAACGATTATGGCTTTGCTGTCCTGGCATTTGTTTGAAAAGCACTTTCTCAAGCTTAAGAAATACTTCCCACAAAAGGAATTGCCGGCAGTGGAGCTTGAAGTTAAACAAGCTCCAGCCAGCAATCTCAGCATAGAGCCTGCTACGGCTCGTCGGGCTTAGCCGATTCTACAAATCATACACATAGAACTTGGTATCGACCTCCATAATCGGAAATTCGCTCGGAAGTGCAGTTTTTGGCAGTTCAACAAAGCCGTTTTTTTCGTAGAACCGATGCGCAGCGTTAAGCATTGGTGCTGTGCCGAGGTAGACCTGTCTCAGGTGCTTAGCTTTGGCCCACGAAAGCAATTGCGCAAGTAGTGCCGCAGCAATCCCCTTATCTTTTCCGCGATAGTTCTTGTCGACGAACATTTTGCGAATTACACCGCAGCCCTTACCAATATCGATAAGTCCAATCGATCCGACGAGCTTTTCTCCAGCAAGCGCAACCCAGAAGTTGCCTTTGTCTTTTTGATAAAAATCGTTAATGCGCAGCAGATCTGGCTGATCTTCTAGTGTAATCGGAACACCGAATTCGTTTTGCTGAATATCCAGTATCAGACTGCAAACTTGTTCGACGTGCTTGGGCGCAAACTCGCGCACCGCAAATATTTCGCTCATGGCTTTTGCCTCAAGATTTTTGAAAAGGAAAAACAGATTTCTAATAAGGTGCTGACAAAACTATATTTCCCCCCGAATGGGGGTCGTAGTGGTGGTTCGGCGTGTGTAGTATCCAGGTAGTTGCGTCATGCTTATAGCGAGATAAGCATCGTCTCGTGGGGAGTCAAGCGCAGAGCAGGTTTTGACAAAAATTTTGCCCTTTTCCGCCTGTAATAGTAAGTAACTCGGTCATGAGAGACACCACGCAAAATCTAGCTGAAAATCAAGTTAGTGATCTACCGCTTTGCGTAGACTTGGATGGCACTTTGGCTGCCGTCGACACGTTTTACACAAGCGTTTTCGCGCTCTTAAGGAAGAATTTTCTTTATTTAGTGCTTTTTCCATTTTGGTTGCTGCGAGGGAAAGCCTACGTGAAGCAGCAAGTAGCCCAGCGTTCCCCAATCGACTTGGAAGAACTGCCGCTACATCGTGGTGTTCTAGAGTTTCTGCTTGAGGAACATGCGCGGGGCCGGTCGTTAATTCTCACAACTGGCGCGGACCGCAGAGTGGCGCATCGGATTAGCGAGACACTTGGGATTTTTTCTGAAGTCATTTCGAGCGACGGATCCTTCAACCTGACCGGGCCTCGAAAGGCTGCCGTATTAGCGGAAAAATTTGGCGCCACGGGCTTCGATTATATTGCGAATTCTGAGGTGGACTTGGATGTTTGGCGTTCTGCCGCGAATGCGTATGTAGTTACGAACTCTTCAGAACTCCTAGAAAAAGCCCGGGCGGTTTCGAATATTGCGGGAGTTTTTTCGTTCGAAGAAAAGTCCGCTAGTCTGTCGGACTACATTAGTATTGCCCGTCCCGACCACTGGTTTAAGAACGTGTTTGTCTTGCCGGGGATGCTGCTGGCTTACTTCTTTTTCCCTGTTGCGCTAACTGGATCGCTGCTCGCCGATATCTTTTTGAGTTTGGCCGCGGTCTGTCTTGTCGCTTCAAGTAATTACGTAATCAATGAAATTCTCGACGCAGAAAGGGATCGACACCATCCTGTCAAGAAACAGCGTCCGCTGGCAGCTGGCAGAGTTTCGATTCCTATCGCTTACGCCGAGTGGATTGTGCTTGGGATTGTCGGCGCAGTCCTTGGGTTTTCAGTAAATCTCGGTGTCGGGTTGTCTTGTGCGGCGTTGTGGATCATGGGAACGCTCTATAATATTCCACCAGTTCGCACCAAGGAAGTCCCGTATCTTGATGTCTTAAGTGAAGCGGTTAACAATCCGATTCGAATGGCGATTGGCTGGTATGCGATGGGCGTAGCGGTAGTGCCGCCGGTTTCTGCGTTATTTGCTTACTGGATGTTCGGTTCGTTTTTGATGGCGACCAAGCGCTTTGCTGAATATCGGAGAATTGGCGATCCCGAACGTGCAGCTGAGTATAGGTGGTCATTTCACTATTACAACGAAGAACGCCTGATCATGAGCTCGGTGTTTTATATCGCGATGTTTATGACCGGTGCGATGGCTTTCGTTACGCTTTATCGACTGGAACTAGTGTTTTCTATGCCGGTAGTTGCCTACCTTTTGGCGTATTACCTTTATCTAGGCTTCAAACCAGATAGCCCCGTGCAGTATCCCGAGCTGTTATATAAAGAGCGGCATCTTACTAACGCCGTGCTTGTTTGTACGATTATCTGCACCTGCCTGTTTTTCTATGACATACCTGAATTTAGGAAGATGTTTGTATTGCTTACTCCGCCGTAGCAGGAGCAGCTTCTGACAGAGTAATTTCCGCTAATTCCCAAGGCGTATCACTCTTAGGCTGCTCAACAACTACCCTTACAGCTACCGCGTTCTTCGGCTCAAATGAAATATCCTGTCGAGCGTTGCGATAAAAAATTGGATGCTTGTTTGTCATTTTTATTCTGTCGGCCGTTGGGGTGATATCGCTGCGCACCGCTGTCCAGTTCTGCCCATCTTCAGAAAGCTGCACACTGTAGGTAGGCGATTCTTCAATGGACGGCTCGTTAAATCGCAGGCGAATTCGGTGCAGCTGGTGCGCCTTAGCAAGTTTAAGTTCAACGAACATTCCCGCTTCTTGATTTGAGCTGCTGCGCCAGTAGGTGTGGTTGTCTCCGTCGATCAATGCATTAAGTTGAGAGTTGATGTCCGATGTCGTCAATTGCAGCTGTTCCGCGGGAACCGTGTTTGATCTTGGTACGTCTCGATACTCGAAATCGTAAATTATTCTGAATACTCCCGTCGTGAAGACAGTCGGAGCAACTCTATGAAACTCGAGCAGTTTTAAGAATTTGCTAGCACTCAGTCGGCTGAAGCGCGTGTCGCTTAGAACATATGCGGCATCAGAGCTGCTATTCACCCTGTCCAGGTAAGGCAGCGGCCACCCAAGAAAACGCTCGTTGTATGGCTGGCTGCATACGATCCTTTCGTCGGTTTCGTATGTGATTCGATTGACCAGCCAGAATGAAGCGTAGCAGTGGGTAAATCCGTGCTTATCTAGAAATGCGATAATCGGAGAAACATCGTGCAGTTCCGGAAGGCCCTCTGCAAACTTAGGAGTCTGCCAAGCAGAAATCACTTTATAAGTGTTAGCTGTGTTAAGGCCTGCCATCAGCACTGCAAAAACTGCTACGGTGGATTTCAAGTATTTAGCTGAGAAAGAGTAAGCATATGAAAAAAGAAAGGGTAGGCTCCAAGCCAAAGGGAGCATATATCGGTATTCGTCAGGTCTTGCGCGCGTGCTAACTACGAATGCGAGAATACAAGCCCATGTGGTGCCCACAAAGACGTCCTGAATAATTAGGTTAGGCCATCGCGCCTTCCAGCTGCGCACGAAAAACTGATATGCGCTTACGACGGTGCAAAGAATCAACAAACTCCAAAACGCATAGACTCCGGGTGTGACAAGTAGTGGCAGGACTCCAGCAGTGCGATCCAGGTCGGGAAACAGGGTAACGTTAAAGCCAAGGATGATTTCGAGAATTTTGTTTGGTAAATCAGAGAATAGTCGCCCCAAGGCAACGGCCAACGGATAATTGCTGGTAACGGAAGTGGCAGACGACTGAGCTTTGCCCAGAGTCGCTAAATAAGGCGTCAGGCCGACCCCAAACGATAGAACAAAAACTAATGAGTTCCCTAAGGCGCCGCGAAAGCTTCTACCCAGGCATGCGGCAACCGCGGTAACAGCAACGAGTGGTAGGGAAAGCAAATGAAACGATAAAGCCAGTCCGCAGATAAGGCCCAGGGCGCACAAAGGCGCAAGCCGCTTGTCGGTTCTCAAAACTTGAATAGTCAGCAGAGGAATAAGCCACGCACAGGCAAACGTCATGGTGTATTCAGGAATAAAATAGGCAGATTGCAGCGTCATTAGATATGCCGAGGGCAGCAGAATTAGAAGTAGCCCGGGCCAACGATGTTCCGGTCTAAAAGCTCTCCACATGACAATGCAGAACCCAAGCGTTGACAATGCCGCTAGGGCAGCAAGTACAACTCTTGCGCCAAATGCATTTGTCTTTAGCAACGGCCAGAAGGGCGCCATTAGATAAGACTCAATCGGGAACTGGTACGGCGCACCCCAAAACAGCAGCGGTCGCGAGCCTAAATATATAGATTTCGCCATTAGGGCTGCGAGAGCTTCATCAGTACTAGTGGGCATGAAGCTGATGCTGGTGTAAAAAAAGCACGTGCGTAGAAGTAGTGCTAACAGCACAGCGCCGACGATCAATGTGATTTCTAGCGTTTTTGACTGAAACAATTTCATGCTTGCAATTAGATTTAACAGACGAGATGTTGCCGCTTAATCGCCGATTTCGCAATTATTTGCTAGCAGGCAGGCTCTGGGGCCGCTGCACTGACGTATGAAACAAAGTATGCGCTTTGGACCGAAATTAATCGCAGTCCTTGTGGGTGTTGCTCTCCTTGTCTCTGCCGCAGAAGCGAAGGTGCATGAGAGCGATGTCGTAATTTATGCGGCTACTCCCGCCGGCATTGCAGCTGGTGCTGCCGCAGCTCGTGAGGGCCTTTCGGTAATTATAATCGATCAAGACCAGCATATCGGCGGCATGATGAGCAGCGGACTTGGGGCGAGCGATCGCTGCGATCACGGACTTATCGGCGGCATATCGAAGAGCGTATTCAACCGCATCGGTCGGCACTATGGCATGGCGCTGACTTGGCATTTCGAACCGCATGTAGCTGAGAACGTGTTTGAACAAATTATCAAAGAATCCGGAATCACCGTCATTAGGCAAGAGGTGCTAAGTGACGTAAAGAAAGAAGGCAACGTTGTTAAAAGTATTACAACTGACTCCGGCGATGTTTTTCAAGCAAAGGTGTTTTTGGATGCTAGCTATGAAGGCGACTTGTACGCGGCTGCGGGAGTTTCGTATGCGGTTGGTCGAGAGCCGGGCAGCCAGTATTCGGAGCAGTTTGCCGGTGTCCAACCGTATGTCGCAAATAGACAATTCCCAATTGCGGTTCCAGCAAAGGATAAAAGCGGCAGGATATATCACCGCGTAAACCCTAAGCGGCCGGCGGAATTTGGCAGCGGTGACAAGAAGATTATGGCGTACAATTATCGTCTCTGCATGACGAAGGAGCGAGAGAACTTCGTTCCAATTAGCAAACCGAAGAATTATCGTGCAGAGGACTTCGAGTTATTTCTTGCGTTTCTGCAGCGCCGTCCCCACACCTTACTCAAGGAGCTGTTTCACTTCTTTCCGCTTAAGAATAAAAAGTTTGATGTTAATAATCGCATCGCCTTTTCCACAGATTTTGTCGGAGCAAACTGGGACTACCCTGAAGCAAATGCTGATGAGCGGAGCAAAATTGCTTGGGCTCATCGCGATTACACACAGGGTTTGTTTTATTTCCTCGGGAACGACGAGAGAGTTCCACCACTACTGAGGAAGAATACGGCACTGATCGGATTATGTAAGGACGAGTTTGCCGACAACGATAATTGGCCATATGAGCTTTATGTCAGGGAAGCTCGCCGAATGGTTGGTGAATATGTCCTTACGGAGAAAGACTTGCTGCACGAAGCATCGAAGCCGGACTCCGTTGCGCGGGCGTCGTGCCCTTTAGAATCTCACCACGTAGATATTCACATGGATGAAAATGGGAATGCGATGTTCGAAGGCTGGGTCGGGAAAAAGGTGAAAACTTACGAGATTCCATACCGCAGCTTGCTGCCCAAGCGAAGCGAAGCAGCAAATCTGCTGGTGCCTGTCGCCATCTCTGCTTCGCACGTCGCGTACAGTTCGCTGAGAATGGAGCCGACCTACATGATGCTGGGGGAGGGAGCAGGAATCGCCGCTGCTCTTTCACTGAAGCACAACGTTGCGCTGCATGACTTGGACTATCAACTGCTTCTTAAGAAACTTAATGAAGCGAAATTGATTGTGCACTCTCGTAGCAGGCCTCACTAGGCTGCTGTTCGGTTACGGAAGGTGTAGCCTAGTTTTTCCGCCTGTTCAGGAGTAATCAGTCCCTGCCTAGTCAGTTCCGCCGCGATCGCTGAGCTTGACCGCTGATGCTTTTCCGCGATTTTTTCAATCGATTCTCCGGCTGTATAGCCCTTTGCGGCGGAATTTCGGGCTTCGTCGGACCAAGGTAGTCCGGAATTTTTTGGAAGGCCCCGCTCGAGATTCTCCTTTTGACGTTCTTCTGTCGAGCGTTTGCGTTTTGGAAAGCGGTCCAGTGCGACAAACAATGCGCGAACTATTTGCGGATGGTTGTAAACAGAGTCTGCCGGAAGCTCTTGGCAGGTAATCGGATGCATTCCGTTAGCTAGGTCGCGGATGATTTCGTGGGCGTCGCTGTTTTCCATTGGGTTCTCCTGAAATTCCATTGATTGCCCAATGTTCTCGACCTTAGTGTGGAAAAGTTGCTTTCAGCGAAAAGCTTTAGGTTTTGGAGAAGGTGAGGAAGCCTACGGAGTAACCGTAAACAGATAGGCTTTCTGCTGGAGCGGCCGATGCAACGAGCACCGGTCGCAAAGCCTGGGCAAGCCGTAGCTTCCTCACCTTATGAGCGGGCTCCGCCCTCATCTATAGGGAAATCCTCCCTTGCTGAACTGACTTCAGTCGCCGCGTCGTGCGTGACTGATTGCACCATCCTGCGAGCTTTCGGGCTGCGTCAGAAGGGTGCTGAGATCGAGACGGCTGCGGTAGTTGACGGCGCACTGCGCAATCGCCACACGCCATTCCGTCTTCAGGAACTCCTCGACAAGCGAGTCGTGCCTGGCTTGGTCGATCTCGTACTGCATGCCCAGCGAACGGTTCTCATCGCCGCGCCGCTCCATCTCGACCTCTGCGTTGCTGATGTGCAGCGCAAGGGCCTGGATTTCGCGGTTCAGCTGCTGATAACGTCCGCCAAGCTGGCTCAGGACGTCGCGTGAGTCTCGCACCGAGTCGTGCGGAAGCTCGGGAGCTTCGCGCAGGCTCATGGTGAAATCCTCGTACGACCCCTGACTCGCTGCAGCAACTGCGCGCTCGTGCCGCCGAGAAAGATCGGCAACAGAGAGCTCCAGCTGCGCCACCCGCTGTTCGATGACCGCAATTGCTCCGGGGAGCTGCGGGTCGTCGAGAGTAGCGCGGACTGCCCGGAGGACAGCCAGCTGTTCGCGAGCACAGTTCAACTCGTTCTGGTACACCTCGAGACGCTTGCCGAGTTCCTTGGCAGCGTTCTTGGCGTCGGTGTCAGGCTTGGCGAACCGAGCCGTATCCACCGGGTACTCGCGATCCCCCGTCCGCATGGTCGAGGAGCAGCCAGTACCAAAAACGAGACCGATCGCCACAAGGACGATCACGATAAGAGCGGAGCACTTACTCATGGATGATTCTCCAGGTGAGTGTATGGCTATGCCCCAGCAGTTGGCACACCCCACACAACTAGTTGTCTGGGATGCACCAACTGAACCTTCTCCCCATAGGCTTCCTTCAACTGATTGTTATTTAAAAATATCGGGTTTAAGCCTCATTTTTTGAAGAAAGGATCGTATTTGCAGCGGGTTGCGTGCGGGCGGCATTGTAGAAATTCCAAGTTTCTCCTAGGCATCGTTGCCAGCTTCCTCGATTACCGAAGCCGCACGCTAAGCTTAGAATAATACTAATAGAGGTGTTCGAGGGTTAATGTGAACAGCAGCGCGAAGTTTCAGGTTTGTAGAAGGCTGGCAGGTTTTTGCCTGTGCTTCGTGCTGTTTCCTTTGAACGCAAGTGCGACGGGCGCCGACTCTTGTCAGGAAGCCCTGCGAATCGGCGATGCATGCGACAGAATGATTGATGCATGCAGCGATCTTAATCAAGCTGCTGCAGACTC
>JAGRAN010000055.1:23131-50352 GCA_020434585.1 Bdellovibrionales bacterium
CAGCTTGACCTATGCGAGCAGACGGGATCTGCGGACGATCTTACAATCTATTAACAATCAAAATTTAAGAAAGTGAAACGAGTCGTCGGGAAAGGGGGGCTGTCTTCCTGCGCCAGCGGGTGTTCCTTTAAGAAAAACCGCCGATCAAAACAGGTTGCCCCTACGTTTGCTTGACTTTAGTGAGGAGGAGGGCCTTCACGCTCAGCCTCTTCACGGATTGACTCCAGGCGCTCGCGCGTCCGTTCGTCCATCCTGCGTGCACGGTCGCGCGCGAACCATTCGGCTTGAACCCAGAGGTCTTCCTCGAGTTCCCAGCCAAGTCCGAGCGCATAGTTCCACAGCCAGGCGAGCGGGATGACAATCCGCGGGATGCCGATGCCGATGATCTCGTCCGGGTGGTACGCGCGCTGCCACTGCGGACTTATATCGAAGGCGTCGCTAACCAGCCAGTTCGGGGCCGTTTGCACCTCGTTCTGGTGGTCTCCGACTGCGATGTAGACGATCAAGGGCTTCAGCCGCTTCCACTTGGGCTGCGTCCGAAGGATGCTCAGAGTTGTTCCGAGCTGGTACATCTTGGAATGGATTGCGCGCATTCCCTGCACCGAAAGACGAACTTCCACCAGCATGCGCGGGCGGCCTCGGCGATCGACTACGACAGCGTCAACTTCACGCGACGTTGCCGGGCATTCTCTGCCGTCTTCGCCGCGTTCGGTGTAGTAGATCTCGTGTCGGGGATCGAGTTCGAACCCCTGCTCGTAGAGCCAGTCCCGAACGACTTCTTCCATTGTCATGCCGAGCCACGACAGCGCGTACAGAGCGGAGTCAGCGCCCTCTGGAGGACGGCGTCTTCCTAGATGCTCTGCACGCTTTCTTCGTCGCAGTCTGGCTTGACGCAGCTCGCGCTCATTCTCCGGCAGCGGAAAGCCATGATGGTCCTTCCGATTATCGCCGGCGATCATGAGCACCCGACCGAAGTCCCCGGTCGATCTTGCTTCGATCATGCCCAATTCTCCTTGTGTTGGGGATGTAACCTATGTAGCGGGTGCTATCGCTGGCAGCGAAGACAGGCACCCCTTTCCTGTAGACGGGTCAACTACTCTGATGGATATGGGAAGAGAACTATTATGAAACGATTAGCACCGGATTGGCGCGGTCGATGCTAAGGTTATATACAGAATGCGCTTGGTGTTAAAAGAACGCGAATTAAAAAATTGTAATGACGCGGGTATATTTGAGAAAAATTATGTGCGTGTGTTTGACGATTGCCTGCATAAAATCCGAATGTTAAAAGAAATTTCGTTTCTCACGGCAGAAAAACTCCGGTGCAGCTTATGTCTTCTGCAATTAAATACTACTATCACCCGCGTTGCTCCACTTGTAAGAAAGCCAAAGCGTTTCTTGAAGCAAACGGCATCTCGCCTCATGAAATTGACATTACCCAAAAAGCCCCGACGAAGGCTGATTTAAAAGCAATGCTCAAAGTTTACGGCGGTGACTTAAGGCGTTTGTTCAACACTTCAGGGATGCAGTATCGCGACTTAGGTTTGAAAGATAAGGTTGGCAAAATGTCTGAAAAGCAAGCGCTAGACCTGCTTAGTTCAAATGGCATGCTAGTTAAGCGCCCGTTTCTTTTGTTTAGCGGCGGGGGACTTGTTGGTTTCAGAGTTCAGGATTGGAAAGCCGCTCTCTTGTAAACCAAGCCTGCAAACTTTGCATTACCGTTTGTTATTTCTAATTCGATCTTAAATCTAAAGAAAACTATCGGTGGCACTTCCGTTAATGTTTTTGCAACCTGCAAAGTTTGCAAAACGCACCACGTCGCGAAAACGGTAGATTCCAGTTGTTAAGAGCGCGCCGAGTTCCTCCGACTGCCAACTTGTGAGGCCATTGGTTCTGTCAGTCTAGGACTGAAACAAGGGGCATCGGAGGTGACATCGTGAATTTGCAGATTGGCGGTTCTTCGGGACTGCTTAGCAGCGTCAATGGTTCGACCGCGACAGATAGCGGTTCAGGCATTAAGTCCAGGCTTTCTCAGGCATCAACCAATTTCGTACAGCGCAAGCTTAGTTCCAACGCCGCGGAAGTTGAACTCTCTGCGTCTGCCATTTCGAACGCGCAGTCGAGTACTAGCTCTAGTAAAACCTCGATTGAAACTAGCTCTGCAAGGTCCTTTTTGGATGTTGCTGGCGGAGCGGCTGAGGCCGTGAAGGGTATTTTAGGCGAAATTGACGGTCTAACTAAAAAACTCGGCAGCGAGTCTGATCCCACAAAAAAGCAGAACCTCGAAAAGGAAATAGGCAGCTTAGTTAAGTCACTGGACGAAACCGTAGCCTCGGCAGAAGTGAAGGGGCAAAACGTGTTCGGCAAAAAAGCGACTTTCGAAGTTGGAAGCCAAAAAATTAGTTTCGCGTTTGCCGATATATCTTCCTCTGGGCTCGGAATAGAGAAACCGAAGTTTACGCTTGAAGGAAGAGAGGAAGAAGTAAGAGGCGGCAGTGATGTAGATGGAGAGTTTCAAGCCGCGGAGGATATGCAGGTAGTTGACGGAGAGCAGCAAGTTGGCGGCAAGGGATCAGTTGTAATCTCTGAGGGGACTGAAACGCAAACGAATGAGGAAGAAGTTGATCCGGAGCCAGTAACTATCTCAGTCGCTGATTTTCAAAGCAAAGTTCAAAATGCGGCTAATACGGTTTCGACTGTTCAAAGCTCGATCGAGGGCAGCGAGAGTCTGCTCAACAGCGCTGCTAAATCTGCAGGTTATGAGACCGAGGCGGCGTCTCAGGCTGAGAAATCCGTCAAAAAGCTTGGCGAGCAGCCAGAGGCTCTGGCGAGCAAGATTGCGGCTGCAGTCGACAATTCGCTGGTTGAATCATCATCAACAAATTTGAGTGCTGTTACAGTAGAAAGCTTATTAACTAGAGAGCAGCCAGAGGAGTCTAAGGGCAGGAAAGCAGAGGAAGAAGATAGGCAGGCGAAAGTTGAACGAGAGAAAAAGAAAGATTCCGAAGAAAGCAATTCGCTCAGTCTATTGGAGCAAATAAAAGCAGAGCAAGAAACGAAAGACGAAGAAGCAAGTCC
The DNA here is from genome assembly GCA_020434585.1 of Bdellovibrionales bacterium. Taxonomy (GTDB): domain Bacteria; phylum Bdellovibrionota_C; class UBA2361; order SZUA-149; family JAGRAN01; genus JAGRAN01. The sequence goes on from JAGRAN010000055.1 coordinate 26,210, forward strand.
GCTGACGCAGACCATTTAATAAATTGTCATTTAGTCAGTTCTGTTTAAATATTGCACTGCATGAATTAGAGCAGTGCTATGCCCAGCGACAGAGGTCGTTTCCTAACATCTCTTAGGCGATTTAACCACAGCTACCTGGAGCAGCCGCTCTGGCTGCGGCTGTTGATTTCTGCCGTTATTTTTATTGCCATAGTTGTGGCGACCCAGAGCGTGCAAGTTTTCCCTGGCGCACTGATGGCTCTTTTCAACGACCCAAACCGCGATCCCAGCACTTTACCCGAAGGCGTTGAAGGCACCTTCCTGACGACTGCGGACGGAGAACGGTTAGAACTTTGGAAACTTCCTGCCCAAGGCCGAAAAGAAATCGCCATTATTTTTCATGGCAACGCTGGCGATTTAGCAAACTTCTACGTCTATCAGCTGTTTTTTAATCGCCTAGGTATAAGCAGCTATGCGTTTGACTACCGTGGATTTGGGAAAAGCAGCGGCTGGCCTTCGGAAGTAGGGATTTACGAAGACTCAAGAACCGTTATCGAGCATGTGCTTGCAAATGAACCCGTTACTAAAAACGATCTTATCCTTGTCGGAGTATCGATTGGAACTGGGCCTGCTGCATATGCGGCAGAAAAATACGACCCCAAGGCGCTAATTCTCTTTTCTCCATTTGAGTCGTTTGCTGAGGCGGTTAAGGTGGTACCGTTTTTCGGTTACCTGTATCCGTTCACGTTTTACGATTTTCCTGTGAAGGAACATGTGGGGCGCTTAGGGAACAGCTGTTTGATTGTTGCCCATGGCGTCAAAGATGAAATTATTCCGTTTAACCAAGGACGGGCTGTTTTTGAAAACTACCGCGGCTCCTCGCATGCCGAGTTCATTGATTCGTCTGGAGCAATGCATAACAATTTGCTGTTTAATACCGGCAGCAGAGTGGCTGCCAGTGTTGAGCAGTGTCTTGGTGCAAATCGCACGAAATAGTTTGGGCAAATCAGAAACTGCCTTGGCTTAATCAAGTAATGTCAGCTAGTTACAAAGAGGCGACTTTTTAATCACTAGTGCGTAGAAGTGAGTTTGTGAATTAAGCACAAAATGCGTTTACGTAGATAGGGCGAAAAAAGGTCCCTGGGCAGCTTGCGTGCCCAGGGACGGTGTGTCGTTAGTCGGGTGTAGAACGTAGCGTCGTCGTGCTACTATGTGGACTAAACTTGCGCTTAGTCGTTTGTTTGCGGTCAGTCGAACTGTTTTCCGACCGCCCACTCACTATCTAGGTTATACTCCCGCCGAAGAAAAGTGTGCGCTAATTTGTGCACTTTGCACGAATTATTTTTCTTCAAACGTTCTCGCGCGTAGTAAGATATAGAAATATCAATAGGTTAACCAGGAAGCGCTTAAAGTGAACGTATAGATGTAGTATTTTGTGTGTTTATCACAGAACCTTTCGGTCGGAGCTGAATCCTCGCACCAAGCAGTCAGCTAGCAATAAATCTAGCAGGCAATGATTTTGTGCAGAAAAATCAAACGGTTGAAAGCGGATGTGGATGAAGTGCCGCGACTTGGCAGCAAAAAACAGGCGCCACCGAGCGCCGCAGCACCTAATGTATGCGACAGTTTGAGCCGTATTAGCTATAACAATATGTGAGCAATGCACAAGTGAAACGCATGCGGGGTCTTTTGGGTCGAAATTCTGGTGGGATAGTCAGGCTGCTGATGAGGCCGCTGCTGACGTTCTGTCTGCGCCATGGGCTTCGTTATCACCAGCTAGTGGAAGTTCAGAAGCAAGTGTTCTTAAACCTGGCAGCGGATGAGATAGAAGCTCGAGGAGAGCGTGTAACGGTAAGCCGGCTTAGCGTAATGACGGGCATTAACCGCCGCGAAGTCACTCGTATCTATAAGCGCGGCGAAACTGTTGACGATAAGCAGAGCCTTGCCTCGAGAATATTAGGGCAATGGGAGCAGGATCCTCACTTCCTTACTAAGTCAGGAAAACCAAGGATTTTAAGCTTTGGCGACGAGGATAGCGATTTTACCAAGCTTGTGGCTGCAGTTAGTCGAGATGTAGGCCCAGCAAGCGTTTTGGCTGAACTTGAAAGAATCGGTGCGGTCGAGAAAACCAGAGGTGGAATTAAGCTAGTTAGAACGACTGATCAAGTTCAGTACGATTCGCTAGATGCTTTTACCCTCCTGTCGCGAGACTCAGACGCATTTATTCGTGCGGTGGAAGAAAACGTGATGTCAGGTGATCGAATCAGAAATCACCACAATCGAACTGAATACGACAACGTCTTCCAGGATGCGATTCCAGAAATTAAAGCATGGCTCTTCGAGCAGGGCGCGATGTTCCACAAAAAGGCTCGAGAGTTTATTGCGAATTTTGATAAGGATATTAACCCTCAACCAGAAAGAAATGGCGGCGGCAGGGTAGTCATTACCTCGTTTAGCTGGTCCACGGAGGACGAAAAAGACGCCTAAGGTTTGTTGGAGGTTGCTGAAAGTCTTTGTTTTTTTGAAGCAGTTGGTTGTTTGCTGCTGATTAGAGTTGGGCAGGCACATTGGGAAAAGTTGAGGGGTAGCATGAACAGTCGAATTTCTTCATCCGATCGCGGGTCGGTAATCGCAGAGTATGCTCTGCAGCTATCTTTGTTTTTATTTTTGCTGCTGGCGGGAATTACGGCGCTGAAAGGCGGCGTTGAAGAAATTTACTGGGAAGCCTCCCTTGCGATGCAGGGAAATGTTCAAGTTGCTATGGTGACTTCCATGGGCGGCACGGATGGCCCAGAAATGGAGCAGAACAGCGGAGTCGATACCCAAGAGTACACTGAGACCGGAGAAAGCAACAATTCAGGAGAGACCACTCGAGGCTCGGAAAATGGTCCGCCGGAAGATCCCCATTTGGGAGGTGGTACTATGGCTACGCGTCCAACAGAGATCCCCAGAGTTCTCGATGGAGGCGACGGCAAAGGGCGAGCTGAAGAAGGTTCGACTCAGCGCACGTACTACTAAACTTAACTATATTAGCTGAGTGACCAGCACGCCGTTTAATGCGAGTGCTCGGGATAATACGCCGCAAGTTCTTGAATGCTTTTTCTCAGATCGTCTGCATATTTGTGGTCCGCATTCTGTTTTACGAGCATAGCGGCAACTATTACTGCGTGATGCTTTTTTAACCGCTCGACATAGTCCTTCTGATCGCTTTTAACGCGCTGGGTCAGAAAGTAATCAGAAATCGTAGAAATAACGTTTTGGGCATGCTTTTCCTTGTTTACAACCCAGCGGACTAGCTGATTCTTGGATTGCGCGTCATTCTTCGCAGCGAGTTCCTCGATCATTCTGGCGGCCTTGGCGGTCGTCTCTGCGTCTTCTAGCATTGAGGCAACTCGGGCGTGATCGTCGTAAATGCCGCATGGTATTTGGCAGTGGGCAAATGCAGCCGAGGGTGAGAAAAATAAAACAAACAGTGCAGCTGTCACTTGCTGCTTAACGGTAAATCCCAGTTTCATAGAGCGGCATCTCCTATATCGCGTTCCTGCTAATCAGGAGGTTGAAGCCTACGCCCAAAAACTGCCGAACTCAATACTCTAAACGTGCGATAATGGGTTACTAACACATATATTGCTTAAGCTTGAGTTGCGCCTAGAATCATCCTTTCGAACTTGGGCTATTCATCTAAAATAACGCTAAAAAATCCGGACATTTCCAGAGCTTGCTAGATTGTGTTGTATAAATTATGTGTTGCTTACACATTTTAACGCACGAGTTTGAAACTTGGGTCTATAACACAGATAGAATTATCGGGGCGAACTATCAATGCCCTGTCTAGGCACAGCCACGCGCGGCTGAATGTGTGGCGGTTTTTTGGAGGTAATTATGAAGCATTCCTATGTGGTGAAGTACGTGCGCGGGCTTAACCGTGGCTGCGGTGTGGCTGCAGCGCTACTAATCGGAGCATCGAGCGCCGCTGCTCAGTCCCAAGAGAACAATTTGTACATCGAACAGCTTTCAGGCACTCAAAACGAAATTGAGATTTTGCAGGAAGGCTCAAACAACGATTTATCAATTTCCCAAGACGGATCTTCAAATAGCGTAACAGCTGGACAGCAGGGTATTAACAATACTGCGGACATTACCCAGGTAGGCGACAACAACAGAACGGGGATGTCCCAGCTCGGTAGCAATCAAAGTGCTTCGATTCGTCAGGAAGGCAATAACAACAACGCACTGGCGATACAGTGGGGTGGTGATAGCTCGCTGGAAGCCACTCAGACCGGTAATGACAATACTATGTCGGTTGGACAGTATGGAGTAGGTCATACGGCTGTGACTACTCAGCTCGGCGACGCGAACGACATGGTTCTAAGTCAGCACGGAGATGCGCAGAGTGCAGAGCTTAGTCAGGAAGGAACTGCAAATTATATGCGGGTTAGTCAGGACGGTGCTTCCAACAGTGTAGTCGGCGAACAAACGGGTACTGGCAACAGAATCGAACTCGACCAAGATGGCACTGGTAACTCTGTTACTTTTCGCCAGTACTCAAACTAGGTCACATTGAACCAAGCAACTACATAGCAGACAAAGCCAAACTCTCGCGCTCGTCGTACTACTCGTGGTGCGGCGGGCGCTTTTATTCGATTGGTGCTGCTGCCGATTCAGTGTCGATTGCCCAGAGCACAGTGAGTTTATAAGCCAAGGAAAGGATTACGGCGCCGACGAATAACCCGATAATTCCCGAGTTGAGAAAGCCTCCCAGCGAACCAAGAAAAATTACCGTCATCGGAACTGGCGCACCTTGCCCAAGTAGAATCGGCTTTAAAATATTGTCGAGCGGAATTACCAGCAGGGTCCAGACGAGAAATAAAGAGGCAGCGAGTGTGCTCGAAGTAGCAAACATATAAATAACGCCTCCAAGCATAATTGGACCCACTCCGATTTGAATTATGCCGGTAATCAACGCGAGCAGGCCCCACAACCCGGCGCCCGGAATCCCCGCTACGGCGAATCCCAATCCGGCAAGAAAAGCTTGAACAACAGCTACCCCGAGGATTCCTCGTGCGACATTTCGAACAGTGGTTTCAGCGTCGTGCAAAAGTGCGCCGCCGCTCTGGGGGTGAAGCTTTGCTGCTATCGAATTTCCTGCCCGAACTGCGTTTTCGGAACTGGCCAGCAGAATTCCCGCAATAATAATTGAGAACACAAACTGAATTACTGCGAAACCGAGTCCAGCGAGCGAACTGAGTGCTGTTGCGCCGGCGCTTTTTATCTGCGGAGCGAATGGCTTGATCGCTTCTTCGATGTTTTTTGAAGAAAGAGCCCAAAGCTCATAGGTCTTATTGCCTATCAGCGGCCAGGATTTCACTTGTTCGGTTGGTGGAGGAATCTGAAGTCCGCCCTTTTCCCAACTAGTTCGAACTAAACTTATGCCGGAGTAGAGAGATTCGCCAAGCATCGCGCAGGGAATGAGAATTGTCAGCAATAAGGCCAAACAGACTACAGCTGCAGATAGCTTTTTTCGGCCAGGCAATTTTTGGAGCAGCTTTTCATATACGGGATAGCACGCTACGGCTAGGATAATTCCCCATACTGTGGGGAGCAAAAACGGTTTCAAAATTACGACTGACCAAGCTAGTAGAAACAGCAGAGCTCCGAGTCGAACCGCTATATCTACGACTTGAGGGAATAGGGAATTTCGCGCGTGTGTGTTCATACTCTAATTCTTATAGTGACAGCTGAAATTACTAGCAAGAGCAGGCAGCAGCTCAGATTTAATTTCGGGAAAAAGGTGTAGGGTATGGGGCGTTTCGAACTCTGGTCTGTAGTGGCTACTGCGTCACATCGAGCCTGGAAAAAAAACCTGATTGCATATCTGGTGACGGCGGTTTTGTTTTTCCTTGCTATTCCGTCAGGCTTGCTGGGCTTTCTGCTGTTTGTTTTGGGTTTTGCAAACAGTATGGCTGTAGGGCTGGATTACTTCGGACTTTCCGAAAAACGGAACTTGCTCTGGTGGCTTAAACGGCTGCCTAACTTCGTGTTGATGCTGGTGCTGTTGTTTATTGCAGGAATTATCGCAGCGTTTCTAGTGATCGTTGCACTTGGGCCGACTGGCAACGCCGAGCCCCAAGCCTTAGACAATTCAATAACGAAACTTACCTATTTAATTCTAATCGTGAATACCGCTGCTTTCTACAGACTCTGGCCTGCGCTGGTTGGAATATTCCTTGTAGAAACTAAGCTTGCCCAACGTTATCCTTGGGAAAGGTCAGGGCCTCTTTATCGACCCGAAGCAGACGTAGGGCCTAGCTTGTTTAAAATATGGCATTGGTCAGGCGGAGATAAGAGTCGTGGTTATTTGTCGGAGCTAGTAGTGCTGCTTTTTTCGGCTTTGTCCATCGTCGTTTCAGTCGGTGTCTTATTAGAAATGATCTCCAATTGGTTAAGTGCCGCAGTCATATTGAGCGCGTTTGCTTACCTGTGGCCAATCTTGCTGCTGACAATGCTGCAGGCTTGCTGGGTGGGAATAATGCTCGCAGGTGAAACGCCGGCAGTTGCGGCTGCCGACCTGGGCCACATTAATATTCCTGAGATTCAAGCGGCGCAGAAAGCTCACATGTCAAACCGTAGTTTCATAAACAGATTCACAACTGATGATCCGTACTCCGTAATAATGTTCCCGTCCGCGTCGGTAGGCGCTGATAGGGAAGGTATTATAAGCGAGATCAAAGCTATTGGTGCAGTCCGGCAGCACGGAGAGGGTTTAATTTATCTTTGGAGCACGCTTGCTGATATGAAGAACGACATGCCTTGTGAATTGATTCTAGATCTTCAAGGCGCAGTGCTAGCAGTCCAGATTTTTAACCGAGACGGACTTGCGTTTAAGCGACTTCGGAACCAGCTTACGACATGGCAAGAACGCTATCCGATGTCGGGCGACTTGGATTAGACAGCGCTCGACCTATGGAGTTAGGAGCGCCGGCGCCAAAGGGAAGTTAGGGTTGACGCCGGCGCGGTTGGGTTGTGGGCAGCTAGTGAAGCTTTTCCATAAATTCGTCGGCTTCTTTGGTCGCCTCTTCTTTGGTTAGTCCGTAAGATTCTTGTAAGCGGCCAACTAGTTGATCTTTCTTACCTGCAATTACGTCTATCTCTTTATCCGTAAGTTTTCCCCACTTGGCTTTAATTTTTCCGCGAACCTGATTCCAATTTCCTTCGACTTGTTCCCAGTTCATATAGTTCTCCTTCAGTTTTTTCTCACAGAGTTTTGGTTCAACTCATGATACTTGCTCAGGCTATCGCTGTATGGACGGACTAGGTATGATCCGGATCACATGATAAGATTGCGGTGACTAATGGTGCTAAAACTCTTGGAATTTGAATATTGCTTTGTAAAAAAACATCACGTCTTTTGTGGGTTAAGCGATCTGATGGCTAGTTTTCGTAAGCTGTTGCTGGTTTTGATTCTACTTGTAACTCAGGCAGCGCAGTCGCGTGCAGACATCGTCGAGCAATATTTAACAATTTCACGAGGCAAGTTTAGTTTCGCAGGTGAAAGCATTGAAGCCTTGACGGTTAATGGCAGCATTCCTGCGCCAACGCTCAGATTTGAAGAAGGCGATACAGTTAGAATTCATGTCAAAAATGAACTCGACGAAGATTCTTCAATTCACTGGCACGGTCTGCTTCTTCCAAACAACATGGACGGTGTTCCAAATATGACCTACCCGCCGATTCTACCCGGCAAAACCTTTACTTATGAGTTTACGCTTAAGCAGGCAGGGACTTACTGGTATCACAGCCACACCCGCCTTCAAGAGCAGCGAGGTCTGTACGGTGCTTTTGTGATAGAGCCCAAAGATAAGTCGGAGATCGACCTGCACCCGGATCAAGTCTTAGTCCTTTCGGATTGGACAAACGAAAGCCCTGATACAGTACTGCATACTTTAAAGCGGGGCAGTGAATACTATTCTCTGAAAAAGCAGAGTGCTCAGAGCATACTTGGTGCAGCAAGCGTTGGAATGCTGAGAGATTACTATACCAGAGAGCTTAGCCGCATGCCGCCAATGGATATCTCAGATGTTTATTACGATGCGTTTTTAATAAACGGACAAAGAACTTCTACAGCTTCAGTAGTTGGCGACGGTCCGGTTCGTCTGCGTATTATAAACGGCTCAGCGAGTACAATTTTTTACACTCAGTTTGCTGGAGGACCAATGGAGGTTGTTTCGGCAGACGGTCAGGCAGTCGAACCGTTTAAAATAGATCGACTTTTGATTGGTGTGGCTGAGACGTACGATGTGCTGGTAAAGCCCCGCTCCGGTGAGTCCTTGGAGTTTCGCGCAACGCCTCACGACAATTCGGGTAAAGCTTCATTATGGCTGGGACTTGGCGATCAAAGAGCTTGCCCGGACCTTCCGTGGCCCAATCTGTACGAATCGATGCATGGTTTTTCTTGGGGCAGTTTGTTTGCTGTGACGCCTTGGGGAGCAATGGGTATGTCAGACTCATCAATGTCGATGGAACACGACATGCACGGCCCTCATCACGCCATGATGCAAAAACAAAGTTCGCCGGAAGGCGGTTCTACATGGCTAGGCTTGCTTTCGAATGATGTTAGCGCCCATAAGAGTTTATCTCGCCGCTCTTCTAAGTCGCGCCCGGAACCGCCGTATGAGAAATTGATTGCTAAGCACCGCACCAAGTTTTCTCCAGAAAAAATAGTCCGCGAGTTACGCCTAACGCTCGACGGAGACATGGAGCGCTATGTTTGGATGATTAACAACAAAACCATGTCGGAAAGTGACTCAATCCTAATAAGGAAAGATGAAGTAGTGCGTTTTGTTATGACTAACCGGACAATGATGTACCATCCGATGCATCTCCACGGTCACTTCTTTCGAGTTCTAAATAAGCACGGCGACTATTCACCGCTCAAACATACAGTTGTGGTTGCTCCAATGAGTACGACCGTAATCGAATTTGAAGCGGATGTGGAGGGAGATTGGTTTTTTCACTGTCATCTGCTTTATCACATGATGAGCGGTATGGCGCAGATGGTGCACTACGACGGATTTACTCCCGCCTCAAACATCGACCAATCGAAGCTTAGGCACGATGATTTTTATTACATGGGTAATGTTTCCGGCTTAAGTAATATGACCGATGGTGAGATCACTTTGTCCAGTGCCAGAAACATATTCGCATTAGAATGGGAACTAGGCTGGCAAAGCGTTGAGGACTACGAGTGGGAATTTACTCCGACTTACGACTACTACATCAATCGGCTCTGGTCTGTTTTCATAGGAGGGGATTTTGATGGCGACAACGATGGGTTCGATGTTGAACACGGCGTCGTTGGTTTTCGTTATTTGCTTCCGTTGAATATTGAATCTCGCCACTGGCTAGACTCGGAATTGAATTATCAAATAAATCTTAAGAAGACTCTCGAGCTTACACCCGAGCTGCATTTGTACGGCGATCTCGAGTACGACACCGATGCTGACTGGGAAATTCGCTCGGGTTTCACCTATCAGGTGTCGAGAGACTTCGCGCTGAAAGGTCTTTGGCACTCCTATTACAAATGGGGCGCAGGGATTCAATTCTCCTTCTAGTCCCAAGAATAACCCCCTGATTTTACTTGGGGATTCGCCCCTGTTCGAGAATTAAAGCTAAGTGGCCGTTAATACAAGGGATATACCTGCGCCTACGGGCGTAGCTGCACGGATGCAATATAAGGAGGAGACAAGGATTGTCTCGCATAACGATTAATTCGAATTTGCCTGCCTTGCAGGTAGGCAGCAGACTTGCGCGCAACACTGACGTGCTGCGCCGGTCTTTCGAGCGCCTAAGCTCAGGCCTTCGAATTAATCGCGCCTCAGACGATGCCGCAGGACTTGCAGTCGCATCGGGATTGGCGGTCGACAGCCGCGTGTTTACCCAAGGCATACGAAATCTCAACGACGGTATCGGTGTACTCAACATTGCTGACGGCGCGCTGAGCGAGCTGAGTAATGTTGTAATTCGTATTCGTGAACTTGCAACGCAGTCTGCAAATGGCTCTCTTAGCTCGACGCAGCGTCTTGCGCTCGATCGTGAGGCACAGCAGCTTAGCAAGGAATTCAGTCGGATCGCGCAAACGACAGAGTTCAATGGCTTGAAGCTTTTGGGCAGTGATTTTGACGAGCTTCGGCTGCAGGGTGGATACGGCAGCAGCGGCGGTATCGAATCGAGTCTTGGCGGTGCGATTGGAGATCAGACTTTGTCGATTAGTTTTGATCCATCGATGACCGAAACTGGGATCGCCGAAGATTATCTAATATTTGATATCAACAACGACGGATTCAATGACGTTGTAGGTGTCGACCAGGTTACTTCGGAAGTATTCACCCGTCTTGGCGACGGAGCAGGAGGATTTACGACCGGCGCGTCGTTCGCAATTAGCGGAGCTGCCACGTTTCTGGATAAAGGGGACTTCAACGGTGACGGGATTTATGATCTTGCTGTACTAGACGAAGGTGACGATGAGGTTGAAATTTTACTCGGGGATGGACAGGGAGGGTTCATCGCGAATGGTTCAGTATCAACTGGTCCGGGACTTAGTGACGTCTTGGTAGGTGACCTAGATGGTGATGGGAGCGATGATCTTGTCCTGCACAACGGCAACGACATCTTTTCTGCACTCTCAAACGGCAACGGCACATTCGAAGCAGTAAAACAGTCCCCGAACATAGTTGGATCTGCTCAAATATCTTTATTTGATTTGGACGGTGACGGTCGTGATCAGTTGATTGTAAGACGCAACGGGATATTCGTCGACATGGCGCTGAATTCGGACGGTGCTTTGGAGAAAAGCAATACGAGTAACTTCGGCGCGCACGTCGGCAATGGTTATGACGCCGCTGATTTCAACAACGACGGCCTACTGGACTTAGTATTTGCGGATAGTGGGGCAGGCGGAGTTTTTAGCATCATTTACGGACAAGAAGGTGGAGGTTTCGGCGACCTTGAGACGCTGGACTTTGGATTCGGACAAGGAATCTTAAGAGTTGCAGACTTTGACGGAGATGGAATTCTCGACATTGCGGGGGCAGATGAAGGAGCAGACCTATATACGTTTGCATATGGAAGGCAGGACGGAACTTACTCAGATCCGGTTCTTGTCGATCCGAGCGGAACAACTAGTCAGCTCGAAATTGGGGATTTTAATAATGATGGGGTTTTGGACGCCCTGGGTCACGAAACCGGAAGCTTATTTAGCATAATTACTTCAAACACAACCAGCGGCACCGCTGCGATTCTGCCTGTATCACTTAGAAATATAGCTGAATCTCGGGCCGCGATGTCGGTACTAGATCGCAAACTGGAGGACATAACGGAGCAGCGAGGAGCGATAGGTGCGTTCATCAGTCGCGTAGACACTGGAATTAGCAATCTTGGTGTCGCGAGTTCGAGTTACAAGGCGGCTGAAAGCCGAATTACTGACGTTGATGTTGCAAGCGAAGCCGCAAATCTTGCGCGAGCGCAAATTCTCCAGCAGGCGAGTGCGTCTATTCTCTCCCAAGCAAATCAATTGCCTGCTCTAGCTCTGCGTCTATTGGGTTCCTAGTTTGCTGACTTTATCCTGACTTGAAAACACAGTAGGATAAACGCGCCTCATTAGAGCACTTATGCAGATATTATATAACGTAGACCTCAACACTAAGGTGAAAAATGGCTGACACAGCGGAAACCGTGGAAGCTGCAGGCAAGCTTGAAAACGCTGCAGGAAAAGCGAAGGACGAAATGATGGTAGCCCTGGATGGAGTTACAAAGGGCGACCTGTCAGGCCTCTGGCCTCTGCTAGATGATTATGTAGTTCCCACAGCGAGTGCGCTGCTGCTGATTTTTATCGCATACTTCGTCAGCAAATTTATCGCCCGAATCTGCAGCCTTCCTATTAGAACTAGGATTGATGAAACCCTAGGCCGCTTCATCGGTAAATTGATTTTCAATTCCTTGATGCTGTTCACTCTTCTGGGTGTATTGGGGATGTTCGGCATTAGTGTAGCCAGTTTTGCTGCTGTGATTGCCGCTGCTGGATTTGCAGTCGGCATGGCATTTCAGGGGACCCTAAGCAATTTTTCCGCCGGAATTTTGCTGCTAGTGTTTCGCCCCTTTAAAGTCGGCGATGTGGTTTCAGCTGGAGGGGTTACTGGCATGGTGGATGAAATCGATCTGTTCACTACCACTTTCAACACTCCTGACAACCGGCGAATGATCGTCCCTAACAGCGCTATCTCCGGCGGAACTATCGAGAACATGAGTTACCATACCCATCGGCGAGTCGATGTGTTTGTTGGTGTAGAATATAGTGCAGACTTGAAAGAAACTCGAGCAGCACTTGGATCGGCAGCTGAGTCGTTGCGCAGCAAACTAGTTGATGGCGAAGGCCTCGGCTATCAAATTTATCTTCTTGAACTTGGTGAATCGAGTGTAAAATGGGTAGTTCGATTCTGGACTAACACCGGCGACTTTTGGGTAGTAAAGGAAGACCTCACTGCGGCCGTTAAAAGCGAACTAGATCGCGCAGAAATCGGAATACCGTTCCCGCAGCTTGACGTTCATTTGGATGGATTGTCGCTTGGACAGCAGGCTTTAAAAGCGGTTGGCAATTAGTGATTCGAAGTCTTATCTGACTAGTTGGACGAGTAAGAGGGATAGCTCTCTGTTACTCGTGAAACGACTGCGAAGCAGCCCATGCTCTACCGGTTCTTCTTGAAGAGCGGGTAGAGAGAGATGAACAGTCCAATCAGCAGGGAGCCCCAGATGATGATCGCAAAAGCGATCTCAGCAGCAGGGCCGACGCCATGGTTGGGAATGGACTGAGCAGCAGACCGCATGGTGTAGTACGTTTCCATCTAAGACCTCCAAGGTTCAAGGGTTGTTTCAGCGTACCGCGTACGTTCAAACAACCCGTGAACCCAAAGAACCACAAAAAACCTTCAGGCTATCCCTCTACTCGAGAAGTGAGTCGATGACTCTGTCATAGATTGTTGTGCGGACTTTTAGCCCCAGCGTGCGTTGAAATGCAAAAAAATTGCAATGCATTGACCCTGGGCATCTGAGGTCTGTGCGAACAGCAGCTACAGTTTGCACTGCAGTTCAGCTCAATCAGCTTCGGGCTTGAATAGTCAATTATTCGCTGAGTGTTGCGATTTAGTAGAAGGTGGGGCCGTCGCCGTTAGGCAAAGCGTTACCCACGGTTTCGGTGGAGCCTCCTCCTTCGTGGGCTGCAAGACCGTCAACCTTAGTATTGTTGCCCCCACCGCCTCCTCCTCCGCTTTGCTCCTCCTCGCTTCCGGAGTTGCTGCCGCCTGCCTGGCGTTGACCATCTGCGCCGCCATTAGAAGCTAGCTGGATTTCGCGGTTCATGTTGAAGGCTGCGCCGTAGAATGCACCGGAGAGGTTTTGCTGAAGACTTACCAACGGAACTATAAGCATCGCCAGCATACCGATGAGAACGGCCGCTTCGTTCGTTGTTGCTCCGGACTGGCACTTAAATTTCGCTAATCTCATAAAACCCCTTGAACCTCCCAACCTATAATCAAGGACCATAATCTATTGCTTCAAAAATTATCAGTAAAACCACTAGCTTTTTCAGCTGATTAGGTGTTGTTAACACCGTTTCAGCCTATTTTATACAGATGCAGTCTCAAGCTGCCTGCTCCTCTTCCGTTGCAGCTTCTGCAGCCGGTTCGGTTATCATGCTAAACGCAGTGAGCACCACCGTCGCGCCCGCGGCTTCCTGTCTCTCGTTGATGTCTTTGTCGAATTTAGAAAGGTAGTCACGTGCCTTTTTATGAAACTTCTTACCTTCGACTCGCAGCCATTCGCGGATTTTCGGAATGTCTTTCAGAAAAACATTGTCGTATTCAGTTCTGATATGGAGATTCGGACTTACCTCGGCCGCAGATTCAATGTTTTCGTGAATCGCGCTCATCAGACTTTCAGCATCTTTCGACATGATTTCCGTAGCTCTAAGCACGTCAGTAGTGACTTTATGCGTAGTTCTCACGAGCGCCAGACCTTTCGACGAACGTCTGACAGAATTGCAGCGTTCTAGCTCAAATAATACGCTGCCGGGGCTAACGCTTTTGCTTACACTCCTTACCAACGATACAAACTCGCTATTGTCGTCGCCAAAGGAAATAATTCGAGGCTTCCCTTCCGTGGTTGTGAAAGAAGAATCGCTTTGCCATTTGCCGATTACGCGGCTGACTACATCAGGGACTTCGCGGCTTGGCTCTTCCTGCTGCTTATAGACCTTTGTTACGTCAGTGCGGTGAACACCTGTCATCACGCTGATGCGGCTTACGTTAATTTTTGAGCCAGTATGTTCCATCTCTTCAACGGCAACCTGAATAAACACCAACTTCAGCAGGTCGACGAAGTCCTGAATAGTATTGGATCCGCGAATCCAGTACCGCACAAGCGGTTTGAGCATGTGCATCAGGGCTTGTTTCTGTATTGAACCGGATGATTTATTTGACGCTGCCATAAATAGTCAAATTTTTGCTTTTTATTCACCCGGAAGCACTTTCGACCCATCTAGTGTCTAAGTTATTATAATTCAGGGAGAATGTGTGCTCTCTTAAGGAGCAGTATTAAAATTATCGGCTGTGCTGTCTATAAACATTAGCAGTAGCAAAGCAGATGGCGCTAGGGGATTGTCGGCAGCCCAAAGAAATCATCAGTAATTATAGAGCCTTGGGTCCAAGCTGGTCGGCTCTTTGGTAAATTGCATTTTTTTTGCAATTAAGCGCACGTCTGGACGTGCTCGTGTAATATCTAAGATAGTTGGCAGGCATGGTGCCTGAACAGGTGTAAAAAACTAGGATGGTGAAATGTCGAGAATAGTTTTTATCTCGCTCATCAGCTGCTTGGCAGTATTTCCGAAGTTGGCAATGGGAACGTTGCTGCCAAACGGCGCCGATGATTTAGCGCAACAGGATTATGTAATTACCAATTTGCCTAATTAGGCATACCAGCACTGCGGCGGCGCACTCTCGCCCCCTCAGCCATCGCTGCCGCTAGTGCGACCAACCTACGCTAGAGAGAGGTGTCCGTTGCTTTCCGCAACTCACTCTTGCTTCCCCGACCGATACAGAGCTCGGGCACCTCTCTTCTTTTTACTCGCAACAGCCGACGAAAACTTAGTAAGCAGCCGCCGATGAGTGGCACTTAAGCAGAACCGAGTTCAAGGGATTTGCACACCAGAGCCAGTTATGTAGGTTGAACTCAACGCAATCTGACTCTAAACTCCCGAAGCATCGCAGGCAAGTCATAGCTCGCGCGCATTCTAGAAATTCGCGAAGAGCATTACCAAGCGATTGATCGGAGCTCTTGACGCTGCCGCTTTCAATTACGCTCATCAAAACTTCGAACTCAGTATCGTTCATGTTATCGACTGCTTTAGCCAATTTGCCGCTCTCGGCGAGGGTGCTGGCGGGGACAAACAGAATACAAACGGCGGCAACAGCACCGAATGCTAAGAATTTTCCTATATTCATTTTGCGTAACCTAATAAGTGCAACCACTGACCCATCTTCACCACCTGCAAAGCGGTGAAGCCTCTCAATCGCCATTGTGGAAGCTGCAGCGCAATGTGTTACAAATAATACACTTTCGTTGCAGGAGGCTGCTATTAATGAACCATTCCGTTTCTCAACCGTTCGAGCTGGAGCGAATTGGCGCTGGAAGCAAAGTTTTTGCCTTTATCGAATTCATTCTCGGCGCGGCATTTGCGTATGTCGCGTACGAGCACTTTCACGGGCGCTATATTGTACCTGAACTAGCTTCTGCACCACTAGATCTTTTGTGCGGCGGGCTAGCTTTTGTGTGCATTGCGATGGCTTTGACATCATTCTCTGGTTACCGCGCCTGGCGAATAGATCCCGGTAGTCAGAAGTTGTTTCATGTCTCGAAGGGCATGTTTGGCACCAAGCACGCAAACGAGACAGCCTTCAATCAAATTTCGCATGTCGGAGTCGAGCTTCAAAACCAGGGTACTTCTAGTAATAGGCGCAACTATTACCCGGTCTATGTCTATTCTAAGGATGAATCAAAAACGCGGGTTTTCAACGACGATCGTTATCTTCGCTCGCGCAGCATTGCAGAAAAGATAGCGAAAGCTGCGAACGTAGATTTTCACGACGACTCTCAGCCTGGACCTACACAAATACGACAGCCCGCAGAGCTGGATGAAACCGTTCAGAACAAACTACGCAAGAACTTTCATGGGCGGCATGCTCCGACGACGCCGACTAAACTCCATGCAAAGATTCGTCCCGACATGAGCTCTCTTGTAATTGATATACCCCCGTTCGACGTTCGAAGTCTTGGTCCGATGAAAAAAGGTTTAGGAATTATGCTTACGATTTTTGGCGGGACAGCTGTGGTTTTGGCTTATTTCGAGAACTACGCTTTTGCCTTGTTCTTCGGTTTTATTGTTTTGGTATTTGTTTATTTATTGCTGCGTTCGGAGACAATTAAAGTAACCGGAGATTCTTTAGAGGTCAGCGATGGCATTTCTTTTCTTAAGCGGAAACGTAAAATTCCTCTAACGGAGCTCGAAGAACTATGTCTGCTCAACGTAGCAGAGTCAGAAAGCAAAGAAGCGGACCAGCTGCTGGAGTCCGGCGAAGTTACCAAGGAAGTTCACAGCGCGATTGAGTCATTTGTTGCACTAGGTTCCGCAATCGTTGCCCGCTCCGATCGCGCGTCGATTACCTTTGGCCGAGTGCTGTCAAACGCTGAGTTGGATCACATTTTATATCAGCTCGAAAGCCGCATTCGAAACTAAACCTCTAGCCGAGATTTGCCGCGGGACTAAGTTGCGGTATCTTGCATGAATGCTGCGCCGAGTTTCTAATCCGCCGAATCCCTACTCATTAAGTACGGTCGAGTACTTGGGTGAACAGCCGCCAGTTAAGCTGACGGTTTTTGAGGAAGCGGCTGCTTCGATTATTTCTCGTAACAAGAGCCCAGATATCGGCTTTGAATACAGCATTAACCCGTACCGGGGCTGTTTTCACGCTTGTAGCTACTGTTATGCCAGACCAACCCATCAATATATTGATTTTGGTGCCGGAACCGATTTCGAAAGAAAAATCGTAATAAAGGTTAACGCGGCAGAGCGGTTACGCGAAGCATTTATGAAGCGCTCCTGGAAGGGAGACACCTTAGTTTTTTCGGGGGTGACCGACTGTTATCAGCCTCTCGAAGCATCCTATGAACTGACAAGAAAATGCCTCGAAGTCTGTCTCGAATTTCGTAATCCAGTTTCAATAATCACAAAAGGGGCATTAATTCTTCGCGACCTCGAGTTACTGCGCGAACTGAATCAGGCAGCACGTGCACATGTTACAATCAGTCTTGCATTTAGCGATGGAGAAATGGCGCGGGCGGTTGAACCTCATGCTCCTCATCCATCCGCGAGACTACGGGCGCTGAGAGAGCTTAGCTCAGCAGGAATTAAAACAGCCGTTGCCTTGTCTCCAATAATACCTGGACTGAATGATACGCAGATTCCTGAAGTCCTTCAGCGCGCAAGTGATGCGGGAGCTCAAACCGCATTCATGACACTACTGCGCCTGCCTGCGGAAGTTAAGGACGTGTTTCTCGAGCGAACCAAAGAAGCTTTTCCGCAGCGCTTCGGTAAAATCGTATCTTCGATAACGGCGATGAAGGCCGGGCAGCTTAATCGAAGCCAGTTCGGAAAACGAATGCAGGGTGAAGGCCAGCGTTGGGATGCGATTTCTTGGTTGTTTGACTCCAGCTGCGAACGCTTGGGTCTTAACTCAGGCGAAATTCACGAAGTTGCAAACAGCGAGCAGGTTGCAACCTTTCGCAGGCCCACTCCGCAGCTGGACATGTTCGACAGCTGAGGAGTACGTTCATGCAATTAATACAGTCTGTGATTCTCAGTTTATTTTTCCGCTAGTTAAGCAGCTGCAAATACTGCATGTTTTGCGAGCCTGTTGTTGACAGGTAAAACGCGTTAAAAACGCATGTGAAGAACGGTTATTTTCGCGCTCTCTCAGGCGCGGACTGCACTGTCGTTGATCCTTGCCAATACTTCTTCGGGTAATTCACAGCGATGTTCCCCTGGTCGAATGCGGACCTCCGCGCGCGGCCCGGGGATTCATCATGTTGGCTGCAGGTTGTACCTGCATAGTATAAGGAGCTTTCGATGAGGCGGTGTATTGCGGTTGGATTGTCGTTGTTCGTCGGTTCGCTCGTGTACGCACAGGATGCGGCCACGATCGAACAGCGGCCGGTTCCGTCTACTGCGGAGCTGGCCCAGCAGTTCTCCAACGCGTACGGCGGTCTCGAATACCTCAAGATGAGGGTCGAGGTCGTGCACGTCGCGGAGTTCAAGGCTGAGGGAGAGGACGCGAAGCGCTCCGAATCCTCGGTCACGGTTCAGACGGCGATGGCGCCCGGCAGGATGCGTACCGAGGTCTACAAGCCTGACGGAACGCTCGAGACGATCATCACTCTGCGTGATGGTCGCGTTCGTGAGTACCGTCCGGTGTTCGACTTCGGCGAGAACAGGTCGATTAACAACGCCGTTCTCGAGTACGACGCACCCTACGACTTCGGTACGAAGAACATCTACCTTCGCACCGGAGAACCGTGTATCTACGGCGCCTATCTCAACACCTGGCTCGGCGCCTCGACCTACATGGTCGATACGCTGTCCCAGAAGATCGCGATGTCTGAAGACGTCGAGCTCGTTGAGGTGGACGGCAGACCGGCTTACAGCTTCACGCGAGTTCGTGCGTGGAAGCATCCGGACACCGGTTTCGACGAGAGCTACGTCGAGACACTGATCGTCGATCGTGAGAGCATGTTGGCGTTGAGCCTCACTGGGGTTCAGCATCAGCAGTTCGCCACCATCACTCGCACCAGAACCTTCACGATCCTCGCCTCCGGTGCGTTGCCGGAAGGGGCGTGTTGGGACATTCAGCTTCCGGCTGACGGCAAGCTCACGCTTGCTCTGGCCAAGAAGGAAGGGAAGGAGGTGCCTCATGAAGACGTAGACGCTGAGAACGAGTGAACGTCAACAGTCTCAACTCTCACAAACAAGATGCAAAGAAAAGGAGCATTCAATGCTGACTCGCATCTCAACGTTCGCGGCCGCTCTGCTTGTCGCAGGGACCGCGCACGCTCAGTCGTTCAACGCCGGTGTCAAGGCGGATCCCGTCCAGAGCTACTGGTCGCAGTACGGTGTTCCGGATCCGGGGCTCAATGTGTACGCCGCCCTCGACTACAACGGCGAGTTCGTGTTCAACGGTGTCATCGGCGACCACTCGTACGAGCTGATGTGGTTCTCCGACGGCGTCAGCGGGCAGTTCCAGATCCTGATCGACAACAAGGTCTGGGTCGGCGATCTGCTCACCAGTCAAGATGACGGCTTCCGTCCGACCTTCTCCGGTCTGTTCGACGGGATCGGCGAGGCCTCCATCCATGGGTTCGTTGACGTGTCGCCCGAGGGTTTCCTCGTGGTTCAGTTCTCCGCGCCGGGTGCCGATACCCAGCGTTTCTTGGTGAACAGCGGCGACACGGTTGCTGCTGCTACCTGCGTCTGCTTCGGCACGGCGCAGAACAAGAAGGACTGCAGCGACTCGGACTGCGACGTCTCCGAGCAGTGTCACGGTTCCGGCGATCCCGTCGGTTCTGCGCACTGCCGCTGGAAGGCCGGCCAGGTGGCTCAGGCTCAGGTCCTCCGGTAAAGCTGGAACCAGACGGCTAACGCTGTCTGACCAGTAACAAACTTTGACTCGACCACTGCTTAACGGCGTTGGTCGAGCCGTGCGGATTGGATTTTTCAGGGAAGATGACGCACTGCATGTGTTTTCTGCAGTGCTGCGGTTAGAGCTAACATGATTTCCCCATGTGTTTCTTAATTTGAAGATGAGGGTAAAAATGGGTGAGACGTTTCTAAGGGGGCTTGGCTGGGTTCTGCCGATCGGAATAACAGCCTACGTCTTGTACTGGACAGCCGCAATAGTGGAGAGTTTTGTTAGAGACGGGCTGCTGCTAGTCATCCCCGAAAGCTATTATGTTCCAGGAATCGGAATAGCATTCTTTCTTGTCGCAACTTTTTTAATTGGCCTCCTCACAAAAACGTCTATATTGCGCCCTTTGATGAAGTTTGTTGAGCATCTACTCAACAGAATCCCGCTCGTAAAGACGGTCTATGGTCCGCTGCGGGACTTTGCGTCCTACTTTGACGGATCGAAATCTGACAAACTTGGCAAACCTGTCCTAGTCAAGCTCGATGATTCTGACAACCTTTCTCTCGTAGGCTTTATCACAGAAGAAAATCCCGACTTGCCAATAATTGACGCGGGTTCTCCATCCGACAATGATGAAAGTGTTCTTGTTTACTTCCCAATGAGTTATCAACTGGGCGGATTCGCCGTCAGAGTTCCGCGCGAACGCACAGCGGAGCTTGATATGTCGTTCGAAGATGCGATGCGATTTGTCTTGACCGGCGGAGTGTCGGCAAAGGCTGTTTCCGAAGCTTAGATTTGCGGAACGCGTGGCGCGGAATAACGCTGCTTAGAAAGCATGTAGAACCGTTTTTCGTGCCAGCGTCGCAAACAAGAAACGCCGGGGCAAGGTGCAGGGAGGGCGTCAGCCGCATCCCTGCACCTGGGCCCCGTGCGATGCAGCTGATCGACCGGACGCGGAGCATCCAGCCTTCAGGCCGCCTGCTGCTTCTTGTAAGGAAACATCTCGATGACCATCCGAGCCCACTTCGGCGCAGGGTTGCGCTTCTTCTGCTCGGGCTGGGGCCACTGCTTCGAGACGACGACGACGACGACCTCCATGTCCTTCGGACCTTCCTCAGGCCAGGGGGTGTAGCCGTCGGTGATGACGATCACGGCTTCGGGCTTCGGCATGAGCTTGCCCGCTTCGTCGATACCCACACCGAGGTTCGTACCGCCGTTGCCTTCGAGCTTGAGTTGGCTCGCGGCGAAGACGTTCTGAACCGTGTGAGCAGCGGCGTCGGTGGGGATCACCGTCAGCCCTTCCGTCACCTCAAGCGTACGCAGCAGACCGTCGATCTCGCTCAGCGCTCGGCCGAGGAGTTCCTGGTCCATGCTGCCTGAGGTGTCGACGACCATCGCCACGTTCGGACTGCGTTCCTCGTGGGCCGGCAAGACGATGCCGGACGGGATTGCAGCCTGAAGCATGTTCGGCATCGTCCAACACGAAGAGCGGCTGCCGAAGCTTCCGCGCTCCGCGTCTCCGAGGAACATGCGCAGGTACTCGTGCCATGGCAGCACAGACTCGTTCGCCCGCGCTTGGCGAAGCAGCCAGTCAGGCATGTCGCCCACCTGCTGTTCGCCGAACTCAGACGCGAGCTCCTGCACCTCCATCAGCATGCCCGTGAAGAGCAGCGGATCGAGGAGCGGAGTGAGGCCTTGCATGTCCGGCTGTTCGTCGCCGAACATTCCGACCATTGCCTGCTCTGTCATGGCGTACTGCAACTGGCCATCTTCCCAGTACAGTTCCACTTCCACGGACTTCGGTCGTCCGCGGTCGTCGAGCATCGTGACGGGCAGCCGGATACGCTCCAGCTTGGCAAGCTTGCGGTAGTAGAACTCCGCCGGCTTGTTTTCCGTCCACCTGAACCACCCGGGAGTCAGACTCTCCTTGGGCAGCTTGAAGCCCTGCTTCTTCATCGAGGAAGCGGTCTCCAGCAGACAGGCGAAGCTCCACAGCTGTGGATTCCGCCCCTGCCCGCGCCAATGGTGGCCGCGGATGAACATCTCCGCGATCTGCAGCAGCAGCACCTTCAGCGACTCGACGCTCGCGAACGAGCAGTACCCGTCGTTGTAGTAGATGCGGCCGTACGGATCGTGGTACAGCGGCGAACCGCTGTCGCGCTTGACGAACTCGAAACGAGCCAAGAAGGGCCCGTACCACGGTCGGGCCTCCATCGCGAGGAGGCGCGCCTGTGTCAGGTTGCGCTCTCCAAGCATGGTGTCACGCCTCCTCCGCCGAAGGCAGCAGGTCGCGGAACGCCTCCATCTCCGGCAGGGACTGGGGAGCCCCTTCGGGACGGCGCTTGAAGAGAACCAGGGCGTGAGCGGCGCAGAGCGTCGCGCACTCCTTCTTGGCGAAGATGCCGAGAACGCACCAAGCGTTCTTCCACGCGTCGACGGTGCCGGCCTGGATGGCGTAGCGCGTCATCGCGTTGAGGAAGATGTAGCCGCGGTCCGGTTTGTCCGGAGCGAACAGCTCCTTCCTGTCCGTGATGCCGTGAGGGTTGCGCAGGGCATCCTCGGGCTTCGGCATGTCGGGGTAGCGCAGGAAGTTGAAGAACGCGTTCGCGGCGGCGTCGCCGACCACGGACTTCAACGCCAGCTTCCTGGTCTCGTCCGCACGCCGGTCCTTGAGGGACGAAGCGTCGACGGCGGCCAGCAGTCTGGCGGCGTACTCCCAGGTTCGCGGCGAGGGGTACGCACCGACGATCCGCTGGGCCTCCGCTCCGTCGAGATCGGGAGCGTTGAAGTCGTTGGTGGTCTGCAGGAAGCCGGCCACCAGTCGACGCGCCATCGGAAGGCGATCCTCCCAGTTCGGATCGAACTTGGGGATCTCCGGGTTCGGGTAGTCGCCGATCATCAGACCCGCCTGCTCCTTCGTCGTGACACTGAAGTGCAAGTGGCCGACTCGGTTCGCCATCGACGGGGTGACCTGAAGGCCGCCGCCGATCGGGTTGGCCGTGCCGATCATCGAAGTGAGCAGCAACGGGTGGTCACCGATCACACGCTCACCGAGCACGTCGAGCAGGAACGACTGAATCGTCCGACTCGACTCGCCGATGTCGTCGAGCAGCAGCACGTTGCGCCGCCGCTGAGCGGTCTCGTCGATCAGAACCTGGAGCCACGGGAAGGGCTTGAGCAGCGTGTTCTGCTCGTTCTGACCCGGAAGCCCCATGAAGAGCACCGGGTCGGTCATCCCGGGGATGCCCTTGCGGCTGTACTTCCAGCCGAAGGAACCCGCGATGGCCTTCGCCGTCGAGGACTTGCCAATGCCCGGAGGCCCGATGAGGATGACGCTCACACCTGACCAGACGTAGCAGGCCAGGGTGTCGACGATCCTCTCCCGAGGGACGGGAGGTGCAGTAGGCGTCTGCATCGTTCTATCTCCTGTAAATGGAACGGGGGATGTTCGGGTCGGAATACTCTTCCGCCCGAGTAAATTGAGGTGTGCCTTTCGGCACGTGTGGCAGCGCAACAAAGTGCGCCAGGAACCTTACGCGCCACTGTTCCTGGCTCGCACGAAAAGGCGAGCGAGGAACAGCTGAATTATCTCGTTACTGTAAGCAAGTAGTTGAGAGAACGGAGGAATAAGGGAATCCCGTCAAGCTAGCACACTGGAGCAGTGATTCAAGCGTAACCAGCTAGGTTTTCGTTAGGGCGGAATATGCGTTTAATAATATTAACGAGTTAACTAGGTCGCCGTATCTCCAGAAGTAGACCTCTGCCTCTGGTAAGGGCAAACCCAGCCACGTTAATTTCCAATACCGAAGTATTGGAGATACCGAATAAACACCAGCGGCTCGCGTGCATCTTTAAGCGTTAGTTCGAGTTCACCGTTTTCGTTCAGCTCCCAGGTTCCGATTTCGGCAGGCGGGCTACCTTCGACTATGCTGCCGTTAGGCGCAAGTGTTCCGAAAAGAACTCCGCCTTGGCTGTCGTACAAGCCAAATTGTCCAAGCGGACCAACTGATAGTTCCAGTGTTCCTCCGCTTTGATGATAATCACCAGGAGGAGGGAATGAAGGCTGAGCGGCAGCTGAAAGCGGCAGAACCGCGAGCATCAGGACGCCCAAGAGAAGGCTCGAAAGAATAGCTGAAATAGATTTCTTCATTTTGTAAATCTCCATTCATTAGGGGGCAGCCGTCGTTGCGCGGTGCGTTCTAAGAAGTGTTATGAGAATTTTTGCGCTCTCGTGACATAAATCGTAAATTTTTTACGATTTATGTCACGAGGCACCCGAGAGTGGGCATATCAGGGTTGAAGAACGATCTCAGGTTCTTTAGGTTTTTAGAAGGCCGCGTCGGAGCCGCTTCTCAGGCCCTGAGGCGGCCTTCAGCTTTTGTC
>JAGRAN010000056.1 GCA_020434585.1 Bdellovibrionales bacterium
TTCGCTTTTACAGATCCGATCTGCGTTACACCACCGACGACTTTCACGCCGATCGAGGCCAGGAGCTGTTTGCAAACTGCGCCGCCGATTACCCGGCTGGCAGTCTCCCGAGCTGAGGCTCGGCCTCCGCCGCGATAATCTCGGATCCCGTATTTCGCATGGTAGGTAAAATCTGCGTGCCCGGGCCGGAAGAGATCTTTGATCGCTGAATAGTCCTTCGACTTGGCGTCTTGGTTGACGATCATCAGCATTAAGGGGGTGCCCGTGGTTTTGCCCTCGAAGACCCCACTGAGAAGCTCTACGGCATCGTCTTCTTTCCGGGGGCTAACGAGACGGTTTTGCCCAGGTTTTCGGCGAGCCAGCTCGAGTTGCAGCGCCTCGAGATCTAGCTCAAGACCGGCCGGACAACCGTCAATTACAACTCCCAGCGCCTTACCGTGACTCTCGCCGAAGGTCGTAATCCGAAATAATTTACCAAAAGTGTTACCCGGCATACCTAACTCCGCCCCCTAGAACTGGGGCCTAGCACCCAGCTGGCATCTTAGCAGAAGCAGAGCCCGAGTAAAGCATTGTAATCATTGTTAATGTCGAGCGACGCTGGCGGCGGCCTCCGTTTGTGGTTTTGGAATACTGTTTGCAATACCTGCACGCGTAAGGACGTTCTTTTATTGAGGCAGGTGTAAAGCATACGACGATGGTTTCAAGTCCGCAGTTTTCTTTATCGAATCCCCCTGTGCGAATTCTTGTCGTAGACGACGAAGAGAGCATTCTCTGGTCACTGTCACAGAACCTTACTATGGCGAATGATTCCTACTGCGTCGGCACAGCCGAAAGTGCGGAAGAAGCGCTGACGATGATCGACAAAACCGGCGTCGACGTCCTGATTACAGACTATAAGCTCCCGAAAATGGATGGGCTGCGCCTGATTGAATCAGTAAATCAGAACTCACCCGACACGCGATCGATCCTGATGACCGCTTACGGCAGCCCGGAAGTGATGGGGAAAGCCAATGCTCGCGGCAGCTTTGCTTACGTCGAAAAGCCATTCACGGTCGATCAACTGCTACACTATATAACTGAATCTATCAGCGCCGATGGCCGAGCCTGCGTTGACGCAGAAATGCACAACATCGATATCGGTCAGCTGCTGTGCCTCTATTCCGCCCAGCAGGCCAGCGCGAACCTGGAAATTAAGGCTCAAAACGCGGTGGGCAAACTCGTTTTTGAAAACGGAGTTTTGCGCTACGCAGAATTTGACGGCATCCGAGGTCCGGAGGCTCTGGTAATCGCGCTAGCTGCTTCCGAACGCGTCGAGCAGAAGCCTGCTGGTCAAGATTTCAATATCTCTCTGCTGCCAATCGAGCAGCAGCTGGTGATCGACCGCAGCTCAATCGACAAGCTGCTTAAGGCTCATACTCCGCTAGAACAGTTAAAAATTATCATCGACGCTCAGCGTGAAGCAGACGGAGTAGACGCTGACCGCTCATACGACCTAACCCAGATTCTTCGCGCGACTGTCTCCGGACAGCCCGCCGAGGCGCCCAAGAAGCGAGTCGTAATCGGCCGCGATCCGGAGCCGAAACAAGACGAGAAGAAAAAGGATTTCAAAGAATTTTCTGAAGAAGAGCTGGTGTTAAAACCAGAAGATCCTACTTCCTCAGCCAACTCGGAGTCGCTCGACGGCCTATCGCTCAGACAACTGCTGCTGCAGTCAGGCAGAGTGGCAGGAAACGAGGTCGAAATCTCAGACAGAGAGCTGCTTAAGAAGCGTGCCGGAGCTTACGTCAACCGCGGCGTCCGGCACTTTAAGGATCGCGATTTGGATAAGGCGCGAGTCTGCTGGGAAAAGGCTCTGGAAATCGATCCAGACTGCGGAGCCGCCAGAAAGAATTTGAAAATCCTAGAAAGTCTCAAAGATCCCAAAACCTGCTAGCCCTCCAGGCCGTAAGTTAATACTGCACTACTTGCTTATGGTTATGGAGGGCCTCTTTTGCCCCCAGGGTAAAAAAAGAGGCGGCAGCCTCGAGGGGGTGGCTGCCGCCGCCGTATCGCCGATGCTGGGCAATGGTCGGGTCGCTATACACTACTTAGACAAAGTTTGTCTCGGGGGATTGAGGTAGTTAGCATTTAGCATCTTCAATACAGCCCGAAGGAAGCATAGGCCCCCTCCTGTAAATCTTGTTATCGCCATGCAGGCTCCTGCGCACTTACGGAATTCACGAAGAAGAAGGGATCGGGAAGGGTTCCGGGGTTGGTCGTTTCAACCAGGGCTCCGCAGAAGGCGGATACCATCGTTAGCATCAAAACCAGCGCCAGTTTGAACTGGAACAAATTCATCTCAAAACCTCCTACGTGATTTGGGAGAAGCTCCCCACAAACCCAATATCGCATAGTTGTGCATTTTACGCAAACTTTTTTACAGGAATTTCTCAGGACTGTGACCTAAGCGCGCTTTTGCTCTTGTTATTCCAAATAGTTATCTTAAGATATTTTCCTGGCAGAATAGACAACTAGCGCGATCTACTGTAACATAAGAACAGATTGTGCAATTTACGCAGGTTTAGCCGCTATGGCTCAGGATGAGAAATCAGCAGATGAGGTGCTTCGAGCAATGCTCAAGCCGATTCTGCGTTACTGCCTGAAGCGCGCCCTGAACATCCAACACATTACCGAGAAGATAAAAGAGATCTTGCTCGAGATCGCCGTCGAGGAAATTGAAGAGACCGGCGAGAAAGTAAACGTCAGCCGTTTGAGCGTAATGACGGGAATCCACCGCCGCGATGTTTCTCGCCTTCACAAGGAGAAGCGCTCCAAGACTCCAGAGTCGACCCATATCGAGAATATCATCAACCGCTGGGAACAAGATCCTGCATTCATAACAAAAGCAGGAAAGCCGAAGCTGCTATCTTTCCAAACTGACGACAGCGAATTCCATACTCTCGTGCGCAAAGTACTGCGTGAAGTCGGGCCTGCGGCAATCCTGTTTGAAATGGAGCGCCAAGGCCTCGTCGAGAAAACCAATCGCGGCCTCAAACTGGTTCGCCATGTGCACCGCCTAGAGGAGCCGAGCAAAATTCTCAACCTCTTCGCTGAAAACGCTGCCACCTTGGCCAAGGCCGCAGAGCAGAATGCTTTCGAACCAGGCGATCCGCGCAACCTTCACCTGCGCACAGAATACAAAAATATTTATCAGTCAGATGTTCCTGCAATTCGTGAATGGATTTACCAACAGGGCCATCTGTTTCATCGCAAGGTAAGACACTACTTATCGCTGCACGACAAGGATATCTCGCCGGATCCTAAGAAGGTGAGCGCCGGGTCGACTGTAGTTGTTGGAGCCTTTAGTTGGACCGAAGGAGAAAAAACGGGGCAGAATGTTCAATAAATTATCGGGTTTTATTAGGTGCTACGGGGCGAGCCCCCATAACCGCTTTGCGAATCGCGACGACGTCTGGCCGAGGTTGGACTGCGCCTACCGCAATAGGGTAAAATGGGATGTCATTTGTAGGGTTTCCGGGGTTTTAAGAAGGTTCGAATCTAGCCTAATCTGTTCGAAACTATCCTTCCTAGATCCCGTAACGTTGGGAAAAGCTGGACACGAGGTGCCGTGCCAGTGAAATTTGTACGTTTTTTTCAGAATTCTGGGGTTTTGTTGGGCTTTAATCTGAAACGGCCGTTTAGAAGATCTGAGCGTGGATCTACTCTGTCCGAATACGTCGTAGTCGTCTCTACGATGTGCATCGCAATGATTGCCGTTGTTGATGGGCAGCTGTACCAACCGCAAGACTCCCTCTATCAAGAAGTATCACAGTGTCTTTCACAGGCAGGCAACTGCGGCGGCTCCGGACCCTTGGGAACCAGGGGAGTCACCGGAACAACTACTGTTTCAGGTTGGGATCCTGGAGCAGGTGGCGGCGGCGGTGCTGGCGGCAGCGGCGGTGGACCTCCATCCGCTTCGCAGGGAACACAGGTTGACGGCGGAACGACCGAAGGCGTGGGTAAAGCTTCGGGCCCCGCTCAAGGTGCCAAACCCGGACCGGCTAACCAAGAAGGAGGTGGTCCTGGACTGGGATCGGGCGACGAAGAAGTCGACCCTGAGACCACGCCCTCTTACGGCTCAGGTGCATCTTCAGGTGAGCCAAGCGGACAAGGCGGTGAAGGCGGCGGCGGCGGCACCTATTACTAGACTTACGCCTCGGGAAGCTTACCTTTTCTAAACTGACATTTGTAGCGTGCTCAATGCTTGGCGACACTAGTTCGTCGTGCGCTCGCGAGCTTCCCCGAGCGCATAGTATTCGGCCGAGGGCGCCCTGGCGCTAGAAAATTTCTTCGTGCACACCTCACAAAAGAGCTGACATAAATCAGACAAAATTTTCTGGCTATTTAAATGCCTATAATTACGCTCTATTTTGCGCCGAAAGCCTAGCTGCATCAAAAAGTATTCGTGCAAAGTGCACAAATCTATATCGGGGCGTCATAATAGGTTTAGTGTGTGCGCAGCGTTGCACAACGAATGATCAGATTGAATTTAATTGGATCGCTCGACAGTGAATCTCCAACGAACTCCCCCCACTTCGCTGCGCACACTGGTTTTTCTCGAAAATCTGATGCTAGTCGGAAATGTCCAGCGCGGATTTTTTGTGGTTAGGAAATAAGAAGGTTAGGAACATGACAGTACTCAATAGATTATTCAGATTCGACATGGTCTTCGGCCTGTGTTGTCTGCTGGCATATTCAGTCTTTCCCGGAATTCCAGCAATTGCAGATGCGCAGGAAGCTCGGGTTAAAACTCAAGAAGTTGACCCCTACGAAGGAAAGAACTGTGTAGTCATTTTATATACAGGCCGCACTAAAATCGGGGTTGGTCCAAACGGTGAGCCAATTTACGACTACTGGTGCCCACCGTGCGAAGCATTTTCGGGCACATGGGAAACTCTCTCAGGAGAACTCGGCGAATGTCCCGTTACTGCAGTAGTCGAGAAATCAGTGCCTCGCGGCGGTCCCTTTCCCCCGGGCGTTAACTCAGTTCCACAGATCCATGTCTTCACAAGAAAGTGCGACGGCAGCGGCTGGACAAAAAAGGTAATTAACGCAGGCCAATTCCTTGGGCCCCCTCCGACCTTCCAGCCATTTAATCTGGATCCTATTCGCGACGCGGTTAACGAGTGTAAGCATGCATGCGATGGCGACGACCCTGAGCCGGAACCAGATCCGAATGGACAGTGCGAAACCGAAACCACTTCAGGATTCATCGGTGGTCCGACCCCGCAATGTCAGCGAGTTTCATAAGAAGGAGGATATAAAATGAACATCAAGTTATTCAATTGTATTGCTCCACTGATGATAATCGCACTGCTTGCTCCAGCTAATGCGCTGGCGCTGGATGTAGATGAAGCAATAGAGAACCTAATAAATACAGCAGGTAAAAATTACAGTTGTATCTGCTGCGATCAGAACGGTTGCCATGTCTGGTCCGGTAGCCTGACTGACGATGAGAAGACCCAAGTGGAACAACTAACGTGCGACAAGGATCCTGGTTCGGTGCTTGAAGATGAACTAATTGCCGCTGTTCTTGGAGAGAGGCACACGAGAAGCAGAGGCACCAGAGGCGGATCAACCTGGAGCTGTACGGAAGACACTGGCGGCTACTAAGCAGCTGGTCTCTTAGTAGACATCCGACTAGAACCAACCGCTGTCGTCGAGTAGTGGCAAGCGCTCGGCGGCAGCTTTTTTATTTTAGTTTAGCTTAGGCTGCTTACTCGACGTCCTGAACAAACGCATCTGAAAGCAAATACCCTTCGATGAACTTATCAAGGTCGCCGTCGAGCACTCCCTGGACATCACTGGTTTCGATACTTGTGCGCAGGTCTTTCACCATTTGATAGGGCTGCATCACGTAGGAGCGAATTTGGCTGCCGAAGTCGATTTTCTTGCGCTCACCGGCAAGTGCATTCGCTTCTTCTCGCTTCTTTTCCAGTTCCAGGTCGTACAGCTTGGCCTTTAACAGCTTCATCGCCCGGGCTTTGTTTTTATGCTGGGAGCGGTCGGTCTGACAGGCTATTACGATTCCGCTGGGGAAGTGTGTGATACGGACTGCCGAGTCAGTCTTGTTTACGTGCTGGCCGCCCGCTCCGCTAGAGCGGTAGGTGTCAATGCGCAAGTCGTCTTCGTTAATCTCAATATCAATATCTTCTTCTATCTCGGGTATTGCACCAACGGAGGCAAACGAGGTGTGGCGACGGGCGTTGGAATCAAAGGGCGAAATTCGAACCAGTCGGTGAACCCCGCGTTCCGCCTTGATGTAGCCGAAAGCATTTTCGCCTCGCAGTGAGAATGTTACGTTCTTGAGGCCGGCTTCCTCCCCGGCGTTAATGCTTAGAATCTCAGTTTTGAAGCCTTGCTTCTCCGCCCAGCGCAGATACATGCGCAGCAGCATCTCGCACCAGTCTTGCGCTTCTGTGCCGCCTGCACCGGAATTGATTTCCACCACTGCGTCGCTTACGTCGTGCTTGCCGGACATCATTCTGGCAATTTCAAGCTTGGAAAGTCCCTGCTCAAGCAGGTCTAGTTCGTTTGCTGCGTCTGCGAGAAGTTCGGCTTCACTGCTTTCAGCAAAAAGTTCCAGGCCCGTTCCGGCGTTTTCCGCGTTAAGGTGAAGTTTTTCGATTGCTTCAACGAGGTCGGTTAGGCGCGAGCGCTCCTGAAGCGTCTTCTGCGCTGCTTCTTGGTCATTCCAGAAATCGGGGGAAGCGGCTTCCCGCTCAAGTTCTTCTAAGCGAATGCGCTTTTTGGGGAGGTCAAAGATAGCTCCCCAGCGACTCTAAGCGGGCACGTAGCTCGCCGAGCTGCTGTTTTATCTGGGGGGCGTCGATAGATGTGACCATTTAAAACTGTCCTACTAAAGCTGCGCGCTCAGCATCTCAAACAATTCTTCTTCTTTCTGCCGCATCTTAGCAGCTATGTCATCCGAAACATTCTCGTGCTCAAAGCCCATCAGATGCAAGGTGCCGTGAATCGCCAATCTCAGCAGCTCCTCGGGGGGTGTCACTTCGAGCTGCGCTGCTTGGCGCAGGGTAGTTTCGATGGATATCGCGACGTCACCCAGTAGATCTTCAGCAAAAGTATCGTCCTCGCCCTCTCGCAGAGAAAACGACAATACATCGGTCGGGCGATTCTTCCCGCGATAAAATTGATTTAAACGCTGAATCTCTTCGTCGTCGGTCAGCAGAACGCTTAATTCGCGATCACTTATTTCCAAGACGCTTAAGAGTTTCTCGAGGACCGCCGTCAGGGTCTCCGTTGGGAGAATTTCGTTTGCCGCGCGGCTTACCGTCTCCCTCGTTAGAATCTCTACGCCCATTGCTCTTCGCCTCCCCTACCAGGCCCAGCTGCTTAATGTTCATTCTCTGTGTCACGAGGGTTTGATCCGCATCGTCTTCCACAACCCTAGCGCGCTTTTCAGCCGGCTCAGAATATTCAATCCGGCGGTGATAGATTCCGGTGAGGACTCGGGAGAAGCTCTTTGCGATTTCGTGCAGATCCTTGAGAGTCAGTTCACACTCGTCGAGCTCACCGCTGGCAAAGACTTTGTTAATTATCTTCTGAACCACACCCTGGAGCTTCGCGGGAGTCGGATCCTGAACGGTCCTTGCAGCAGCTTCTACTCCGTCAGCCAACATTAGAATGCCGGCTTCTTTCGTCTGCGGTTTCGGGCCGGGATAGCGATAGTGAGTCTCATCGACTATCTCGCCTTCCTCCGCCTCTTTCTTGGCCTTTTCAAAGAAGTATTCTATCAGCGCTGTGCCGTGGTGCTGCGGGATTAAGTCAACAATCGCCTGCGGCAGCCTGCGGCGTTTCGCCATTTCAATGCCATCCTTCACGTGTGCGCGAATAATCAAGGCGGACATCGAAGGTGTAAGCTTGTCGTGGCGGTTTTCCTTTGAGGTCTGGTTCTCAACGAAATAGGCCGGCTTCTTGGCCTTGCCGATGTCGTGGTAGTAAGCACCGACTCGCGCAAGCAGAGCGTTTGCTCCAATCGCTTCAGCAGCAGACTTCGCCATCTGACCCATAACCATCGAGTGGTTCCACGTGCCCGGGGCTTGAACCGAAAGGTCGCGCAGCAGCGGGTTATCAAGCGATGACAGCTCGAGCAGCTTAACGTCCGTAATATACGAGCCGGCATGCTCAGCAACCGGCGCCAGTGAAGACCCAAGAACACCCGACGAAAGCGCGCCGAAAAGCACGCACAGGAGCATCACTGCAACTTCCGGCACCGTATGGCTCGGTTGAGAGAGCAGATAACAGCAAAGCACTACAATACTGGCTGCTGCGACCCGCAGACTCGCGCTAATAAACGCAGAACGTCGATGACAATCTTTTACGCTAAGCGCACCGACAAAGTTAGCAACGATAATTAGAATCGGAATTTCCCATGACAGGTCAAACACCACAGCTGAAAGCAGCGCATAAGCCAGACTAAACAGAAAGACTGTCGGGAGACCTAAAATCACCTGCAGCAGAATTCCACCTGAGGCAACAGGAGTGGCCCAAATCAAGGCATCCTGTCCGAGCTGCGGCGCGTAGACCGTGAGCGGTGCAGCCACAACCGCAAAGAAGTAGAGCAGCATGATGCTCACAACGAGCGTTACCGAGAAAACTGACACGTCCCTCACGGTCGGTCGAAAGGATGGCCAAGCTCCCTGAGCAAATGCATAGAGCAGCCAAAGCGCAAACAGCGTAATGATTGTATTCGCGACGATTGACGGTATCAGCGTAGACGCCGAAGAGTGATCGCGCATCTGACCCAGCTTCCAGTGCTGCAGCGGCGTCACAACGTCACCTGTGCGGATAATAACTTCTCCGCGCCGTATTTTGTAATAAATCGGTTCAATAGCCTCGCGGGCTTTCGCGATTCTGGCTTCTGTCTCAGCGGATTCGAAAGAAATATTTGGTCGAATCACTAGGCCAAGAAGCTTATTTACCAAAGAAAGGTATGCCTTCCCGCGTTTAACAGAGGTGTTTGCGGTTTCGCGGGCAAGCTCCAGAGCATCAGCTAGGCCATAAAGGTCATCGGCGTCAGATAATTCGCGCTCCGCTCCTGTCGATTCAATAAGCAGTGTCGCGCCTTCGTTCGCCACCAGGTCGCTAATAACACCTTTGTTGGCAACAATGCCGCGGCGCACAATCGGCTCCCCGGCCTGGGCAACGATTTCACGAAGCTCATCCCACTCCGAGCGCACACCAAGAATGCCCCACTCGTCGCCGACAAAGTCGATTCTGAACCTTGTCTCTATCTCAATGCGATCGTCCTTCGAGAAGGGAATAGCATCTCCTGATTCCACACCTTTGTCGTAGCTGGCAACGACATCGAAAAAGGCCTGAATTTGTCCGCGAACGTCGGTGCCGCTTTTGTCTTTAAACAGCAGTACTGGTCGCACCTGTGAAGACGCTGCTTGGCGCTTTTCGTCAGTTCCGGCAACGTCTTCAATCAGCAGATCTCGGGGAGCAGTAATTGTACGGCCCGCGACCTCTCCAACTGCATAAACATCGCCGGACGAAGTATGTGCCTGCGAGCCGATGATGCTAATCGCCACGGAAGTCAACAGCAGTAAGAGCGATTTTTTAATCAGCTCAGCGTTGCTACCAGAAACGGACTCATTTAGTCGCGCAAACATTTAGGCCACCAGTTCTTGGAAACGATTAAGCGCACTCTCCAGGAGATTCGGATCTCCTCCTCCCGCCTGCGCCATGTCAGCCCGGCCTCCACCCTTTCCTCCAACAACTTTCGTTAACTCCTTAACAAGCTCCCCAGCATGAAAGCGATCGACCAGGTCGTCAGTTACTGCCGTAAGTACAATCGCCTTGCCGTCCTGGACACTGCCCAGGGCAAGACATATCGAACCAAGGCGCTGCTTTAGATCATCGGCAAGTTCGCGAAGCTGCTTGGGGCTTGCATCCTCGAGCAATGTCGCTAGAACCTGCGTTCCATCGGCGAGCTTTCTTACTTGAGAAGTAAGGCTATCTCCGCGAGATGAATTCTCTTTTTGCTGAAAACGCTCAAGGCTGCGCTCTAGTTCTTTGTTTCTTTCAACTAGGCGAGACACCCGTTCGGTCAGCTCGTCTTCACCGGCGCGAAGGATATCGGCCAGCTCGTGAACGGCCGTTCGCTTAGCGCCGAGATAACCCACAGCACCTGGTCCAGACACCGCTTCGACTCTTCTTACGCCAGCAGCAATGCCAGTTTCAGTTACGATAGATACGAAGCCAATATCACCTGAACGCTCGGCATGTGTGCCGCCGCAAAGCTCAAGCGAGCGCGGACCGATTTCAACAACTCGGACTTTCGCGCCGTACTTCTCGCCAAAAAGCGCCATGGCTCCTTTAGCTTTCGCTGCATCGAGTTCCATCACCTCAGTGACGACTTTGTGATTGGCGCGAACCTGCTCGTTGACAATTGACTCAATTTCTTCGAGCTGTGTGCGCGATACCGGCTCAAAATGGGAAAAGTCGAAGCGCAGATTGTGCTCAGAGACGCGTGAGCCGGCCTGCTGCACGTGGTCACCCAGAACCTCTCTTAGCGCCAAGTGCAGCAAGTGGGTCGCAGAGTGATTGAGCCGCAGCAAGCTTCGGCGCGCATCGTCGATGATTAAGCGAGCGTCCTGCTTCGACGAAATATCGCCCTCTACAATCTTGCCAATATGCACAATGGTGCCGCCGGCAGCTTTCTTCGTGTCGATAATATCAACTGTGCCGGTCGAAGTGCTGATACGGCCAGTATCACCAATCTGCCCGCCGGACTCAGCATAAAACGGAGTTTCGGCAGCAACGATTGCGACATCGCTTCCTTCGGAGGCCGACTCAATCTCACCATCGGTATTAAAAATGCCGAGAATTTTTGATTCGTATTCGGCGTTGCTTCGTTCGTAGCCGACAAACTTTGTCTCAAGCGGTTTTACTGCGCGCTGCAAAATTAGCTCGGTGTCGTCAGCTCGGGCAGCCCGTGAGCGTTCGCGCTGTTCGTCCATCGCTTCTGAGAAGCCTTTGCGATCAACCGACAGGCCCGCGTTTGAAACAATGTCTTCAGTTAAATCGAGCGGGAAGCCGTAAGTGTCGTGCAGCAGAAATGCTACTGAGCCCGGCAATACCTTCGAAGAGCGCTTGGAAACCTTGTCGACTTCCTTTTTGAGAATCGTAAGGCCGCTGCCAAGAGTTTCGATGAACTTCTCTTCTTCCGCGCGGATAACCTTCTCGATACGTTTAGCTGCTTTGGTAAGCTCAGGATAAACCGGAGACAGAATTTCCACGACCTTGCCGCAGACCTTAAACAGAAATGCGGAATCGAATCCTAGAGCACGACCGTGGCGGCAGGCGCGGCGAAT
The DNA here is from genome assembly GCA_020434585.1 of Bdellovibrionales bacterium. GTDB lineage: Bacteria > Bdellovibrionota_C > UBA2361 > SZUA-149 > JAGRAN01 > JAGRAN01. The sequence continues at coordinate 11,379 of JAGRAN010000056.1, forward strand.
AAGGCGGCGCAGCACGTAGCCGCGTCCGTCGCTTCCCGGGTTTACTCCGTCGGCAATAAGAAACGAACATGCGCGCGAGTGGTCAGCAATGACCCGAAATGCCGTATCGACAGCGTACTGCTCGTCTTTTTCGAGGTCGCGAATCGTGTAGTCCTTTCCGATATACTTCTTGCCGCAAAGCTCAGCGGTAAACGAGATGATCGATTGGAATTCGTCGGTGTCGTAGTTTGCCAGTGCGCCCTGCTTCACGGCGGCAATACGCTCTAGGCCCATGCCGGTATCCACAGATGGCTTCGGCAGCGGATTTAGGGTTCCGTCGGGCAGGCGGTTGTACTGCATGAAGACCAAGTTCCAGATCTCCAGATAGCTGCCGTCTTCTTTGCGAAATTCTGCTTCACTTTGCGATGCAACGTTTTCGCCAAGGTAATAGTGGATTTCTGAACACGGTCCGCAGGGACCAGTATCACCCATCGCCCAAAAGTTGTCCTTCTCGCCGCAGCGCAGAATTCGATTGGGATCGACATCTGTTTCTGATTTCCAAAGCTCCGCCGCTTCATCGTCTGTTTCGAAGATTGTGACCCAGAGGCGATTCTTCGGCAGCTGCATTACTTCAGTTAAAAACTGCCAGGCGTATTTGATTGCGTCTTGTTTGAAATAGTCGCCGAACGAAAAGTTTCCGAGCATCTCAAAGAATGTGTGGTGGCGCGCGGTGCGGCCGACGTTTTCTAGATCGTTGTGCTTACCGGAAATACGCAGACACTTCTGACATGTGGTCGCTCGGGTGTAGGCGCGCTTCTCTGCCCCCAAGAAGCAGTCCTTGAACTGCACCATCCCCGCGTTCGTGAACAGCAGTGTTGGATCTCCGTGCGGAACCAGTGATGAGCTTTCGACTTTTGTGTGATCGACGGACGCAAAGTAATCCAGGAATGCGTCCCGAATTTCATTCGTTTTCAATTAAGATTTCCTTATATGATCGACTCGGACCAAGCTAAACGATTTGTGAAAGGCATATACCTACGGAGATCTCCAAGTTAGCGCAATAATATCAGTATATTAATAAACAAGGTAACACCCGCCGGACCCCAGGCCACGCTGAAGGCCAGGTAATCGCAGTAATTAACTGATATTACTTAGAAAAAAACAGCTCGGAAATTTGAGCAACGCTATCAAGAATATGGTCCGGTTTGGCGTGTTCCAGCACAGATCGCTTTAAACCGCCGCTGAGCACGCCTACGGTCAGCCCAAGGCCCATGACTCGGGCACTCGAGATATCGGGCGGAATATCCCCGACCATGGCAATTCGCGAGGGCTCGAGACCGGATTCTTCGATAATTGAGGCCAGTGAATCTCGCTTATCTGACCAGTGAAGATGATCTTGGCTTCTCGTGCGCACGTAGGTCATATGTTCAATCAGACCTGTATGCTCGAGTTCTCGTGCGAGCTGTTCGACCGGCACTGCACGCGACGTCACGATACCTGACTTTCGATTGCTTGCATTTATTTGGTGCAGCAGCTCCATCGCTCCCGGCAACACCTTCGCGCGCGGAAAGTTGTTCCAGTCGAAATTCGACCAAAATTGGTGAATGAACAGCTCGCGCTGATTTTCTGGAATAAAATCAAAGAAGCTGAATTCGGAGAAATGCTGCTCGAGCTCCTGCGGATCTATCGGCCCATGCCCAAGCTGCTCGGTGATCAGATGCGCCTGATCAAATAAAAAATCGTGATGAAACTCAACAAGTGTCCCATCCAAATCAAATAGTATTAACTCTATCTCTTTCAGCATCCATTCTCCCTATCAAAACCCCACCACTGCGTCCATTCTCTCACTTCCTTCCCCTACCCCCATCCCCCCAATCCCCGCTATACTACTCCCCATGAAATGCCCCGCCTGCAAAAACACACTGCTTGAGGCCCGGTTCGGCGACGTGCTGCTCGA